>JAYEME010000183.1:3395-8492 GCA_034717915.1 Thermodesulfobacteriota bacterium
GACGATGACGATGACTCTACTCTGGACAACCAAGCGATGTCTGCCTCTTCCGGGGAATCTTATGAACCGAGAACTATTATTGCTGTGAATTTAGATAGATCGGGTTATCAACAGGCGCTACATCTTGGTTTACGTCTAAAGAAAACAATAGATCTTGAAGAACTTGATATGCGGATTAGAAGTTTTCAAACAGAACCTGGAGTTGACGTAGAGGATGTTTTACGCGAGCTACGGAAAGCTAACAGTAACGCCTTGTTTGATGTTAATCATCTCTATGGAATCAACGGTGATAAACGCACGCACAATGATATCCGTGATTATCCCCTGGAAATACTGAACTGGACAACCCATGAATCCAAAGGTCGCGGAGTCAAAATTGGCATGATTGATACTGTGGTTGATACTCAGGCTCCTTATCTGAAGGGTCGACGTATCGTTACCAAGTCATTTATCGGTCAATATAATTCGGCTGGTGCGGAACACGGTTCAGCTATCGCTTCCCTGATTGTTGGTAAACCTGGTAGTCGTTTTCCTGGCTTATTGCCGCAGGCTAGTCTGTACGCGGCAGATACCTTCTTTGTCGATCAGGCAGGTCGGCAACAGACTTCAGCAATAATGATCGCCAGGGCACTTAACTGGTTGTTGACCAAAGATGTTTCTGTTATCAACATGAGTCTGAGCGGGCCGCAAAATAAACTGCTAAGAGAATCGGTTGAACCGGTACTGCGGCGAAAGAAAGTCATTGTTGCCGCTGCGGGAAATAATGGACCAAATGGATCTCCGGTCTACCCGGCGGCCATTGAGGGGGTTATCGCTATTACTGCTATTGATCGGTTCCAACGCCCCTATGCTGGAGCCAACCAGGGGAAATACATAAGTTATGCAGCTCCCGGTGTCGGTATCTGGACTCCCACTCTGGACGGTCAGGGTCGGTTCCGTAGCGGTACTTCTTTTGCCGCTGCTTACTTTACCGCCATGGCTGCCGATCAGCTTAATCAACCGGGGATGCAGCAGGGGCATAAGGCACTCCGCAAAATAGCCAGGAAAAGAGCTCTTGATATCGGTTCTCCCGGCAAGGATACAATTTTTGGTTGGGGGCTGGTTCGTTCCCCGTGAACCTTTTTGAAAAGAAGATAAAAGGATAAAAGATCATTTTGATAAAACTGTGGGGGATTATTTAATATGTGCCAGCTGGGTTTAGTTCTTATCTCATTTGCAATGACTTGTTTGGAAGAAACCGATAATTTTCGGCAGCAGATGATTGCCCTGCTACCGCGATTGCGAAGATTCGCCTACAGTTTGACATCAAGTCAGGCTGATGCTGATGATCTTGTACAGGCAGCCTGTGAACGGGCTCTGGGTCGCCAGGAACAATTTGAGACCGGTACCCGGATGGATAGTTGGATGTTCAGAATCATTCATACACTGAGAATTGATGCGGCAAGGTCAAAACGTGCTCGTACTTCCCATGCCAGCTTTAACGAAGAGTACGATAGTGGCGGGGCGGTCGATGGAAGTCACACCCAAATGGAAGCTAAGCTGATGCTAGATAATGTTAGGCAGACGATGGAGCAACTTCCCGAAAATGACCAAATGGTTTTGGCTCTTGTCTGTATTGATGGTCAATCGTACAAAGAGGCGGCCGAGACTCTTGAGGTTCCAGTGGGAACGGTTATGAGCCGTCTGGCTCGTGCCCGCATCAAATTGAATACACTGCTTCATGGTGACAAAGAGATGGTCGGCGCGCATTAGTGGAAGAATGTGGAGAGACTTATGGTTGAACTAACCGATGAAAAATTGATGGCCTATGTTGACGGCGAACTTGATGATCTTGAAACCGAAGAGGTTGGTAATGCTTTATTGACCAACACCAAAGCACAGGAGCGAATCAACATCTTCAAGGAAAGTTCAACCCTGCTTCGGAAGGCGTATGATGCCCCATTTCATGAAGAGGTGCCTCAGCGTCTTATTGATGGAATAAATAATTATGCGGCACCTCTCCGGCTTGTAGATCGCATCGCTTCCTGGTTTCAGGTGGTTTCCTGGCAACCTGTCCATGCTCTGGCGTTTTCCATGCTGCTGCTGGTTGGGATTGGGGCAGGCTGGTTCGCTGCCGATTTTTCAAAGCCTGAACGGATCGAATATTCGTCTCTATTTCAGGGTGAAGATTTCAGCCAGGGAATGGAAACCGCGCTCAGCGGTGTGAATTTTAATATTGATGATCAGCGCGCCAGTGTGACCCCGATTACCACCTTTCAGGATCAACATGGACATTACTGTCGGCAATACGAGGTTGTTCGCCGAGGGAATGGAAGCAGCTTGTCATCGTATGGTGTCGCTTGTAGAACCGAGGCGGGAGATTGGTTGACCAGAGTAGCTTTCCTTCCTAAGCCGCCCGATTTTTCTCCAGGAAAGATGCAAGACGGCTACGTCCCTGCAAGTGACGACGAACTGGCAGCAACGATTTTTTCCAATCTGATGGCAGAACCACCTTTGACCATAACGCAAGAAGAGGTTGTTATCCGTGGTGGTTGGGGTGGTAAGGGCGAAGATAAGCAGTAATAATAGTGTGACCCTGTAAACAAGTATAGTCCTGCAGATCCCCAAACCCAGAATACCTTGGCAGGAAAATATGTATCAATACTGTTTCTGATGGCTGATCAGCCTACAAGTATGGCGAAAATAACCTGCAAAAAGAATCCCGCAACCGTATCGGCAGGGAGCGTTTATCCATATCCTCAACGGAAACTTTACGAGCCAGTTCGCGGCAATCATCAAAATGGCGTATCAGTTCTCCCGCTGTCTCAGTATCAAAAATCTCCACGTTAAACTCAAAATTTAAGCGTAAACTGCGTGGATCCAGATTTGCGGATCCAACCATGGCATATTCATCATCGATCAACAGCAGTTTGCTATGAATAAAAGGCGGGGGTTGAAAATATATGTGGGTATTATATTCAAGTAATTCAAACAGCAACGCGTTTGAAGCCCAGGCAACATAAGGGAGATTGTTCTTCTGCGGCAGGAGAATATCAACCCGTACGCCACGCAGGGATGCGGTATTGATGGCGGTCAGTTGGGCACGATTCGGAATAAAATATGGGGTCATAATCCGGATATGCGACTTTGCGCAGGAGAGGGCACCGACCAGAATCCAGTTGAGCGTCTCGTGCCGTTCATTGGGGCCAGCACTGATTCCACGACAACAGGCTTTCCCTGCCGCAGGGGGGGGAGTCCACTCACGCGGTTCCCGGCCTTGTTTTGTCGCATAGTGCCAATCTTCCATAAAAGCATCACGTAACTGTTCACAGACGGGCCCTTCAAAGCGAAAGTGAATATCAACCACTCGAAGCGGGTTACTCTTATCCATGACCATATGGCGGTCACGGATATTCATCCCTCCGGTAAATCCATATTTGTTATCAATAATTAATAACTTGCGGTGGTTGCGTAAATTAAAGTACAGAGTTCCAAACAGGGTAAAGGGGAGGAAATTGGTTGCTTTGACTTTGGTTCCACGAAATTTCTGGCGCATTTTTCTTAAAGAATAAAGTTCACCAAAGCTATCAATTAACACTCTGACATCTACGCCTCTATCAGCGGCAGCAATTAGTTTTTGAGAAAACTGTAGACCAATCTGGTCTGGTATTAATATATAGCTGGATAAAAAAATTGATTCAGTTGCCGCATCTATGGCTTCCAGCATGGCAGGATAGGTTTGTTCACCGTTGTGGAGAACCGTAACCTTGTTACCAAAAGTGAGGGGACGGCGAGTAACGGCATTAGAGAATTTAATCAGAGCCTGACTGGTGCTACTGGTAGGAAAGTTTGCAATGTCGTTTGAGCGTGGGGGTTGATCGACATGTAGCCAATGCATCCCCTGACCCTGTTCCTGGCGTTCCCGGGATTTGGTACGGATACGATTGATACCGAGTAACCAATAGAGGATTGCTCCAATCCCTGGAATTGCCAGGCAGGTGATAATCCAACCGACAGAAGCTCGTGGATCGCGTTTTTTCAATAACGCATGCCCGGCGGTCAAGAGTGAGAGTATCCAGGTGGCGGCCAGTAAAAAGGTCAACATGGTGTCTCCCAGAGGATGAGAAAATATTCTAAACCTTGTGGATCAACAGACTTCTAGCGCAGTGATGTTCCACAGCGGGGACAGGTAAGAACAGTGTTGGTAGAAATTTTGTCTCCACAAGTTGGACAGTTGAACCAATGGCGGCAATAGCGACACTGTTGTTCTGATAACCCCTGCTTTTTCTTGCATTTGGGACAGCGGCGATACATTTTTCGACTATTGATATAGTCTTCAAAAAACAGACCACAGCGGGGGCATTCGCTGGCTCCTGGCTTGACCGTTGCTCCACAGCCGGGAATAGGGCATTTAAAGACAGTTTTGCAGTTGCTGCACCAGTATTCTCCTTTAAGAGGTGCCTCGCATTTTTGACATCGTTTAACGGCCATTATTTGCTCCAGTATTTTTAACTTGGATTTACAGTTTTTATTGTCGATTCCACATCATAGTCGACAAAGTCAGGATTGCCAAGGGAAAGGCTGAATCGGGAGTGTTTCTAATCGGCGGAGCCGCGTTTCAGCCAATGGCTGAATTCTCCCTCTGCTTGTTCTGAGTCGCCAAAGTTTAATTCGAGTAAGCGGCGTAGATGCCCCATACTTTCTGCATCCTCTGAGGTAAAAATAAAACCGTAGAAATTTCCATTTTGATGAATCAGCTCGCCGACAAACTTCATCCGCACAGAAGTATCGGGAAGGAAAATATTCACGGGAACCTGCTTACCAAGTGATAAAGGAAGTTCCCGTTCAGATCTGAATAATGCACCCTGGAGAGCCAGATCGACAAGATCGCAGCGAAAAACATCATTGTCGATGCTGATATCCGCTTCCGTTTTGAAATTGATGCGCCGATAATTACGTTGTTCTGTCATGGCAAAGCTCCTTTTGTCTGCCTTGCGGAGATAAATAGTCAGTTTGTTTTGTGGATACTATTGTAACAGGAAATTGAGTCTTTGCTGTTTTATCCAAACTCTTTTATGTTAGTGGGCGTTTATTTTGGAATTGTCACTTGCGATTGAT
>JAYEME010000184.1:0-1887 GCA_034717915.1 Thermodesulfobacteriota bacterium
CACTTGGGTCACTCTGAGATGAAAAAAGTTGACGGACAATGATAAATATGACGACGAGTGCAACTATTATGAAAAATCCGTTCAAAACAACCTCCTTGTGACAGCCACCCTTCATTCTTTATTGATTGTTTTATGCTTTAAGTGTTCAGGTCGATCATCAGGGTGAATATAATACGCAATGATAAAGTTTGTATGTGGTTTCTTTTTGTTAATGTTGTTATTGGTTGCCATTCTACAGGTGGTGGCAATTAAGTCAATTAACTGGGGGCACCCGCATCCACTATTTCGTAATGTCCTGCGCAAAAGCCATCTTCCCTTTACGAATAGTACTGGTTTTTCCAGCACCATCGGTTAATTGAATGTCATAATAAAAGTCACCGACACGATCAACATCCTCAGTTGCAAACGGAAATGTCAGCGTCCCCGCAGCTACGTCCACAGCAGCTGTAGCCTTAAAAGCACAATTATCTTCGGTCGGGTTTTCCTCACTATTCACACCGAGCACTGCACTAAAACCGGTTAGTTGAAAAGTTGCTTTCTCCTGGGTCAACTTCATCACCAGATCCTTGGTGTCACCGCGATAACGGTTGATATCTGTCCGTGCCATTAAATCACCTCCACTTCTATTGAGTCATTGACGATGTCAACGATAATAGCTGCTTCCATTTCGATTTCAATAACCGGATCCGCTAGTTCAACCTCCAGCATATCCACGACCTTCGCTGTCCCAGTCCCGATATCCAGCTCTATCCAATCTGGAAAAATACTCATGCAGGAGTCCTCGATCGCCCGTCTGCGCTGATATCAAATTCGTGAGAGATACTGCCATCAGATCTCTTCTTGATGATGACGCGAAGATTGTCAGAACTGACAATCGCACTACCAGGATGTTCCTCCAGGGGCTTCCTGGCATCGTCGGTTCCCCATACCGCAGTGGGAATGTCAGTTGTATTTGAATCAATATTGGATAGGAGTGCTTCCTGTTCAGCAGACAATCCGCTCCCCACCGAAGTGGTCACCATCGGGCTGTCGGAAACGTTGTAACATTGCTGGCATCCTCGCAATACAGGTTCAACGAAAAATCCACCACGATCCCATCAACAACAACCTTCCAGTCATTCATCAGAAAAAAGTAGACCGGGGAGCGTTGCCCACCACCGATACTATCCCCACCGACCGGACGTAGCGCCTGTTCATATTTGGCATTATCAGAGAGGATCAGCCAGTGCTTCCAGGCGGAGTACAGGTCTCTCTGAACGTCTACCAGGGCTACACCAGTCACCACCATCCTCTTTGTTGTGCCGTCAAAGGAGACAGCCATCGGTTCCTCCCTTATGCAGGATTGCTGTAGGTCAGTTCATCATTGGCAACAAAGGAGAAGTTATTGGATTTGGACCGGACAATCGTCCCCGCAACCTTGACAAACTGAGCTGACGCTATTCCGATGGCAACCAGAACAACTGGCACCTCGGTGTTGGCTGAACCGGACCCGCGCTGCACGTTGCCGTCATAATCATAATCAAAACCAATGGATGCCTGCCCCGAGATCAGTCCGCTGATCGGCGTCCCGCCGTTGTCATTGACGAGCACCGCATTGTCGGTTCCATAATCGTTTCCGAGATTATCCCCGGCATCGTCGTTCTCAAAAAACATCCGGTACTCGGCAGCAGCATCCCCCTGCAGGGCAGCGTTGAACGCCATCAGCCCAGCAGCGGCTGCGATTCCCGCAGGGGTCAATTTACGTAGCCTTCAGGTTATGCTCGGACACAGTGATATTCGGATGACCGAAATATATACCCATTTAGCGTCTGATGTGTTAAAAGCAGAGGCTGAAAAAATGGCAACTTTACATCAACAGGCAACTCAGGCGTCGGGAATGTCGGGATT
>JAYEME010000185.1:0-1883 GCA_034717915.1 Thermodesulfobacteriota bacterium
GTCAAACGCTCTCCCAACTGAGCTACAGCCCCTTATAGAGTGGGCGATTTATAACAAAGCTATGATCTCAGTGTCAATCAAAATAAACCCGTTTATGAATGCATTCGCAAAAATGAATCAGATGGCTTCTGAGTAACTTCAACCTAAGCACCTGAAATTACATACTTACGATATTTGTGCTTCTGGCTCAACCAACACTAGCTTGAAGCCCATTTCTTGTGCTCTACGTGTCAGGCTATGGACAACCCGTGATCGATAGCGTTCTTCATATTCTTGCTGGCCGGCATCAACATACTCGGAGCCGTATTTTAGCATGCTATAAACCAGTCGAGCCAGCTTGTGAGCCGTTGCGGTAATGGCTTTTGGCGCTCCCAACCGGGATTTTTGCCGTCTCAGATAAGCACCCAATGCACTTTTTGAATTAAATAACGTGAGTGCTGACATTCGTAGTGCCGTTGCTGCCCGGTTTGCCACGGGTTTGGTTGCACTGCTTAAAACCTTGCCCCCGCTGATCTTTGAACCTGGGCAAAGGCCAAGCCATGAGGCAAAGTGCTTGGCTGTTTTCCAGCGACTCATATCAATACCTATCTCGGCAATGATTTTGAGAGCCGTGTTGGTGCTGATGCCATTGATGCTGGAAAGATCAACACCAGACATCTGCTGTAAGGCTTCTTCCATACTGCGTGGTGGCTTTATGTCTGGATCATTGCCATCCGAGGCATCACATTCTTTGAGCTGTTCCAGAATCTTCTGGTCGCAATCTGCTATCTTCTGTTGGTAAAACTCGTAGAGTTCTACCGCCTGTAACAGACTGAACATATGTTCTGAGCGGTAATTCCCATGGAGAGAACGGGCAATGGTTTCCTGACTATTTTTACAACGTTTATCTCGCATGGAGGCCAGAATCTTAGGGTTGCGTTCTCCATCAAGGATCGCTTTGATAATTTTCATGCCGGTCATACCGGTGATGTCTGTGACAACGTTACTCAACAGCAGGTTCATCAGAATCAGGGCTTTTTGCATCCGCTGAATGTAGGATGCTGCACTGCGAACCAGTGTTGCTCGTTGACGGACATAGGCTCGTAGCGCACACACTTGGTCTACCGGACGAAATGCTCCGCGTAGTAACCCATAGGTATGGAGCTGTTGAAGCCATTGACAATCAAGAACATCGCTTTTTCGACCCGGAACATTTTTGACATGTCGGGCATTGACCAGTCTGACTTCGAGGCCATAGAGCTCAAGAATTTCAAAGATCGGTATCCAGTAAATCCCGGTTGATTCCATAGCAACAGTTGTAACGCCACAGGCAACCAACCATTCAGCCAATCGTTCGAGATCATCGGTAAAGGTTGTAAATTCTCTGACCGGATGATCATCGGTTCCTTCTGGTACGGCCACAAAATGGCTGCGGGAACCAACGTCAATCCCGGCTGCGTGCTGATTCAGATGTTGCAAATGTTTTTGAACCTTGGGTACACTTTCCGTTGTGGGCTTCTCTTTCTTCATTTATCAGACCTCCGAAAATAGAATTCGGCAAGGCCGAGAAGAGGAGCTGTCAAATTTGGCTCTCTTCTGAACGGGATAGCAACTGCTTCACCAGTGAAAAAACGCCAACTCCCAGACCACGCTAAGCAACGGGCACAAAGCACCAGTGGCATTTCGGTCTCAACATCCCGGCTGCCTATAGTAGGATAGCCAAGGATGGGGATACACGCAAGTTACTCTATGAAAATTCGCCCGGTGGGCGTAGGTCGCTAAGCAAAAAGTCCGACCCAATATGTTGTTGTTCATTTATGAAATGTCATGGTAAGCTTCTGTGCGAAAAATCTCAAAATCTTCCAAATGTACTTAAGAGAGGATGACTATGAGCGGGCAACAGA
>JAYEME010000186.1:0-1877 GCA_034717915.1 Thermodesulfobacteriota bacterium
AGAGCTGGAAGAAGCGGCTCGACTGTTGAAACCATCTCGTGATGACAATATGCTGGATGTTGCCTGTGGTGGAGGGCACATGGCTCTCTTTTTCGCACCAATGGTCAGGCAAGTTGTCGCCTCTGATCTCACCATGCAAATGCTGAAAAAAGCGCAAGAACATATCGCAGAGGAAGGGCGCGTCGATAACGTGGTCTTCCGTGAAGCTGATGCTGAAGACCTCCCTTTCCCGGCTGGCTCATTCACTCTGCTCACTTGCCGCATCGCTCCTCACCACTTTCAGGACGTGCCACAAGCATTGCGAGAATTTCATCGGGTTCTGCGACGTGGTGGACGGATGGTCATCATTGATACTCTGATGCCGGCAGATCCAGAAATTGCAGAATTCTTTCAAACCATGGAAACAATGCGCAACCCGACCCACCTCAAAGCTTTCAATGAGGATGAGTGGGGAACGATGATTCAAGATTCTGAATTGATCTTACAGGAAACTCTCATTATCTCAAAAAATCATGATTTCCAAGAATGGGTGAAAACCGCCGGATTGAATCGGAAACAGATTCAAGAACTCAACAAATTCTTCATGGATGCACCACAAAAGGTTCACGATTATTTTAAAATTGAATCATTTGCCGGGGAAGTTGAATCATATACAGATAAAAAACTGGTAATCTACGCAACACGCAAAGAAAAAGAGAAGCATATCCACCAAAAAGCCCCGGTGGAACCTCCAGTAGAAACACCTGAAGAGCCCTGAACCAGAATCAATTGCGGGCAACCATGACATGGTTGCCCGCAATTATCTTAAAGCCGATGATCTAAAAAACGTCGTAAGTTACAAAGCTACTGCCCGGCATGCTCATTTGGCACAACAAAAATTTCAACCCGACGATTCTGCGCACGCCCCACAACGTCGTTATTACTGGCAATCGGTTCTATCTCGCCACGCCCTTCGGTTCCCATTCGTGAAGTCATCACCCCACGCATAATAAGATAATCAGCAACAGCATTAGCTCTGCGCAATGATAATTCTAGGTTGTATTGTTCAGAGCCTACACTGTCCGTGTGACCTACGACCACAATCTGCGTCTGCGGATAACGATTCATGATTTCAGCAATTTTGTTCAATGGCGAGTGAAAGCTTGACTTGATCGTTGCCGCATTAAAATCAAAAGAAACCTCACTGCTCATGGTCAGTTTGAGAATCTCGTTCTGCTGACGTTCAATTTCAATCTGATGTTGTGCCCTTTCGCTAGCCAGTTCCTGCTCAAATTCAGTCTGCTGCTTATCCATGTAAGCACCAGCTCCAGCACCCAGAGCTCCGCCCGCAGCCCCACCAATCAACGCCCCCCTGAGAGCACCACCAGAATGGTCATTCTGATAACCGATAATTGCTCCTGAAACCGCACCAACCAGAGCTCCGATCCCAGCTCCTTTTTTTGTATTCTCATGGGTCGTATTGGTTGCACAACCAGCTAGACTGACAACAAAACAGAGGACAATAGTAAAAATTGACAATTTGTATTTCATCCGTGTTAACTCCTTTAGCATTTATAAGAACTGACAAATTTGAGATGAATTATACCCGCCTTTTGCTAAAAACAAAAGGAGTTGATAAAAAAAAGGGAGACTCCCAAAAGGAGTCTCCCAACAATATCATAAAAATAAAATGGTTTAAAAACTTACTTGATACCAGCAGCAGCTTCGAGCATGTCAGTGGTAACGGACTTAGGACGCTCAATAGCATAACCGAGAGCGCGGTCCCAAGTGATGTTAGGCAGACAACCGATGGCACGGCCGATACCGAACAGAACAGTGTAGTACTCGTACTCAGTAACACCGTAGTACCACTGGATAACACCGGACTGGGCATCAAC
>JAYEME010000187.1:0-8415 GCA_034717915.1 Thermodesulfobacteriota bacterium
CCCATCTCAGTGTTTGGCTGAGTGGATATAAATCGGGGGTCAGAGTTTGTGCCTCTGACCCCCTCTAGTGTTGACCTCAATGGTGAGAGGTCTTGGTGCTTATTTTACTTTACCTGCTCGCCAGGCTTTGATGAGATCATCGTAATTGACAGTCTCACCTTGTGGCTTTTCGTTGGCAAGTTTGGCTTTTGGTGAGCCAGGTTTGTTCAACCAGTAGGCTTCATCCCGTTCTTTATTCAGTTTTGGTCCTTTGTCACCCTGTGATTTACTGCGGGCGATCCGCTTGAGAACCTTGTCCTGCTCGCGAGCGAGGTTGTCCATGGCCGTATTAACGGTCACTTCACCGGCAACAGCTTCACCGATGTTCTGCCACCAGAGTTGTGCCAGTTTCGGGTAGTCAGGGATATTGGTTCCGGTTGGAGTCCAGGCAACCCGTGCCGGACTGCGGTAGAACTCAACCAGCCCACCCAATTGGGGAGCACGTTTGGTGAAAGACTCATCACGGATATCGCTATCACGAATTGGGGTCAGACCAACGTGAGCTTTTTTAAGCGAAACAGTTTTAGAAACAGCAAACTGGGCAAACAGCCAGGCTGCTTTGCGACGATCAACCGGAGTGCTCTTGAATAACGTCCAGGAACCACAATCCTGATAACCGAGCTTCATCCCTTCTTCCCAGTACGGACCGTGGGGTGAAGGAGCCATGCGCCATTTTGGGGTACCATCAGCATTGACGACCGGGGTGCCTTTTTCAACCATCGATGCAGTAAATGCGGTATACCAGAAAATCTGCTGAGCGACATTCCCTTTTGCCAGACTTGGCAGGGACTGATAAAAGTCCATTCCCAATGCCCCTGGAGGGGCATATTTCCTTAGCCAATCCATGTATTTACGCAGGGAATACTTTGCTGCCGGACCATTGGTTGCACCACCACGACTGACGCTGGCACCAACCGGACGGTTATTTTCATCAACCCGGATTCCCCATTCGTCGACCGGTTTACCATTCGGGATCCCCTGGTCACCGGCACCAGCCATCGACAGCCAGGCATCGGTAAAGCGCCAACCCAAATCGGGAGCTTTTTTACCGTAGTCCATGTGGCCGTAGATCGCTTTTCCATCAATTTCGCGGACATGCTCACTGAAGAATTCGGCGATATCCTCATAGGCTGACCAGTTCACCGGAACGCCCAGTTCATAGCCATAGAGTTTTTTAAACTGCTTTTTGAAATCGTCACGGTTAAACCAGTCGTAACGGAACCAGTAGAGGTTGGCAAACTGCTGGTCAGGAAGTTGGTAAAGCTTACCATTGGGTCCTGTGGTGAATGATTTGCCCATGAAGTCATCAATATCAAGAGTCGGCAACGTGACATCTTGACCTTCGCCAGCCATCCAGTCGGTCAGATTGACAACATGACCATAGCGGTAGTGAGTGCCGATCAGGTCGGAGTCATTGATGTAGGCATCAAAGACGTTTTCACCGGACTGCATCTGAATCTGCAGCTTTTCAATAACATCGCCTTCCTGAATCAGATCGTGAACCACCTCGATGCCGGTAATTTCCTTAAATGCCTGGGTGAGTACTTTGGATTCATACTCATGGGTAGGAATTGTTTCGGAGACCACCTTGATTTTCATCCCTTTGAAGGGTTTTGCCGCATTGATGAACCACTTCATCTCATCCATCTGTTCGGCTTTTGAAAGGGTGGAGGGTTGAAACTCACTATCAACCCATTTTTGAGCGGCAGCCATGTCTGCACTTGCGGATGCTGCAAAGAACATCAACAAGGCTGCGGCGAGGCTGAGCAGCAGCCCCACATTCAAGCTTTTCCTGCGGAATTTCTTTACCATCTCTCTCTCCTTCCTCTGCACCCTTTGGCAACGAACAATATTTCCCGGATACTTTTTCGGTATAAGGGGGCAAAACACCGTCAAAGTCAGGTTCCGTGAAGTTCTGCGGTTACTGCTATCCCCAGCGCAGCAACACAACCATCCAGATCACCGCAATGACAAAGGCGATCCAGAGATTTAAACTGGTCAGCCCAATCCAGGCCAGATGGATAAAGGCACTACCGAGCAGACCAATAAACAGGCGATCCCCCGGAGTTGTGGAAATTGGCAAAAAACCCTTACGTTCAACACTTGGAGCTTTGATTTGCCAGATCGTCATGGCCACCAGGATGCAGGCAATGGTGATAAAGAATATTGCTGTCGGCAGTGTCCATGCCATCCATGTTAAATTCATATTCTTACCCCGTTAAACCCGCCCAAGGGCAAAGCCCTTGGCAAGGTGGTTGCGTACAAACCAGATCACTAATGCTCCTGGAACGATAGTCAGAATACCTGCAGCAGCAAGCAGCCCCCAGTCGAGGCCGGAGGCACTGACGGTGCGGGTCATTGTGGCAGCAATAGGTTTGGCTGCGGTGGTTGTCAGGGTTCTTGCCAGCAGGAGTTCCACCCAGGAAAACATGAAACAGAAAAAGGCGGTGACACCGATCCCGGTACGGACGAGTGGCATGAAAATAGTGATAAAAAAGCGCGGAAAGCTATAGCCATCGATATAGGCCATTTCATCAATCTCTCTGGGAATACCCGACATGAAACCTTCGAGGATCCAGACCGCCAGCGGCACGTTAAAGAGGCAGTGGGAGAGAGCGACGGCAATGTGGGTATCGATCAGACCAAAGGTGGAGTAGAGCTGGAAAAACGGGAGCAGAAAAACTGCCGGTGGAGCCATCCGGTTGGTCAGTAACCAGAAGAAGAGATGTTTGTCCCCGAGAAACTGGTAGCGTGAGAAAGCGTAGGCTGCCGGCAGTGCTGTCAACAGTGAAATCACAACGTTCATGGAGACATAATAGAGACTGTTCAGGTAGCCTGAATACCACGACTTGTCGGTGAAAATTTTAATGTAGTTGTCGAGAGTCCAGTCCAGCGGATAGAGAGAAAAAATCCGCATGATTTCGGCATTGCTGCGGAATGACATGTTCAGCATCCAGTAGATCGGCAACAACAGCAGGATAAAGTAGATAGTCAGTGCGATGGTTCTTTTTTGCAGCTTCATGATTTATCCCCCGTTCCGACTTTTAACAAGGCCTGGTAGAAGAGGTAACAGAAGACCAGTATGATCAGGAAATAGATAATTGAAAAGGCGGCAGCAGGTCCCAGATCAAACTGACCAACCGCCTGTTTGACGAGATAGATAGAGAGGAAAGTGGTAGAATTTCCAGGTCCTCCTCCGGTCAGAACAAAAGGTTCTGCGTAGATCAGGAAGCTGTCCATAAACCGCAGCAGCACCGCAATTGTCAGTACCCCGCGCATTTTTGGCAGCTGAATGTAGCGAAACACTGACCAGCTTGAGGCACCATCGATACGGGCAGCTTGAAAGTAGGCTTCCGGGATCGCCTGAAGACCGGCGTATGCCATCAGCACAACCAACGGTGTCCAGTGCCAGACCTCCATCAACATCACCGTGACCCAGGCGTCAAGCGCGGCGGCGGTATGGTCAAAGGGAATTCCCAGGCCGTTGATTGCTGATCCCAACAGACCGATATCGGGGCGCATGAAGATGATCCAGATGGTGCCGATAACATTCCACGGAATCAGTAACGGTAGCGCGACCAGCACCAGACTGAGGGATGCTCCCCAGCCCCGTTTGGGCATAAGCAGAGCGATCATGATGCCCAGCGGGATTTCGATCAGCAGCACCAGTCCGGAAAACAGCAGTTGGCGACCGAACGCCGCATGCAGACGGTGGTCGGTGAGTGCATCAAGATACCATTCGGTGCCGACAAAGACCCGGTTGTCAGGACCGAAGATGTCCTGCAACGAATAGTTGACTACAGTCATCAGCGGGAGAATGGCGGAGATGGCCACAATCAGAAAGACCGGAATGACCAGGAACCAGGCTTTATTATCTTCCCATTTGTTCATTACGCAAGCTCCAGATTCTGGTTCTCAATTGAGTTACTTTCAATCAGGTTTCCAGCGGCATAGATGCGGATCCATTGTGGCGGAAATTCCAGAAAACCAATCTCTGCAGGAATCTTCTGCCCTTCTGGAACCTTGACCTTGAGGTTGTGTTTGGCAAACTGAACTGAGGCAATTTGGCAATTGCCCAGATTTTCTACCACTTTGATGACAACCTTGTGCCCCCCTTGAAAATTTTCATTATGGAGCACCAGGAATTCCGGTCGAATTCCCAATTCGAAGTTTCCGTTTAAATTTTCGTAGCCACTGCCGACATTAATCTGTTGATCACCGACTCTGGCAAGATTGTTCTCTATTTGACAAGAGAGAAAATTCATCCCGGGACTGCCGATGAAATGACCGACAAAGGTATGCTGCGGATTTTCAAACAGATCCTGTGGTGAACCGATTTGTAAAATTTGTCCTGCGTTCATGACCACCACCTGATCAGCAAAGGTTAGTGCCTCCAGCTGGTCGTGGGTGACGTAAATCATGGTCAACTTGAAGCGAGCGTGGATTTGCTTCAGTTTACGGCGGAGTTGAACTTTGAGATGCGGATCGATGACAGTGAGTGGTTCGTCAAACAGAACTGCGGCAACATCGCTGCGAACCAGTCCGCGTCCGAGGGAAATTTTTTGTTTGGCGTCAGCACTCAGGTTGGCCGCCCGCATGTTCAGAGCATTATCCAGTTCCAGCATTTCGGCGACTTCAGCGACCCGTTGCCGAATTTCTGCTTCAGCTAGTTTGCGGTTGCGCAGGGGAAAGGCGAGGTTATCGTAGACGGTCATTGTGTCATAGATCACTGGAAACTGAAATACTTGAGCAATATTACGCTGTTGTGGAGAGCGGTCAGTGACATCCCTGCCATCGAACAGGACTTCCCCCTGGGATGGTTGTACCAACCCGGAAATGATATTCAAGAGGGTAGTTTTACCACATCCCGAAGGACCCAGAAGTGCATAGGTGTTGCCATCCTCCCAGGCAATGTCCATTTTTTTGAGGGCAAAGTCTGACTCACCGGTGGGCTTGGAGAGATATGAATGTGCCAGATTGTGGAGGTCTATTTGCGCCATTAGCGTACCCTTTGTTTCAATTCTGCTGGATCTTCACTTGAAGAAGAAACCAGATGACCGTCGAGGTCAAAAACATACAGCTTGGCAGGATCGACATACACTTGAGCTTGATCCCCCATCCGATGCCTATGAATTCCCTGTTGCTGGACAATCCATGTGCGGTTGTCGTTAAGAACGTAGAGATAGGTTTCAGAACCGCTGATTTCAACCAGGTCGATGGTTGTCTGAAATTCAATTTCGGCGACAGATTCACGTTCGAACTTCAGATGGTTGGCGCGCATGCCAAATTGGTAACTGTCCGGATTCAATTCGCTGAGATGCCCCGATAATGGAACCGCTGGTGCGTTGCCCAGATGGAGGCTGTCCGTATCGATTTTCCCGGTTACGAAATTCATTGCCGGGTCACTGAACGCCTGGGCAATCCGGGTTGTCTTCGGGTGCTGATAAACCTCGAGGGTTGAACCGAACTGTTCCAATCCACCTTCATGGAGAACAGCAGTGTTGCCGCCCAGAGCCAGTGCTTCAAGCGGCTCAGTTGTGGCATAAACGACGATTGACTTGCGGCGTTTAAAAATCTCGCGCATTTCGACGCGTAACTCTTCACGCAATTTGTAGTCGAGATTGACCAGCGGTTCATCCAGCAACAACAGTTCGGCATCTTTGACCAGTGCCCGGGCAATCGCTGTGCGTTGCTGCTGCCCGCCGGATAGTTCCGCTGGTAACCGATCCAGCAGCGGTTCAATATGTAACATTTCGGCAACTTCACGAACCTTGCGGTCAATCTCGGTTGCGGAAACTTTTGCCAAAAGTAATGGCGAGGCGATGTTTTTGTAAACGGTCATCGAAGGATAATTGATAAACTGCTGATAAACCATTGCCACATCGCGTTTTCGCACCGATATCCGGGTCAGATCCTGACCATCCATCAGGATTCGTCCTTTTGTTGGCCGGTCAAGGCCAGCCATCAGCCGCATCAAGGTGGTTTTCCCGGACAAAGTTCGACCGAGAAGAATGTTGAATGTTCCTGGCTCAAGTTGGAGTGAAATGTCATCAATATGACATTGGTTCCCGACCAGTCTGGTGACGTTTTCTAAAACCATCGGCATGGAGAAAGTTTCCTCATCTTAAAATAGTTTTTTCCACGGAGTGATCCAGGGAAATAACATTATCGGCAGTGTGCAGTGCGATATTTTTTTCTTCCAACAGGGCGGCGATATGCTCTGGTGGATGGCGGTCGGTGAACAGGGCATCAATTTGTTCCAAATTGCCAAGGCGAACCATTGCATTACGATCAAATTTGGTGTGATCAGCAGCGAGAAATATTTGCCGTGAGTTTTCGATAATCGCTTGAGAAACGCGCACTTCATGGTAATCGAAGTCCAGCAAGGTGCCATCAGGGTCAATCCCGGAGATGCCAATGATGCCGAAATTGACCTTGAACTGACGGATAAAGTCGATGGTTGCTTCACCGGTAATGCCACCATCGCGCTGACGAACGACACCCCCTGCTATAATGATTTCAAAGCTGGGGTTACTGCGTAGAATGGCGGCGACATTCAAGTTGTTGGTAATAATTTTCAAACCGGTATGGTTCAACAGGGCTTTGGCAATTTCCTCGGTTGTGGTTCCGATATTAATAAAGATGGATGCCCTATCAGGGATATGGGCTGCAACTATTCTGGCAATATTGCATTTTTCTTCGAGGTTCGTAACCTGGCGGGTTGCGTACTCAACATTTTCGACACTTGATGAGAGACCAGCCCCGCCATGATAGCGGGTGAGAAATTCTTGATCACAGAGGGTGTTGATATCGCGGCGGATTGTTTGTGAAGTTACGTTGAAGTTCTGTGCCAGGGTTTCGACAGAAACAAAACCCCGCTGCTGGACGAGAGAAAGGATTTTTTGTTGTCGCTGATTCATTTTTGCCCAGCTTTATTAGAATAGAGGGGGTTGTAATTTGTCTTGTATCTAATACTATTCTTTATATCAGGTTTTTATTAATTCACAAGTCATATGTCGTTATTTTTTCACTTTTGAATATTTTAGCACCATATTCTTTCATTTTTGTTGGTTTACGAATAATTAACTGAACTATTGATTCACGCACCAGGGAGGACTTGATGAATAACCCCCACATTCTTGCCATTGATCAGGGAACCACCAGTTCACGGGCGATGATTTTTTCTGTAACTGGCAACTGTGTTGCTGTTGCTCAAGAAGAGTTCCGCCAGATTTTTCCGCAGGACGGTTGGGTTGAGCATGACCCGGAAGAGATCTGGCAGTCGGTTCTCAACGTTTGCCGACAGGTTCTGCAGCAGGCAAAAGAAGCATCCATAAACGTAGCTGGGATCGGTATCACTAACCAACGGGAAACCACTGTCGTTTGGGATCGAAAAAGTGGGAAACCACTTTATAATGCCATCGTTTGGCAGGATCGCCGTACGGCCGATTTCTGTGCCGAATTGAAATCGGCAGGGAACGAAGAGCAAGTTTCTGAATTGACCGGGTTGTTGCTTGATCCCTATTTTTCTGCCACCAAGTTGCGCTGGATTCTTGATAATGTCGCCGGTGCACGGAACAAAGCAGCCGCTGGGGAGCTGGCTTTTGGCACGATTGACAGTTTTCTCCTCTGGCGGCTGACTGCTGGTCAATCGCATACTACCGACGCAACCAATGCATCGCGCACGATGCTATTTAATATCCATACGCAGCAGTGGGATGACTCTCTCCTTGATCTATTTCAGATTCCCCCCTCTTTATTGCCGGAAGTGAAAGATTGTAGCGCTGATTTCGGTATGACTGCTGCGGGCCTGTTCGATAGCTCTTATCCAATTGCCGGGATCGCCGGGGATCAGCAGGCCGCGGCGATCGGGCAGGCTTGTCTGGAACCGGGGATGATCAAAAGTACCTATGGAACCGGCTGCTTTGTTCTGCTGAATACCGGGACTAAAGCGTATCGTTCCAAAAATCGTTTGTTGACGACCGTTGCTTACAGAATTAACGGAGAGACCAGCTATGCTATCGAAGGTTCAATCTTTGTTGCGGGGGCGGCTATCCAGTGGATTCGAGATGGGATAAAATTGATCGAATCTGCCAGTGAAGTTGAAGGGTTGGCACAGGGGCTGGATTCCAACCGGGGCGTTTATATGGTTCCCGCTTTCACCGGGTTGGGTGCTCCCCATTGGGATCCAAATGCTCGCGGGGCGATCTTTGGTCTGACCCGTGATACCGGGATTGCCGAAATCGCCCGGGCAACTCTGGAATCGGTCGGCTATCAAACCTATGATCTGATGCAGGCGATGCAAGGTGATAGTGATACTGAATTACAGGCTTTACGAGTTGATGGCGGGATGGTCGCCAATGATTGGTTTTTGCA
>JAYEME010000188.1:0-1865 GCA_034717915.1 Thermodesulfobacteriota bacterium
GGGATCAGCCAATGCATCCTGATAAAGCCGATCGTAACTCACGCAATTACTTAACTGTCCAAGTACCTGAGCCCGGAGATCCTCTGCAATCTGACCCTTTTCATCCACCTTGCCAAGTGCATCGGCGATGTCGCTAAGTTTCTCTTCCAGTAATAGGAATATCTTACCTTCAATGGTGTCTGTTGCAACGAGGTTGTAAACCTGTGCTGTGGACTGCTGGCCATATCGATGAATGCGACCGATTCTTTGTTCAAGGTCCATAGGATTCCATGGAAGATCATAGTTGAACAGAATTCGGGCAAACTGCAGGTTGATACCTTCGCGACCAGCAGCTGTAGAGATCAGTACGTGTGCCCCATCTTTTTGGCGGAAACGTTTCTGAGCAGCCGTCTTTGCACCATGGTCACCGCCTTTCAGTACATCAACAGCTTTATCAGGGAAAGTCTCATCCAGATGGTGTTTAATTGCTTCTACAGTTCCCAGGTATGTTGCAAAGATCACTATTTTCTCATTAGGGTTCTGTGCCCAAATTTGTTTGAGGGCATTCATGAGGACTTTGGTCTTTGTTTCTATCCCATCGGGGAACCTTGTTAGCAGTTCCATTATTCTCTGTCGTTCTTCCGGGACGACTAAAGCAACCAGCATAGCAGCAGATTCTTCACTACTTGCGGTCAATTCTGTACCAGAATGACTTTCAGCACTTTTCACAAATGCGTTTGCACCTTTGCTTTTTTTGAGAAGGTCCACTTTAATATCTGCAAGAATTTGGTCGACCTGAGCATTCCCTACAGAATCGAATGGCAGATTGTACATCTCATGAATAAGCTGGCGAGCTTCTTTCAAAACTCGATTACGACCATCCACATCCAGCAATCCATCCCGCTCTATGGCTTCCTGCACCGTTATCATGAGAAGGCGACGCCAGAGAGTGGACCGAATAGCAGCAAAACTACTGGCTGCAATCTTTTGAAAGATGGTCATCACGAAGCCAAGCCCCCGTCCTTTATTCCCCTGTTGAGCCGCCAGATTATAGCCGTCACGCAAATACTCAAGCAATGAGTTATAAAACTCCATTTCCTTTTCAGAGAGGTTAAATCCTTCGGTATGAACCATTCTTCGAGTGAAAAGAGAACTCCCATCCTGAGCACAGGCATCGGCTTTTGTCCGCCGGATTACCACTGCATTAAGGCGGTGGCGGTTTTCGACCATGTCCTGGTCGCTTTCAAAAAGTTCAGGTGTGAGCAGGCGAATCAGCATCCAGAATCGAAAATGATCTCCCTGATGTGGGGTCGCAGAAAGCAGAATTAAATCCCGGCAATGGTCACGCAGGGCTTCAGCCAGCTTGAAGTTTTCCGTTTTTTTAACTCGACTGCCGTTGCGGTATACGCTTAAGTGATGTGCTTCATCGAACACCACTAAATCCCATGGCGGAGCTTCGAGTAGTTTTTTCACCCGGGTAGGACGCTTCAGAGTATCAACCGAGACGATTAGGCGATTATGCTTGGCAAAAGCATTTGATTTGCGGTCTGTGACGTCACCTTCTGATCCGAATACCTCGAAATCGAGATTGAAAACATCATTCAATTCTCTTCTCCAGTTTTCAACGAGCCCAGCAGGCACGACCATCATAGCTCGCTGTAGTTCCCCCCTTGAGGTCATTTCCCGCAGTATGAGGGCTGCCTCAATCGTCTTGCCCAGACCGACCTCGTCGGCGATGAGGAATCGTTTTGGACGTGTATTTGCCATACGATGAACCAGCGTCACTTGATGTGGCAACAAGTCTACTTTTGCCGAGGTAAGTGTGGCAGCACTCTCCATGAGCGGAATCTCTTCAGCTTCCAGAGCCAGCCAGAGATGTTCAAGAC
>JAYEME010000189.1:0-8298 GCA_034717915.1 Thermodesulfobacteriota bacterium
ACTATGGCGCGGATGCCGCAGTTGGAGGTTTTTGCCGCTCAACATGATCTGAAAATTATTTCAGTTGCCGATCTGATTGCCTATCGGATGCGCAAAGAGTTATTGGTCCGCCGCGCAGCAGAAACGACTATCCCGACCCCATTTGGTGGAACCTTTACTGCGATCGTTTATGAAAATGATGTTGATCATGCTGAGCATATGGCTTTGGTCAAGGGTGAAATCAAAGCAGACGAACCGGTTCTGGTGCGGGTTCACTCGGAGTGTTTAACCGGAGATGTCTTTGGTTCGCAGCGCTGTGATTGCGGTGAACAATTACATGCAGCCATGGCGCAGATTGAAAAAGAGGGGAGTGGAGTTATTCTCTATATGCGTCAGGAAGGGCGTGGTATTGGTCTGGTTAATAAAATCAAGGCTTACGCACTGCAGGATCAAGGACAGGATACCGTTGAAGCAAACCACTCACTGGGGTTCAAAGATGATTTGCGTGACTATGGTATCGGGGCACAAATATTGTCTGATCTGAAAATACGCAAATTAAGACTGATGACAAATAACCCCACAAAAATTGTTGGTCTTGAAGGTTACGGTTTGGAAATTGTTGAGCGGGTGCCAATTGAAATGCCCGCTCATCAAGAAAATCTAAAATATTTGAAAACTAAACGGGAAAAAATGGGACACTTACTGAACCATCTCTAGGAGGTTGTTGTGTCAAAAATTATTGAAGGAACACTGGAAGCTAAAAATTATCGTTTCGGTATTATTGTCAGCCGTTTTAACAGTTTTATCTCTGATCGGTTACTTGAAGGGACGATCGATACCTTGATCCGTCATGGAGCTGACAGTGAGCAAATGACCATTGTTAAAGTTCCCGGGGCTTTTGAATTGCCATTGGTCGCTAAAAAAATGGCCAATTCAGACAAATATGATGCATTGATCTGTCTTGGTGCCGTCATTCGCGGTGGAACTCCACATTTTGAATATGTCAGTTCAGAGATGACCAAGGGAATCGCTTCGGTATCGTTACAATCAGAATTGCCGATCGCTTTTGGTGTATTAACCACAGATTCTGTTGAGCAGGCAATTGAGCGTGCTGGTACCAAGGCTGGCAACAAGGGTGTTGAAGCTGCTATGAGTGCTATAGAAATGGTGAATTTGTTGGGAGCGGTTTAACTAGATGTCAAATAACCGCCGCGTTGGACGTGAATATGCGCTAAAGATGTTGTTTGCTCATCGACTCAACAAAGATCAGATAGAATCGAACCAACTCGTCTCTTCTCTCTTGGACAACTTTCGTTTTGCGGATGATGTTTTAGGTGAGACGTTGGACGCAATTGATGTTCCCCTGGCAACATCTACCCGATTATTTGCTGAATCACTTGTCAATGGGGTTGTCGAGTTTCGAGCTGTGATTGATAAAAATATTTCAGAGACTGCAAAAAACTGGTCGTTAGAACGTATGACTCCGGTTGATTTGTCAATTTTGCGTATTGCGACGTACGAGCTTCTTTACCGTCCAGAGATTCCAGCCCCTGTTGCCATTGATGAAGCGATTGAAATTGCGAAGCGTTATGGGACAAAAGAGTCCCCTTCGTTTATCAATGGTCTCCTCGATAAAATTGCTAAAAACTCTATCAAAACAGCCAGTTAATTTTTATGAATTGGAATGACTATGAACACAATTAAATTTGGTTTGCTTGGATTCGGGACTATCGGCACCGGGGTGGTCAGGAACTTCCAGCGTAATAGTTCAACCATCCAGAGACGCCTTGGTAGCGATCTGGATCTGGTTAAAATTGCGGATCTGGATATTACAACAGATCGTGGTGTAGAGTTGAAATCGGGAGTTTTAACTGCTGATGTGGAAGATGTTATCAGTAACCCCGAAGTTGATATTGTTATTGAGTTGATCGGTGGTTATGAGCCGGCAAAAAGTTTTATTCTTAAGGCGATTGCTAATGGCAAGCACATTGTTACTGCTAACAAAGCATTGATGGCGGTTCATGGCCAGGAAATTATTTCGGCTGCCAATCAACAGGGTGTTTCGGTGCTGTTTGAGGCCGCTGTTGGTGGTGGTATCCCGATTATTTCGGCAATTAAGGAAAATCTCTGCAGCAATGAGTTCAGTTCGGTGCTGGGAATTCTCAATGGAACTTGTAATTATATTTTAACCAAAATGACTGAAGAGGGAAGCGACTTTGCCCCGGTATTGCAGGAAGCGCAGGATTTGGGCTATGCAGAAGCTGATCCGACCTTTGATATAGAGGGCGTTGATACTGCTCACAAGATTGCGTTGTTGGCGGCGTTGTGCTTTGGTACTACCGTTGATTTTGAGCAGGTTTATACCGATGGGATCAGTAATATCGCCGCAACTGATATCCAGTTTGCAGAACAGATGGGCTATAAAATCAAGCTGTTAGCCATCGGTAAAAATCTTGGTGATAAAATCGAGGTTCGTGTCCATCCAACGATGATTCCGGGAACTTATCAGCTGGCAGAAGTCAATGGCGTCTTCAACGCGGTTCGTTTAAACGGTGATTTTGTCGGGCCAACATTGCTTTACGGGAGTGGTGCAGGGATGGATGCCACTGCCAGTGCTGTGATGGGCGATGTGATGGCAATCAGCAGGGATATTATCTCTGGAGCTCGATCTCGGCTTCCCATTATGGGTTACTGTGCAGATCAGATCAAATCTCTGCCGATTAAAGCGATGAGTGAAATCATCAGTCACTATTATTTGCGCTTCACCACAATTGATCAGCCCGGGGTGTTGGCGAAAATAGCGGGTTGTCTCGGTCGACATGACATCAGTATTCAGTCAATGATTCAACCGGAATGCTGTGAGGCTGATTCTATCCCCATTGTCCTGATGACCCATGCTGCCAAAGAGGCTGATGTTTCCCGTGCGTTAGAGGAAATAGAAGCTCTGGATATTATCTCGCAGCCAACTTGCTTGATTCGGGTTGAACACGATCTGGATTAAAACATTGATCTTGTAACGGATCGTCTGTGAAATTTGTATTCCTCTGAAGTTACAGAATTGCTGGTAACGGCCAATCGGTTTCATATCCGGGGGGATAATAGTTTTCTTTGGTCGGATTGAAATAACCGTATTGAATGCGCGGAATCTCCTTTTTAACCCGATCCAGCATCTTCTTCATCCCAATTCCAGAGCCGTCTGCACCCATTGACTTCCAGTAAAGCATCGGATCGATACTCAGATTTCGCATCTGAATCAGATCAATTCCAATCGTGTCAATCAATTCCAGTAGCTTTTCTATCTCATCTTCCCGGTCAGTGATACCAGGGAAAACCAGATAGTTGAACATGGTGAATAACCCATGCTGTTTTGCTCTGCGGGCTGATTCAATTACATCCTCAAAGCGGTACTTTATTGGTCGATAATAGGCATTATAGAAATGTTCTTGGACCGAATTCAGTGAAATCCTGATTGAATCAATTCCCGCATCAGCGAGTTTGTCAATGGCATCAGGAATTGAAGCGTTGGAGTTAAAATTGATTGTGCCGCGAGGGGTTTGTCGCCGCATCTCTTTGACCGATTCTGCAATTCTTTCCGCCTGAAGAATTGGATCACCTTCACACCCCTGACCGAATGAGACAATCGCATTTTCGGCAGCTTGCAAATGGGGAACGGCCACTTCACAGAGTTCTTCAACCGTGGGAACAAAAATCAAACGATCCTGACTGGCTTGACAGACTTCAGGCTCATCCTGGAGTGAGATGCAGCCAATACAGCGTGCGTTACAGGTCGGTGAACAGGGGAGTGGGGCTTCCCAACGGCCAAAGAAAAGGTTTTTTGCAGCAAAACAATGATAATCAAGGGCACAACGGGAGAGTTGTTTGATCAGTCGATTATCCGATTGCTCAGCAACCCGCTTACGCACCAGTGGTTCAAGTTTACGATCATCGAAGTATTTCGGTTCCCACTGCTGGTTGCGATCAACACGCACTGCTGCAACGTAAAATCGTTCTTCTTCAACACACCATCCCACTGCGGTATAGGACCAGAGGGTCAATTCGACAGCCTTTTTCTCATAGGCAGCGGCCGGAAGCAGGGTGCGGGTAAAGGCAGGAGTGGTAAATGCGGAAACGGCCTGGGCTGATCCTCCTCCCCAGCTGTCAGGGAGAGAATCAATCGTCATTTGCTTGCCATTATTTCGGTCAAAACCGATTGGTGGGGTTCCCGGAATGGTAAATAGACGACTTCCTTCTGGAAGTGGGATCAGCTCATCAACTTCCGGTTGACGAATACTCATTCCGTTCATTCCCGCCATCAGTAATCCGGGATATTCAAATACTTCGCCAGATTCGTCGGCAATAACTGCTAAAATTGTTTTTTGTTTGCTCATTGTTCGATATGCTCCTTAACCGACAGAGGATAACATATTTATATTAAAAATGAGCATTAAGCGTGAAGCTGCAAAAATGTCAAAATATGTCAGGCAACTATTATAAATATCCACAGATTACTTATGTTGTATAATCACCTGGGCAATATCAAGGATTACCTTTTTGTTTATTGATAGCCTCATGCTCTGCCGAGAGCTCATTCAACAGATCGGCGACAGACCAGTTTTCGGATATAGGTGTAAGGGCAGCCCAAAGTTGGGTCGGAAGGTCGGAAGCCCGGTAGGATGCCATTAACGTATGCAATTCGTTCTGGGTGAATCCAGACATGATCGCGGCTCTATTCATATCAGAGATTTCACCATGACCGTGCTTGTGGTCTGATTCGAAAATTTCTTTGAGGGTCATTTGTACGTTGTTATTTGTTGCAAATATGACGGGAAAGGCACTTAAATCACTCTCCCTTAAGAGCGAAAGTAATGCCTGCTGTTCTGGCTCTGGATAGCCGCACACCAAAAGACCTTTTGATCCATACATTTGTTCAGATGATTCTTCTACTTTTTTGAACGTTCCTTCTTGACTCATAACACAATCCTTTTATTTGTTATTTGATAGTTTTGCTGTTTAGTGGGCTGAGCAGTTTAAAACCATCGGGAGCATTGCTGTTTTAGTTGATCTCTCAAATAAAAACCAGTTGAATCGTTATCGCTCGATTTACCCCCTTACCTTCCTCTCAGTCATTTTACGTATAGTGCACGTACAGCGGCTGCTTGTCAAAAAAGATCAGATGCAAAATATCGGGGCATGAACTTAACCAAGCAAACTTTGCTTGGATATGGAATTTGGATAGGCTATGCTCCTCGCCATGCGAACCTTACTCACCACCCTGCACAGCAAATATATCCATGCCAGCCTGGCGTTACCTTGTCTGGCAGCGTATTGCAGAGACGAATGTGGGGAAATTCTGATTCGCGAATACACAGTCAATGAGCCAAAAGAGATTGTGTTGGCGCAGATTGTGGCTTGTGATGTCGAGGTGGTCTGTTTTTCGGTCTATCTGTGGAATCGGATTGCAACACTTGAGTTAGTTGATTGCTTAAAGCGAATCAATTCAAAACTGAAAATAGTTCTTGGCGGGCCGGAAATATCGTTCGAGGACGATAGTTTTTTTGAATGCTACCCGGTGGATGCGCTGATTTGTGGCGAGGGAGAAATTCCTCTGCATCATGTTTTATCCGCTTGGCAGAGAGGAGAGAATCCAACACTGCTAGCGGGATTAAAATTGCCAGAATATCCGCAAAAAAACGGGCTGAGTCTGCTCGATTCCCTCGATCAGATTCCCTCACCCTTTACTGCCGGACTGGTCGATTTAACACGAGGGTTGGTTTACTACGAAAGCAGCCGTGGTTGCCCCTACACTTGCAGCTTCTGTATGAGTGCTTTGGATGAGCAGGTTCGGTCATTTTCTCTCGAACGAATAAAAGCTGATTTAAAAATTTTGATGGATAAGCGGGTTGCCAAAATTAAATTTGTTGACCGGACGTTTAATTATAACAACCGACGTAGCCGGGATATCTTCAGTTTTATTCTGCAATATAATCATTCCAGTCATTTCCATTTTGAGATTGGTGCTCATCTTCTTGATGGAGATACTCTGGAATTATTAAAGCAGGTACCAGGAGATACGTTTCAGTTTGAAATTGGTGTGCAATCGACTCTCCCTGAAACGTTACAGAATATCGGTCGTAAAGCTTCTCTCGAGCACCTGGCTGAAAACGTGGGTTTTTTACAAACCAACACCAAAATCCATCTCCATCTCGATTTGATTGCCGGATTGCCGGGGGAAGATTACCTGCAGTTTTTACAATCAATTGACTGGACTTTTGCTCTGGGGGCAGATCATCTGCAGCTCGAACCGGTCAAATTGTTGCCAGGGGCACCGCTACGCTTAGAGGCTGGAAATTGGGGAATTAAATTTGATCCAAATCCCCCATATACAATTTTACAATCAAAAAATCTCACATTTACTGATCTGGAACGGTTACGTGGGATTGGACGTCTGCTCGATCTTCTGGTGAATAGTCAAAGATTTACATTTCTACTGAAACAATTAATTGAAGATTTTTCTCGATTGTCCCTACTACTGGAAGATCTGGATCTGTTCTGGCGCAAGGAAAATCTCTATCAGCAAAGTCATTCGTTGCGGGATCAGTATTTGGCCATTGATTGCTATCTGTGTGAACGATTTATTGACGGTAATCTCTCTCTCTATCGAGAGTTACTTGGACGAGATTATGCCCATCATCAGCGGGTTGTTGGTGGCTCCGCTCCTGTTTTTTTTAATACCCATCTGTCTGAAAAAGAGACGGTAATGGTACGGAAAAGGGTTAAACAGGAGTTGGCTGCGTTGGATCGAGACGGTAAAGTTCAATATTTTGCCGCTCTATTTGAGCACCTGCAAGAGTCTCCAGGAAGGACTGTTCTGATTTTCCTCTACCCGGCAAAAACTGCGACAGGGCTACAGGTACAGGAGCTATACTTGTAGCATACTTCTCTTCATCATTCCTATTGAGGCAGGGCTGGTTTGCCTAGCTGAAAAGTTAATCCAATCGAGTATTGCAGATTGTTGTCAGGTTCAGGAAAATCAACGAGATGACGGACATCGGCTCGCAGGGCAATTAAATCATCCAGAAAAAAATACTTGATGCCAACTCCATAGTTCAATAAAAAGTGATCTCTGTCTGGACCAACCGTGGGAGATGAATAAATAGCTCCTAAACCAACGACGACATAAGGAACCAGTTGCGTGTCCGGTCTGAAATGATAAAGAGTATCCAGGTGATAAGTTTCAACCTTTGTGTCCGTTGTGGATCCATCTTCCGCTTCTGCATCTGACTCTGTTCGGGTGTAAAAACCTTCTACCGCCCAGTTTTCTGTCAGGTTGTAACCTAACCCTATCCCCCAGAAATTGGTTGTTTCAAGGGATTGATTTCCTTCAAAAAGATGCCTGCCATACTGCGTGGAAAGGGTTGCAGCACCGGATTGATTTTTTGCAACTGCCGGCAAAGAAACAGTCAAGAGGAGGAGAGAAAGAAATACAATTTTTTTGAACATGAACCGACCCTTCTTTTATTTGAAGTTGTTTAATTTTGTGATCAGAGCTACACTTTTTAAGTTCAACGCCCTGCCAGACTAACAGACTTCCCCGGAGAATCAAATCGAAGCATGATGGATGTTACTGATCTGCTAGCAATAATACATCAATAAACGGGGATTCATTGGTCAAAGAGTCTAAATTCTGAAATATCTGTGTCCAGATTTCGAGGCAGAATTGAATAAAGAAGTTACAACCAGGTGCAAGTTGTTGCATGGACTCGTGAATATCCCGACGGAAATCTGCACTGATCTGGTCATCTTCAAAGGTCTTATTTTTTAGCACTGGCATATCTATTACTGTCAGGGGAGTTGGAGTAAAATCTTTACCCAGGAGTTGATTGGCCACAGCAGTTAAAAATAACCCCGAGAGGGACGGGTATTCCTCTGTTTCTGTTTCAATATTTGGTAGTTTAAATGGAAGTTTATTGATAAATAAATCTTGCAGTGATTCAATCTGCTTCAAGCGCTGTTCAACTCTTTCCAGATCTTTGATTGAAGTTATGGGTTGCAAGTTGTCCTCTTCATTACCCGCAGCCTTCTGCGATGGGGTTAACTGGGTCAGTTGCAACGAATCGATAAATAATAATTCGGGATAGTCCAGGAATGGATATATCTGCCCAATGCTGATATTTTTCGCCCTGGTCTGGAGCTTTTTGACCAGGCTGTGCCCCAGTTGAAACAGGTTGAGCAGATAGGTGTTGCGAAAGAGAGTATCGGCCTTATCGAGATCTGTCCCCGCGAGAAATTCAAGAGCCAAATTGAGAGCGTTGTAAGTTG
>JAYEME010000190.1:0-8198 GCA_034717915.1 Thermodesulfobacteriota bacterium
ATTTGACAAACCCAGGATAACAGGCGTAGCCGGGATCGGTCAGAATCAGCTCATCACCTTCATCCAGAATTGTAGAAAAAAGGAGCAACATCAACGGGCTGGTTCCAGAAGAGACAATGACCTGCTCTGGAACGATCTCGACACCATAATAATCAAGGTAATGGCGACAGATTTCTTGACGTAACTCCAGCAATCCAAGTGAATGAGTATAGGAGGTCGCCCCTTCGGCTAAAGCCTGACCGGTTGCCGCAAGAATGGCTGGAGGAGTATTGAAATCAGGCTCTCCCAAGCAAAGATAGATAATATCCCGCCCTTCAGCTTCTAACTGCTTGGCTCTCTCCATTAATTCCATTGCCAGAAAAGGTTTAACCTGTTTGGCACGCTTAGAAATTGGTATCTGCATATTTTCATCCCTGATATTCTGTTCCTGATCAGATTAATCCTCGTCTCACTTGATTGCAACCATTTTGCCAACGAATTCGGGGGAATCGATTGCAATGAACAGAGAGTCCGAGTATAAATTGATGCCAGCCTCCTTTATGGGTGGATCATCGTGGTTTGACAAGCAAATTTTGTCTGGAGAAAAGTACCTGAATGAAAACAATCGCAACGATATTCCTGATTCTATTCTTCTGCGGAATGGTTCCTATAGTTGCAATAGCTGGGGACGATGCGCCAAAAAACAATCCGGAATTGGAGTTCATCCAAGTGTTTGGCTGTAAAGCTTGTCACATGATCCATGGTGATGGTGGTTCCCTGGCAGCAGATCTCACCCAGATAGGGAGCCGTTTGACAGCAGCGCAGATAGAAGCACTGTTGACAGCTGATACCTCAACCCGAACCAAAGGATTTATGCCCAGCTACAGCACACTGTCAAAAGAAGAGCTACAACGTATCAGCAACTATCTATACAACCTCCGTTAAGCTAAAAAGAAGAAAATATGTCTCAACGAATGACCCTGATTACTTCACCGGTATTTATATCCGAAGCACGCTTAAAAAATGCTGGCAGTTTCTCTACCCTTTTCGGTAATAACAACCCCCTGGCACTTGAAATTGGTTGTGGAATTGGCGATTTTGTTGTTCAGATTGCAGCACGCCACCCAGAACGAAACTACATTGCTATTGATATTTTCAATCAGGGCTGCCGTCAAACCTGCAGCCGCATTGAACGCTCCGGTCTGACCAATATTCTGATGATGCGGATAGAGGCTCGCTACCTGATGCATCATTATCTGGAAAAAAATAGCTTGCAGGCTATCTATATTAACTGTCCCGACCCCTGGCCAAAAAAAAGACAACGTAAGCGGAGATTACTCAATCAGGATTTTCTCGATCTCTCACTTTATTGTTTACAGGAGAATGGTGAGCTGAATTTCTGTACTGACTTTGTTGATTACGGTGAAACGGCGGCGGAACTACTGAGCCGAGAAGATCGGTTTAAAAACCTTGCATCAACTCCCTACAGCCATGATCTTGGAAACTATCCGATCTCAAAATACATGCAGCGTTTTCTCGACCTGGATCAGCCAATCTATCTGTGTCGCTATCACAAAAAAACCGGCCTCCAGATTGACCCACCGAACCTGAAAAAAGGATTCAGACTCCGCTGGCCAAAGGAGAAAACTTGAACTGGTTCACTGAAGACCTGCCCGGCATTGGTGGAATCTACAAACAGATCCCAGAAGATTTCCAGGTCGAAGAGATTCCCCTCTACCCTTGCTCAGGCGAGGGCGAACACCTTTACCTCTGGATTGAAAAATCGGGAACCACCACCCGCGAGCTATTAACTCAACTGACTCGGAGGTTAAAACTAAAAGACCGCGATCTTGGCTATGCTGGGCTAAAAGATGCCCGTGCCTTAACCCGACAAATGGTCTCTATTCCTTTCAATAAACTTGATCAAGTAAAAAAACTGAACTTAAAAGATGCAAAAATACTAAAAACAGAGCGTCATAGCAACAAGCTTCGCCTTGGCCATCTGGCGGGAAATCGTTTTACAATCATCCTGCATGAAACCGACACACAGGCTCTGTCACGTGGTTCAGATATCCTGGCACAGCTAAAAAAACGTGGCGTGCCCAACCTGTTTGGCGAACAACGCTACGGGGTTCTGGGAAATTCGGCACAACTGGGGCTACTGCTGACACAAAAAAACTACACCGCTTTCTGCCGGGAACTTATTGGTGATCCACAAGTGATCCGTAACCCGGCGTGGAAGGAAGCAGCGGAACAGTATCGTCGCGGAGACATACAACAAGCTAGCGAAAGCTTACCAAACAGAATGACAGATGAACGACGAGTCCTCCGCATGCTAAGCGAAGGAAAATCACATCAGGAAGCGGTCTTTTCTTTACCACGGAATCTGTTGCGATTATTTCTCTCCGCGGCACAATCGCACTTTTTTGATCAGCTTCTTATGCAACGGCTGCCTGACCTTGACCAGCTTAGTGATGGTGATATTGCGGTGAAGCATATCAATGGTGCATACTTCAGAGTGGAACATGCAGCGGAAGAACAATCCCGGGTCGACAGTTTTGAAATCAGTCCATCCGCTCCTCTGTATGGGAGTAAAGTGATGCTTGCAACAGGGAAACCCGGGCAAACCGAGGTGGCCCTACTTGAAAAAAGCGGATTATCTCTCAGCGACTGGAAACTACCTCAGGGGCTGACTATGACAGGAGAGCGCCGCCCACTTAGAGTTCCCCTGATTGAACCCAAAATAATAGCCTCAGGGAACCATTCTATAACCCTCAGTTTCGCCCTGCCAAAAGGGAGTTATGCCACCAGTGTTCTGCGAGAATTAAGCAAAAAAAATCGGCAAATATCCTGACCCGCAAAAGTCCATTTCACAAACAAGCAGTAATATTTTACATAAACTGCGATATAATAAAAAATAACTCATTTGACAACAATAGAACGCCATTCTATAATTCACAAAAGACGGGGAAGTTTCTCTCAAAACATCGACCAGTATTGCTTGACAGAAGCTCTTCCTCAAGATAGGATTGATGCCTTATATATAATAAAAACACAAGAAGGGTATTGAGGTCATGGTCAAAAAAGACAAATCAGAGTATATAATTCAAGCAGTTTCTCACGCCCTTGACCTGCTCGAGCAATTTCATGGCGACGTTGATGAACTTGGTGTCACCGAGCTGAGCAAACGGCTGAAGCTACATAAAAACAACGTTTTCCGACTCCTCGCAACTCTGGAATCACGCGGCTATATTGAGCAGAATAAAGCAACCGAAAACTACCGATTAGGTCTTAAAGCTCTGGAGCTTGGGCAAACATTTATTAAACAGATGGGTTTATTGCGTCAGGCTAAGCCAATTCTTGAACAAATCGTAGAAGAAAGTAACGAAACCGCCTACGTTGCTATCTACAAAGAAGACCACATTGTCTATCTGGATGTTGTTGAAACCAATCTGACCGTTCGGGTTGTTTCCAGAGTGGGTTCACGCCTACCGGCTTACTGTACTGCTTCCGGCAAAGTTCATATGGCTTATATGACAGATGAGGAGTTAGAATCTACATTAAACAACATGAAACTTGTTCCACACACCCCAACCACCATCACCACTGCAAAAGAAATCAATGCAGAGATGAATAAAATTCGTGAACAGGGGTACGCCTTTGATGATGAAGAGCTGGATCTGGGGGTTCGTTGTATTGCGGCACCAATTCGCGACTACACCCGTCGGATTGTCGGTGCCATCAGCATTTCTGGTCCCACCATGCGGGTCAGCAACGCACGCACAGAAAGTGAGCTGGTTCCCTTGGTTCTGAAATCATCAGTAGAACTTTCAACCCGCCTCGGCTACCCAAGCTAGTGGTCATTTTTGTCAGATTTATCAAGGCTCCTCACCGAGGAGCCTTTTTTATTTGAGCGGAGAACATAGCTGGTGCAGTGGTTTGAACAAGAGATAGAACTCGCTCACAAAGAAGGGGTGTCTCACCCTGAAAATCTCCCTTTTTTCTTAGCACCAGAGACTCCGAGCGGACAAGCCGTTATGTTGATCCATGGCTTTAGTGCCACTCCACGGGAGATGCTCCCGCTGGGGAAAATTCTTCAGCAACACAATGTTACTGTTTACGGAGTTCGCCTACCCGGCCATGGAACAGATCCTGAAGATTTGGCAACCCGTCGGGCTGAAGAGTGGGTAATAACCGCTGAAGACGGTTATCAGTCCCTGGTCGAAATGGGTTTTAAAGTCAGCATTGCAGGATTGAGCACTGGAGCTCTCATTACTTTAAAACTGGCACTTCAACATCATCTGGAAAAACTGATTCTCCTCTCCCCCTTTTTGCGACTTGAACACTTTCTCGCCCCATTTGCCGGATTGTTGGGTTATCTGATCCCTTATCAAAAAAAAGATATTTCTACCGATGATCGCCCCTTTTATTACCAGAAACGCCCCCTGAAAGGGATTGCCCAAATCAACAGATTAAGCAAACAACTCAATGGCAAGTTAAACTTAATCACCACACCCAGCCTGATTCTGACCTCAACAGGTGATGCCACCATAGCCGCAGGTACTGCGGAAGAAATCCACCGCCAACTGGGTAGTAACTACAAAGCATTTCACTGCTACGGCGACGAAGTTCCGCATGTTTTGACCACAGCCGAAAATCCTCAGCAGCAAGATGTTCTACAGCGCTGCGTCGATTTTCTTGACAGCTCTCCTTGACACTACTCCCTTCATCCAGATGATGGCTTTAGAGTCAACAATCTGGCGGTGATCAACAGCGGCGAGCTTAGCTTAGTTTTACTTATTGCTTTTATCTGCTAATATTCATTAACATGACTACTGATCAAATCATCCTCTTCAGTCTGATCGTCCTCATTTTCATATTTCTTATATGGGGACGGGTACGTTATGACGTGACGGCCTTTGCAGCACTGGTTCTGGCTTTTTTGGCCGGTGTCATCCCCAAAGAGCAGGTTTTTTCAGGATTCGGCCATCCGGCAGTTATCATTATCGCTCTGGTGCTGATTGTCAGTCGCGGTCTCTCCCGCTCAGGCGCAATTGAACTTTTGGCGCGTAAAGTTGTCGACTCGTCTCGCAGCCTGCCGATCCATATCGGCATCATGGCAGGAATCTCTGCCACACTCTCCAGCATGATGAACAACGTTGCCGCGCTGGCCCTACTGATGCCGGTCGATATGCAGGCAGCTCAGCGGAGCAAACGAAGCCCGGCGTTGACGTTGATGCCGCTCTCCTTCGCCTCCATCCTGGGCGGCATGGTAACCCTGATCGGCACACCACCAAACATCGTCATCGCCACATTTCGTGAGAGCGCTTTGGGCGAACCATACGGCATGTTCGATTTCGCACCAGTCGGTGTGGTCGTGGCAATTGTCGGGGTGCTATTTGTCACCCTCATTGGTTGGCGGCTGATTCCGGTGGAGCGCAGCAAACATGATACCGCCCAGGAACTTGGTGATCTGCAGAACTATATTTCAAATGCCAAGGTGCCAGAAGCATCCAAAATGATCGGTAAAGCGGTCAGGGATCTCGATTCATTTGCCGAGGAGAGTGACGTCAATATTCTCGGGCTGGTGCGTCGTGGCAAACGCCTGCCTGGCACCGCCCGCAGGCAAATCCTGCGTAAGAATGACCTGGTGGTGTTGGAGGGGCGCCCTGATGCTATCGACCAGTTTGTCGGCGCAGCTACTCTGGAACACGTCGGTGCGGAAAAACATGACGGAATAACCGCCGAGGCGGGCACCTTGGTCGAAGTAGTCGTTCCAGAAGGAGCAATGATCGTTGGACGTACAGCAATGGAACTTCGCTTGCTCACCCGGCGCAGCGTGACCCTCCTTGGCATCTCACGCAAGGGACAGCGCATTCGCGAACAGGTACGTAAAGCACCGATCAATGCGGGGGATATCCTGCTGCTGCTCGGGTCCGAGGAACAACTTCCGGATGTGGTTGACTGGCTCGGCTGTCTGCCGCTGGCCGAACGTGGCCTGGAATTCCTCCAAAGGAACAAAGCCTGGGCGGCAGTGGCCATATTTGCTGCTGCAATTTTTGCCGCCAGCATCGGTTGGATCTACCTGCCGCTAGCGCTGGCGGCAGTGGTCGTCGCCTACGTCACACTACGCATTGTCCCCTTGTCTCAGGTTTACGATTCGGTGGAATGGCCAGTCATTGTGCTGCTCGGCTCGATGATTCCGATCGGTGCCGCATTGGAAGCAAGCGGCGGAACAACATTGGTAGCCAATACTATTGTCGCCTGGACAACTGGCTTGCCGACCGTCGCCGTCCTTGCCATCCTGATGATGGTTACCATGACCCTCTCGGATGTGCTGAACAACGTGGCAACAGCACTGATCGCCGCCCCGATCGCTGTCGATATCGCCAACCGGCTCGATGCCAATCCGGATGCTTTTCTCATGGCGGTTGCAGTGGCCGCTTCCTGCGCTTTTCTGACCCCTATCGGCCATAAGAACAACACCATTATCATGGGACCAGGCGGCTATAAATTCGGTGACTACTGGCGGATGGGGCTGCCATTGGAGATCCTGGTGGTGTTGGTGGGTATCCCGATGATTCTCTTTGTCTGGCCTCTATGAAATACCTGAAGATTGAACTCTGACGTTTTTTATCTTTCGCATTGCCGGGCCATCCACTCTTTACTTTGAGATAAAAAAAAGGTAATGTTTGAATACACACGGTATGAGAGGGGGAACACATGAAAAAATCATCTTTACCAACCCTGTTTACACTTCTTCTATTATCATTCACTTCAATCTACTGCTTTGCTGAGCAACAAACTGATCTTGCTGCAATCATCGCAGCAGAAAAATTCGTAGAAACTCTTGATAAATCAGAGTTTTCAGTAGCGTGGAATCAAACCAGTATAGTCAATCAAAGCTATGCGGGTCATCCAGACTGGTTCAAAAAAATCTTGGCAGCCAGGCCATATCTTGGACAAGTCCAGAGTCGCTCACTCGAAAAACTGAGTCGCCATGCCAGCTGGGTGGGCTTACCCGATGGGGACTATTTACGCATCAGTTTTACGACACTGTTTCTCAACAAGGCCGACAGCCTGGAAACAGTTGTCCTGATCAAAGAGCAGGGAACGTGGATGGTCAGCTCCTATCATTTGCGCTGATAAAAACGACCTATTTAGCTCTCGACCAGCAGCAGCGGCCATAAAATCTCAATCTGCTGCAGAGTTTCAGCAAGCGAGCCGGAATTGTCGATGACGAAGTCGGCTCGCTCAAGTTTTTTTTGTTGCGGCATTTGAGCCGACATGCGTTGTTGTGCAGCAACTTCACTTAATCCATCCCGAGCCATCAGGCGTTTAAGCTGTTCTTCAGGATCAATCTTGACCACCAGAACCTTATCAACCCGGGTTTCCGCCCCAACTTCATATAATAATGGCGCTGCGTAAACAATTAGCGGGATATCGGTTCTTTTCTTCAGTTCCTGAAGCTGCTCGACCGATTTTCTTGCAATTTCGGGATGGACAATCCCGTTTAACATGGCACGAACTTTGACATCGGCAAAAACCATCTGCCCTAATCGGTCGCGATCCAAGCAGCCATCATCTTGAAGGATTTCCGCTCCAAACATCTTGACCATTTTCTTCAATGCAGAGGATCCTGACTCCACCACCTCACGCGCCAACTGGTCGGCATCCACGACAACAGCACCACGACGCGCCAGTTCTTTTGCAACGGTGCTCTTTCCTGAAGCGATATTTCCGGTGACCCCAAGAATCAGAATATGATTTTCCACATCAATACTCCCTCTTGACTTTATAAATTAATTGGCGATGATCGTAACATCTATGGACAGATCTGAATACAATTTCCAACGCTGCAAACTCTGCGGAGAGATAGCTGCAAAACCAGCCTATGATCTGGGTAACAGTATCATTTATGTCTGTCAGAATTGTGATTTTCATTTTTTGAATCAGTTGGATTGCACAACTGAAAGTTTCGAAGCTTCAAAACCACTCACTGATGAATCCCGAAAATATATAGAAACACGGATTCATGAAGGTGCTCACCTACATCCAACCCGTATGAATTTGGTGCAAAAAAATATTGATCTCAACAACTGCAAAGCTCTGGATATTGGGGCTGGGCTGGGTCAATTTCAACAATTATTAAGCAACCAAGGGGCAGAAGCTCAAGGAATTGAGCCAAGTCGGATCAGAAGAGAATATGCGCGGGAAAA
>JAYEME010000191.1:0-1823 GCA_034717915.1 Thermodesulfobacteriota bacterium
GAAATTCTTCACTGGGCAAGACAGCGTGCTGGATTGTCTGTTGAAGATTTGCGTCGTAAATTTCCGAAGGTAGCGGACTGGCTGCGGGGTGAGCTTGCTCCGACTCTAAAGCAGCTGGAAGCTTTTGCCCGTATGACCCGCACCCCAGTTGGTTTCTTTTTTCTACCTGAACCACCCGATATCTCCCTGCCCATTCCCGATTTCCGCACCATGGTGGCTGAAAGGCCGGTCTCTCCCAGTCCCGATCTGCTGGAAACCATCTACCTTTGTCAGCAGCGGCAGGATTGGTACCGTGATTATGCTCACCTGTATGGAGAAGAAGCGTTGGCATGGATCGGCTCTGGAACTGTAGAAGCTGATGTTGTAGAGGTCGCGGCAAGGTTACGTAATATCATCGGTTTTGATCTGACTGAGAGACAGCGGTGTGCAACCTGGGGTGATGCTCTGAGGTTTTTTATTGAAAGGGTTGAAAAAACCGGGGTGTTGGTGATGGTTAGTGGCATCGTCGGTAGCAATACGCACAGAAAACTCTCGCCTGAAGAATTCCGCGGTTTTGCTTTGGTTGACTCCCATGCCCCTGTCATTTTCATAAATGGTGCGGACAGTAAGTCTGCCCAAATGTTTACTTTGGCTCACGAGTTGACACACCTTTGGTTGGGTGAGGCTGGTGTTTCTGATAGCCAGGTTGTTAGATGGCCAGAAAAAGGGGTTGAATACTGGTGCAATGCGGTGGCAGCAGAATTGCTGGTCCCGCTTGAAGCTGTTCTGCAAGAGTATCGGCCAGAAGAGAGAATTGAAAAAGAGATCCAGCGTTTGGCAAAGAAGTTCAAGGTCAGTACTCTGGTTGCTCTACGCCGTATTTTTGACTTGGGTGGAATTGATAGTGAAACGTTATGGCAAATTTACAGAGATGAATTGGATCGCTTGCAGCAACTGAACAAAGGGGGGGCAGGCGGTGGGGATTTCTACCGCACCCTCGGAACCCGTGACAGCAAGCGGTTTGTCCGGGCGGTTATCGGCAGCACACTGGAAGGCCAAACCCTTTTTCGTGATGCTTTTCGGCTGCTTGGAATCAGAAAGTCTGCAACATTTTATCGTGCAGCGAGCGAATTTGGGGGGAATTGATTGTGACTTATCTGCTTGACGCTAATGTGTTTATGCAGGCAAAAAATCTTCATTATGGATTTGATTTCTGCCCTGCTTTCTGGGATTGGTTGCTTGAGCAAAATGCAGCAGACAAGGTTTTCAGTATCGAAAAGGTTGCTGATGAAATTTATGCTGGTGATGATGATTTGTCTGTTTGGGCAAAAGAGCTAGCAGGTGATTTTTTCTTGCCACCAGATGCCAATGTTGTTGCCAATTTTGCTGAAGTGAGCACATGGGCTACCGGGCAAAATTTTGAGCCTGCAGCAGTGAACACCTTTTTACAGGTTGCCGACTATTATCTCATCTGTTATGCCAAAGCACATGAGGCCGTTGTCGTGACCCATGAAAAGCCTTCAAACTCAACAAAAAAGATAAAAATTCCGAATGTTTGTGCCGGGCTTGGTATTAAATTCATGACTCCCTTCGAAATGCTGCGTCTCGAACGAGCCCGCTTTGTGCTCGGTTCGCTTGTTGACACGCTGTTACCTCTCTGATTAGTGGAAGGATTTCCCCCTTGGATCCATATTTTTGGCAACTACCGTTACTATTTGTTGTTGGTATCGTTGCCGGTATTCTCAACACCCTGGCGGGCGGTGGCTCGCTACTCACCTTGCCATTGTTAATTTTTATGGGCTTGTCGGGGTCGGTTGCTAACGGTACCAATCGGATTGCAATTT
>JAYEME010000192.1:0-1814 GCA_034717915.1 Thermodesulfobacteriota bacterium
ATCCTCTTGGGATATGCAGGCTAACGGGAAAAACAGATTGAAAATTAGTGAAATCATTGTCTGTGGTTAGGATGGGCATTTTCCGCCGTGAGGAGATTGCACAGATAAGAAAATCAGTATTGGAACCGGCGGATGTCAAGGTAGTTGTCACCTGAACTTAAATTATACTGCTTCTTTAAATTGCTGTTGTTGATCGGCTGAATTTTCACTTTCAGGATTCAGCCGGACGATTTCAACCTGGTTCCAGTTTCTAGTATTTCGAGACCAACGTTCTGGGTTTTGCTGACGAGCTTTCTCGTAAACGACCTGCCTGTTATGAAGGATGTTTACATCTCGTTTATAATGACGATCGTCTGGTGCTGTGAAGCTGATTGAGCTGTGCAGGTGTTCTGTATTGTACCAACAAACAAAGTCATTTGCCCAACTCTGAGCTTGTTCCAACGATTCAAATGCTTGGGCTGGATATTCTGGGCGGTACTTCATGGTACGAAATAGAGCTTCAGAATACGGGTTGTCGTCACTAACTTTGGGCCGGGAAAATGAGGGTACGACTCCAAGTTGCTGCAGGGTAGCCAACATAGTCGAGCCCTTCATAGGGCCTCCGTTATCTGAATGAAGGATCAAGCCCTCAGGTTGCACGCCGTGGACAAAGCAGGTTCTGGTAAAAAGTTCAGCACTAAGTTCCATAGATTCTTCATCAAAAACTTGGGCGGCCATGATTTTGCGGCTCCATATATCGACAAACATGTACAAGTAGTAAAATGAACCTTTTACAGGAGATCGTAAATACGTGATGTCCCAACTCCAGACCTGGCAAGGACCAGTGGCCACCTTTTCTTCAGGGCGGTAGCGTTTAGTTGAGGGTTTTGATTCTAAACGATGATTAACCATCTTTTGCTCTTTTAAAATTCTATAAAAAGTTGACTCTGAGGCGAGATAAATACCATTATCTGCCAACTTAGGTACAATCTGATTTGGTGACATATTACGATATTCAGGGCAATTAGCGACATTGATAATTGCTTGCCTCTCCAGGGTGTCGAGTTTATTTGGTGGTTCTGAGAGAGGACCTTTACGTTGATCATGCCCTACGTTGTTTTTGCGCCACCGAATAATGGTTCGACCACTGAGTCCTATGATTTCTGCGGCAGCTTTTAGCCGGGCTCCGCTGGCGACAGCGACATCAATCAGTTCGATTATCTTTTTCCGTTCGTTGTAACTGTACTGTCGTCCTCGTCCCCCCAGATTTCCTGGACTTTTTTTTTCAAGACTAGCAACGCAGCCGTTTCAGCAAGGGCTTTATCTTTCCGCTTGAGCTCTTTTTCTAGCTCTCGGATACGTTTTATACTCTTAGTATCAGCAGTGTTTGCCTTGGGCTTTTTTTCAGTTTTTCCAAGGCCACCAAGCATCTGCAAACGCCATTGTTCAAGGTGGGTCTCGTGAATACCCTTACTTCTCAGAAAAGCGCCGAGTTGCTCATCTGATAACGAAGCAGCTTCATTGACAATTTTAAGTTTTTCTTCAGGTCTCAGGCTTGAGGGGCGTTTAGCTGTCATATTATTAATTGAATTCTCTTTAAGGTTGCTCGAAAAGCCAATACTCGCTTTGTGACCAGAGTGATTGAGCCACCTGGAAAGGGTAGATCTTGGTACCTCTATATCCTTCGATAGTTCCGATATCGATAAAGCGTCAGGGCCGGTAAGTTTTTGTACCATCTTTCGTCTAAACATTATAGGGTATGCCATGTCAACCTCTTGCGCTCCCAAAGTGAAAAAAATGTCAGTTTTTTTGAGTCGCCGCGAAGCGGCCCCGCC
>JAYEME010000193.1:0-8146 GCA_034717915.1 Thermodesulfobacteriota bacterium
AATGTCGAAGAGGAACTGAAACAGATCGCATCAACCCCACCACCATCCAACAAGTTACGAATTTCCGACTCACTTCCTTCCGGTAATACCGTCCGGTAGGCAACTGGCGCAATCACCTCTGCCCCGGCAGCCTGCAAGCTGTCGACAATCAGAGGACGAACAACCTCAGCTCGAGGATAGAGGATTCTCTTCCCTTTGACCCCATATTGCAAAAGTTCTGCAACCACTCCTTCAGCACGATGATCGGCTGGAATCAAGTTTGGTCGAATACAATTCTGCTCCAGCACTTTTGCCGTTTTTGGTCCAACAGCAACGACAAAGATATCGGTCAGGGTGCCAATATACTGGTTGGTTTCAAGCATCCGCTCGAAGAGCGCTTCAACACCATTAACCGAGGTAAGAATCAAAATATCAAATTCATCCAGATCCCGCAGCACAAAATCCAGCGGTGCATAACTTTCCGGAGGAACAATTTCAATCGTTGGAATACAAATCGCGGTACCACCCTGTTGTTCAAGCAGTGCTACAAAATCAGCCGCTTGAGCCTGTGGGCGAGTCACCAAAAAACGTTTGCCTGCCAAGGGCAAATCCACAGTCAAATCAATCCCCTTCAGTATTGAAAGTTTCGCAACCATAGACCTCATTCAGAATCTCAGCAGCACCTTGGGACAACAATTCTTTTGCCAAAGCCACACCGGTTTCAACTGCCTGATCAACATGACAGGTCATTGTTTCTTTCAACATTTTCTGGCCAAGAACATCCGATACCAATCCGGTTAATTCCAACTGATCACCAGTCACCGTTCCAAATGCTGCAATCGGAACCTGACAGCCCCCTTCGAGAGTTGACAGCACGGCACGTTCGGCGGAGACAGCGTAAGAGGTTGGCAAATGGTTGAAAAAATCGATCAGTTCATTAGTCACATTATCATCAAGGCGACTTTCGAGACCTAAAGCCCCCTGTCCAATTGCCGGAAGACAGATTTTCGGATCAAGGTATTCACCGATCTGCTCTGAAAATCCCAGCCGATGCATCCCGGCAGCCGCCAACACAACCGCATCCAGATTATCTTCTTTAAGCTTCGTAATCCGGGTCTGAACATTGCCACGGATATCAACCATTTCCAGATCAGGACGTAGATTCAACAACTGTGCCTTGCGCCGTAACGAAGAAGTACCAATCCTCCCCTTATGGCAGATTTCGGTAAAATATTGATAACCCTCTTTCAAAACCACGATATCACGTGGATCTTCCCGCTCAGTAATGCACCGTAAACCTGTCCCTTCAGGAAAGAACGTTGGAACATCCTTCATCGAGTGCACCGCGATATCAACTTCATTGCGCAGCATCGCTTCCTGAATCTCTTTGACAAATAAACCCTTTCCACCCACCATTGCTAGCGGCACATCGAGAATTTTATCCCCCTGAGTTTTAATTTTAGTCAGCGTGACCTCCAGGTCGGAATAACGTTTTTCCAGCTCATCCTTAACCCAGTTAGCTTGCCAAAGAGCTAAAACACTGGCACGGGTGCCGATTCTCAAGGTACGGGTGGCCATAAAATCTCCTTTGTTATTATTTATCGACTTTGTCAGGGTTTGGTTCCCGATCAAGCGGATCGGACAGATCGAAAAGAGTTCGAACTGTATCGAGATAGAGGTTGCCATCACCCCCATTGTTTGTCTGCTTTAAAATATGGGTTGGATGATGCAGAATTTTGTTCACAATAGCGCAAGTCATCGATTCAATTGACTTGCGTTCTTTATCATTCAGCTTATTTAAGCTGGATAGAGTTTTGTCCAGTTCTGCCTGACGGATCTGCTCCAGCTGCTGGCGCAGGGCAACAATTGTCGGTTTGACTTCGAGGGTTGATAGCCAGTTTTGAAACTGATTTACTTCCTCTTTAATAATGATTTCCGCTTTGGCAGCCTCTTTTTGACGTTCCTTTAAATTTGCCTGAACCACGCCCTGTAGATCATCAACATCATACAAATAAATACTGTCCAATTTATTCGCAGCAGGATCAATATCGCGTGGTACGGCAATGTCGATCAGAAACATTGGCTTATAGCGTCGTTCCTTACAGACCTCTTTGAGTTTTTTTGCATTGAGGACATAGTCTGGAGCACCGGTAGAGGAAAGAACAATATCGACCCGATGCAATTGTTCACGAAAGTTATCAAAACTAACCGCAACCCCATCAAATTCTTCAGCCAGCTTTTCTGCACGGCTAAAGGTTCGATTCGTCACCAGAACCTTGGAAATACCATTGTTGACAAAATGCTTTGCGGCCAGTTCACACATTTCACCAGCACCTATCAACATAACGGTTTTGTTTTCCAGAGAATCAAAAATCTTTCGGGCAAGTTCAACGGCAGCAAAAGAGACGGAAACCGCATTATTGGCAATTGCTGTTTCGGTGCGCACCCGCTTTGCCACAGAAAATGCTTTGTGCAGAAAACGATTCAAAATCAAGCCGACGGTTTTATACTCACAGGCATAGCCGTAAGCGGTTTTGATCTGCCCGAGAATCTGTGGTTCGCCGACCATCATCGAATCAAGGCTGGCAGCAACCCGCAAAACATGCTGGATCGCAGCTGTCCCTTCAAAGTCATAAAGATGATCCTGCAGTGTTTCCAGTTTCAAATCATGAAAATCGGCCATAAACTGCTTCATCTCAATGACCGCGGCATCCGGCTGACGACTGATCGCATAGAGTTCGACCCGGTTACAGGTCGAAACGATCACCGCTTCGGAAACGGAGGGCAATTCCAGCATCTGCTGCAGAGGAGCTTCCATCGAAGTTGCTGGAAAAGCAACTATTTCGCGTATTTCTACCGGGGCGGTTTTGTGACTCAACCCCACGATAACAATATTCATATATCTAATTGCCAAGTTTTCATCATAAGACAGCAAAGGCCTCAAAGGTATGATAGCCGTCAAGCAGCAAATTCACCCCGAGGAAGGTAAACAACAGAAACATAAAAGCAATAATGGAAAAAATTGCCGCTTTGCGCCCCCGCCAACCAATTGTCAAGCGCCCATGCAGTAAAGCTGCATACAAAAACCAGGTAATCAAAGCCCAGGTTTCTTTGGGATCCCAGCGCCAGTAAGTTCCCCACGCAGTGTTAGCCCAGAAAGCTCCACTGATAATCCCCAAAGTCATCAACGGAAACCCGATACTTAAACATGTATAATTGACTTTATCCAAAACATCCAAAGATGGAAGCAACTGATAAATCCCGGTAAATCGTTTACTCTTCAACATCCGGTTTTGAATCAAGTACATCACCCCAGCGCCAAAAGAGAGCGCAAAGGCAGCATTCCCCAAAAAAGCAAACGTTATATGGACAGGGAAAAGCCAACTTTTCAAAACGGGATTGAGTTGAACGACAACGTCTGGACTCAAGCCGCTGGCAACCATCAACAAAAAAGCCAAGGGGACTGCAAAAGCCCCCATAACCGACAAGCGAAAACGTAAATCCAAGAGCAGAAAGAGTAAGATCAGGCACCAGGCAAAAAAGGATAATGATTCATGCAAACTGGTGACGGGGGTTCCCCCTGCGGTCGAATGACGGACAGCGAAGCAGGTTGCATGCAAAACAACTCCAACCAGCAAAACCCAACGACCTACACGACTTGCTTGCTGCCGCTGACTAACCATCGCAGCAAGATAAAGGATGCTTGTAATAAGATAGATCAAGGTTGTGATGCTGAATAACAGGCTCATTGTTCCCATGGCATCCCTTCTAGAAGTTCAGTTGTGATGGCGTCGCAAAAAGTCCGACCCACGGTGTTGCAGCGGATTTTCAAGACCTTGGCATACCACATGTATGTCTTCGCCCTTGAAAAACCACTACGCCTTGTGGGACGGAATTTTTGCTTAGCCATCTCATCAGTTTTTGCGAGTGCATCAGTTATATTTTATCCTGTAAATGGCACTAAACCGACAAATTGTATTTTTCCCGATCAATTCAGTCAACTATTTTCATTATTTTCATTTCTGAAGGGGCAACAAATTATCAGCCAAAAAGTTCTGCCTCGACCAATTCACACAACAGATGGCCGATAAACTGGGCAAGTTCAAGTTGCCGTGGAGCAGAAGTTGTTGCCAGATTGAGGCAAATACTGACATCAGAATTCTGCAGTGGATCTTTCTTGCAATCGTAAGAGATTAAAGCAATTGACTGCTCATTCTCCACAACTTCATCGCGCAGACTTTTCAACGCTGCTGCTGATGAACCGTCATTGAGCAGCAACAACAGATGTTGCTGGGTGTTTAGAGCTCGATAGTGACGAACCAGATGTTGGTCAGACTGCCCCTGTCCAGACATAAGACTATTTAAAACGGGGTCGCTTCCAAGGCACACCGCGGGAAGTACCGGCCGATCAAAACTGAGTCGAAACGCAAACTGACTGGCTAACTGCTGAGCCACTGGCTGCAACGCCCCATTTCCAGCTACAAGGAGATGTCCACCCTCGGTAAATAGTGTTCCAAGCCTTTTCGCCAACCGGATCAATTCATTGTTTTGTTCACGACAAAACTGCTCAAACAATTCAACCGTCTGACGACATGTCATGGTGATCCGCTGGTTCATATTTATCTCCGTCAATAAAGTTTTTCATCCATCAACTCGGCATAATAAGAAGCCAGTCCATCACTGTCAAGCAAGACTAAATAAAGCGGATTACGACTTGATTTTCCCAAAAAAATCTATATATTGAGAACCGAATGTTTCAGACGTTCATAGATGTATCACTACCGTCAAAGAAAGAAAAAAGGAGAAAACAATGGCAAGCGATAAAATTTTTGCATTTACTGATGCTCAATTCGATGCGGATGTACTGAAATCTGACACCCCTGTGCTGGTTGACTTTTGGGCAACCTGGTGTGCTCCCTGCCTGGCTATCGCACCAGTACTTGAGCAACTGGCTGATGAATATGATGGGAAAATCAAGATTGGTAAAGTCAATGTCGATGAAAACCCGGCAGCACCTGGTCAATATGGTGTACGCGGTATTCCAACCATGATTCTATTCAAGGATGGAGAAATTGTTGATCAACTGGTTGGTGCTGTACCAAAAAAGCAGGTCGAAGCGCTGATACAAAAAGCTCTATAGTTCAACTTAATAACAAAACAGGCTCCATAGAGAGCCTGTTTTGTTATTAATCTACTATTTCATCCAGCCAGGAAACTATCTTCTTCTCATCATCACGTGGAATTTTTTGCCCCAGCATCTCTGCCAATATTTCCTTTTTCTCTTCACGGGCTTTTTTTATCCTGTCATCGGCTTTTTGTATAATCTCCCGGGAGCCGTAACTCCAACGCCGGGTCGCATTGTTTTTTTCCTGGATCGCCTGCCGATATTGTTCCGCCAACTGTTCAGCATGTAGCAACATTTTTTCAACCCGCCCTTGAGCCTGTCGCTGTTCATGTTCAACAGCGCGGACACTTTGCCGAAAAGTTGCTCCTGAACCTTGAGGATTTGCTTGAGCAGGAACATAATTCAGGTTGTCGGGATCCTTTGGTTCGACCACCCGTGTCTGCCCCAGACATTCAGCAGGGAGAGCCTGCAAATTATCGGTTATAAATAATTTTCCCTGTTTATCCCGACAGGAGTAGGTAGCCGCCTGCACCATCGCAGCAGAACAAGCCATAATCAGCAGTAGAGATAGAATTCTTTGCATCAGCTCCTCCTTAAAAAATTCGCTCACTGTCGAGCAGAATAGTCACTGGCCCATCATTAACCAAATCCACCGCCATATCTGCCCGGAATTGCCCCGTTTGCACCCCGATACCCCGTTGTTTTAACTGTTCGACAAAATACTCGCAAAGGGGCTCAGCTAGTTCTGGTGGTGCTGCGGCTGAAAATCCCGGGCGGCGTCCCTTACGGCAATCAGCCAACAGAGTAAACTGTGACACCACCAGAACCTCGCCGGAGCAATCAAGAACAGAAAGATTCATCTTTCCGGCGGGATCTTCAAATATTCTCAATCCAGCCGTCTTTTCTGCCAGATATTCCGCCGCTCTGTTACTATCTCCATCCTCAACCCCCAACAGAACCAGCAAACCAGAATCGATAGCAGCAATCCGCTCACCAGCCACAACCACTCCAGCACGGCTGACCCGTTGAATAACCGCCCGCATGTTAATCCACCCCCAACCATTCATCCAGCAATTGTCCAATCTCTGCCGGTCGATCAAGAACGGCATCAACACAATTATGGGATTGCTTTTCAGGACGCTCCCCTTGAATTAAAACTGTTTTCATACCAAATTCTTTCGCCATCTGCAGATTCTGCAACTGATCTTCCACCATGACACACTGATCACCTGACAATCCCAACCTGTCCAGAACCTGTCGGTAAGGATCAGGATTTGGCTTGGGTTGATAATCGGCAATCCGAATATCAAAAACATCAACAAATAAACCATCCAGACCAAGTGCTGTCACAACACGATCAACATGACAACGTGATCCGTTAGTAAAAACATAGCTCTGCAAACGAAGACTGTTCAATGTTTTCTGCAGTTCAATATCAATGGAGAGTCGGCTTGAGACATCAACCGCATGGACATAATTGAGATAATCTTCCGCATCGACTCCATGATGGCGGATCAGTCCCTGCAAGGTCGCACCGTACTCTTTCCAATAGTGGCGACGCAAACCATCAACATCGAGTGGAGCGATGGCCACAACGTCCTCCATATAACGATTGATCCGTACATCAATTAATGAAAACAGATCACACTCAGCTGGATAGAGGGTATTGTCCAGATCAAATAGTACCACTTTCATCCCAGCATCTCTCTATTGCGGATCAAAATTTCCACTGAATACCTCCACTGCCGGCCCAGTCATCATCACTGGGCCTGTTTCCAACCACTCCAGCTCCAGATCACCACCACGCAGATGGTTAATAATTTTCCGTTCGGTGCGACCGGTTAACACCCCGGCAACTGCCACTGCAGAAGCTCCGCTACCACAGGCTAAAGTTTCTCCAGAACCTCTCTCCCAGGTTCGCTGAATCACCTCTGTCGGGTTAAGAACCTGAACAAACTCAATATTCACCCGTTCAGGAAACCAGACATGATGTTCAATCACTTGGCCAATTTCAGCGACCGGGAACTGTTCAACAGCATCGACAAAAATCACGCCATGCGGATTCCCCATAGAAAGGCAGGTCATTTCAAACTGCTGGTTGGCAACTTCCAGAGAAACTGAGATGGCTCTCTCTCTAGCAGAGCCAAGCATTGGCACCTCCCCACGGGTTAGTCTTGGTTCTCCCATATTGACTTGAACCAACTCCACCTTGCCTGAGTCCCCAGTCGTCATGGTCAAAGTCAAGACACCGCCGCCTGTCTCCACACTCATTTCCAGTTGTTCAACCAAACCATGATCATAAGCATATTTGGCAACACAGCGGATTCCATTGCCACACATCTGCCCTTCACTTCCATCAATATTGAACATCCGCATGCGCACATCAGCAACAGTCGAGGGAAGAATCAGGATCAAACCGTCCGAACCGATTCCGAATTGCCGATTGCTGACCCGCTGTGCCAATCTAACCGGGTCATCAACCTGCTCCTCAAAGCCGTTGATATAGACGTAATCATTCCCCGCCCCATGCATCTTGGTAAATCTCATCTTTCTCTCCTGATAGCAGTTGTCATATAAGTTCTTCGGATACTATAATTCACCAGAAGGAGTAGACTCAACTTTTTAGTTTCTGCTTAACACTTATTCTATCTGACTAGCGCTAATATTCAGCCACTGCAATTACGGATTTAATATTTGATAGCTGGTCAGCAAAAAACATATCGCTTCGCGAGCACCCCCATCCCAACCTTCCCCCATAAAGCGGGGAAGGAGTAAAATCCCCTCTCCCCGACCTGTGGGAGAGGGTTAGGGAGAGGGGAAGGTCTTGGCTGAAGATTAGCGCTAATCAGGTTATTCTATGGGGAACCCTTTTCACATGTCTATTTTAGAAATCATCCAGATACATGCCAGCGACATGGATAATTTCTCATACCTGATTTATTGTCCGAAGACATTACGGGGTGCGGCAATCGATCCATCAATGCGTCCAGAATTGCTCCTTGATAAAGCAGCTGAACTTGGAGTGGAATTGGATTTTTTACT
>JAYEME010000194.1:0-1803 GCA_034717915.1 Thermodesulfobacteriota bacterium
CATCCACTCCACACCTGCTTTTGCTCCCATGGCCTCACCAGCAGCAAACAGCATCCCGTCCACCTTGTTTTTCAGAACCTGTGAATTCAGAAGATGGGCAGTTTCCTCCTGATAGAGTCCATCTGCAATCTCAAGGACGATGATATCCACCCCGGCAGCCGTCAGATGATCAGTCAAAAGAGTCACGATATTTTCTATCTGGTCAAGAGGAATAAGATAGGTAGAGGGGAAACCGGCATCACCAAAATCAAGGACTTGATGTGCGCCCGAATCAACCATGAGCCAGACATCTCCACCGGATCCGGTCCCGGTCAACTTGGCGGCACCAACCTTCATGCCACAGGCAGTAAAACCCTTGACCAAGCTGGCAACAGTCGTCGTTTTACCCGAATTCATACTCGTACCGGCAACCGCCAGGGTTAATGGCCGTTGGTCAGCAGACTTGATCTCTTCCAAAGCAAATTGTGACAGATTAAGAGTCTCACCCTCTTTATCAGTCAACAGACCAATCGGTTCAATGACAGTCGGTGTTTTCATTTTAGAGTTTTTGCTATGAAGTTGTGCCGCTACACCACCAGCAGCAACAAGATGACATAGATTCTGATTTTTGGGGACAGTGCCCTCAAACTGATCCGGAGCGTAGCGATTCCCGTAAACGACAATAATTTCATCTCCAGGAAACAAATGTGCTCGACGTCCGGTCGTTAATTGAAGGCGGGTCTGCTGACCTATTTCCGCAACCCGAGCAAGGACAATATCACCCGATTTGGGAGGAACATTGCTCTGCAGGGAGTGGCAAACGCTGAAATCAACCCGGCGGGTTGTGAAAGCTGCTTTAGCGTTATTAATGCGATTTCCGGTCACCGTGTTGACAATTTTGAGATTACTGATTTTCATTTTTCTCTCCTGTTGGTTGTGATTGAATTGAGGAATTATTATGTTCTTTGCCAGGGATAACGAATCAGGCAGAAACTTATTCCATTTTATTTTTAAAAATGTGATTTTTTTATTTTGAGGAGAATAATGCTTTAACAAAATGAAGTTGGGGAAGGTGTTCTCTTGGGAGCTATTATTGGTTCATTTCTCTAATCTGAAAAAGGTATCCAACACCACGAACCGTATAGATTAATTTCTCATCAGGAATGGTATCAATTTTCTTCCGCAATGAATTTACGTAAAAATTAACAGTATCTTCAGATGACTTTACAGCCCCCCAGACATGTGCAGAAATCATAATTTGAGATAATGTTTGGTTGGGGTGATGCATAAAAAATATAAGAAGAGAACATTCCTTACTTGCCAGGCTAATTGCTTTATTATTTCGCCAAAGCGTGCGGGTCACAGGGTCGAGACGCAAATCAGCAAGGCAAATCTCAGCACCTCGTTTTTTAATTTCATCTTCATCTCTAAAAATATACACAGTACGACCCTTTTTTCTGCCTTCAAATTTTAAACAAGCTCTCGCACAACAGATGAGCCTGCTTCTTAATCAACTTATAATTGTTTCCCCGGCAGAAATTGCCGATATCTGACTACGTATTGATGTTGCCCATTCTTTTTAACGATATACTTCTTAAATAGTTTACCTTCCTTGACAATAATTCTGCACTTTTCTCGAGATCCCTCAAAGGCAAGGCATATTCTGCCGTTTTTTGTAACCCGCCAGCTTCCATAACGTTTCGTCCCATCCCGTAACTGCTCTAATGTGCCATTTGGATCGTAGTAAGTTAAACTGACTCGCCCTTTGCGAACTGTCACGGATTGAACTGTTTTGTCCGAAAATAACCTGGTAACCGCCCTCTC
>JAYEME010000195.1:0-1763 GCA_034717915.1 Thermodesulfobacteriota bacterium
TTGATAACCGGTGGTGATCCTTTGGCTATGGATGATGAACTGGTTGAGCGCATAGTCGGTATGGTTGCCGCTATTCCCACGGTCGAGCGTATTCGTATCGGAACCCGGACTTTGGTAACCATGCCGATGCGAATTACTGACCGCCTGGCAACTTTCTTAGGTTCTCTACGGCAATCGGGTAAGCGTGAAGTCGTCGTAGTTACGCATATTGAGCACAGTTATGAATTAACTCCTGAAGTTGCCGATGCTGTTGATCGTCTCAGATGCCAGGGGATTGGGGTCTATAACCAGTTGGTCTACACCTTTTTTGTCTCACGTCGTTTCGAAGCCGCTTTTTTACGGCGCCGTCTGCGCCAAATTGGGATTGATCCCTATTACAGTTTCAATGCCAAAGGTAAGGAAGAGACTGCCGCCTATCGAGTTCCAATTGCCCGGCTGCTTCAGGAACAGACCGAAGAAGCTCGGCTCTCTCCCGGTATCGAACGTACCGACGAAGCCGTTTTCAATGTTCCGGGGCAGGGTAAAAGTTATATTCGTTCAACCCGTCAACGCCACTTGATAGGGCTTGATGCGGATGGCTCACGAATATATGAGTTCTACCCCTGGGAAGATGGCATTGTCCAGATTGCGCCACCGGCTTACATATATACGGATGTGCCGATTCTAGGTTATCTTGAAAGATTAACCGAAATGGGCGAGAAGGTCGAAGATTACCAGTCAATCTGGTCGTACAGTTAAAGCTAAACAGATATCCCTGGATTTTTATCAGTAGAGGAAAATATGACCGAAGAGTGGACCGATCAAATAAAAAATCAAGTCAATACAATTGAAAAATTGGAAAAATATATTGAGATCTCTGAAGATGAACGAAAAGCGATTGAAACCTTAAACACCAAGTGGGGGACAACCCCTTATTTTGCCGCATTAATGAGCCGAAATGACCCTTCTTGTTCGATTCGCAGACAGGTAATACCATCCCTCAAAGAGCAAACCAACAAATACGGGATTGCGAATTATTTGATGTGGAAAGAGAACCGTGCCGATGAGGATCGCCCGGATTCTATTGCTCGCCAGTACCATGACCGTATCGCTTTTACGGTTTCAGATGTTTGTGCAATTTATTGTCGGCACTGCTTTCGTAAAGAGTTGGTGGTTGATAAAACTCTGCAACTGAATTTTGATGTAGAGGATGGACTTACCTGGATTAAAGAGCATACGGAAATCCGCGACGTTCTGGTTACGGGTGGGGATCCCTTACTTTTTTCAGATGATAAACTGGAATATCTGATCGCCAGGCTTCGTGAAATTCCACATATAGAGATGATTCGTATTGGCTCCCGGTTACCGATAGTTCTGCCTCAGCGGATCACCGCCGGATTAAAAAAGGCGATCGGTGGTTTTCACAAGGTTCCGGTTTGGCTCAATACTCAATGTAACCATCCAAAAGAGATTACCGAAAAAACTGAAAAAGCAGTTTACGAACTGTTGAATTGCGGTATTAATGTGGGAAATCAGGCGGTTTTGTTAAAGGGGATCAATGATGACGTAGAAACCTTTAGAGAGTTACACTTAAAATTACTTCGCACTCGGATTAAACCTTACTACATATTCTATTGCGAACCAGCTCCGGGGATGGATCATTTTCGGACTCCGGTAGAAAAAGGGGCCGAGTTGATTCGTGATGCAATTCGTGGTCACACCAGCGGCATGGCGCAACCGATGTATGTGCTGGCAACTAACATCGGCAAAATTCCGTTAATGCC
>JAYEME010000196.1:0-26053 GCA_034717915.1 Thermodesulfobacteriota bacterium
GCTTTCTTATTTGAAGGGAACCTGATTGAATTTGGTTTAACCGACCAGCTGTTCGTCAAGCCGCAGAATAAGCAGACTGAAGATTATATCACCGGACGTTTCGGTTGATTCAGACTAAACCTGAATCAGATTGTGAAAGGAAGAAATTATGGCAGTTTTAATGCAAGAGGAATTGAATCTTCTGAAGAAAGAGCTTCTCACTCTTGGAGCCGAAGTGGAAGGGCGGGTCAAAATGGCAGTGCAGGCTCTTTTGACCATCGACAGAAAGCTTGCAGAGGAAGTTAGGGATGGTGATGCGCAGATAGATAATATGGAAATAGCACTGGAGGAAGAATGCCTGAAAATATTGGCATTACATCAACCTGTTGCCACCGACCTCCGTTTTATTGTTTCGGTGCTGAAAATAAATAACGATCTGGAGCGGGTCGCCGATTTTGCTGTCAATATTGCTGAACGTGCACTCGACCTTGATACTGTCATGAAAGTTGAGTGTCCCTATGATATTGCAACTATGGCCCAGTTAGTTGAAAAAATGATTAAAATGGCACTCGATTCACTGGTGGAAAGGGATCCGGATCTGGCGCGTGAGACGATTCATCTTGATGATGACGTCGACGATATGCACCGGGGTAATTTTTCTCGAGTCAAGGAAGCGATCAGAAATGATCCGGCTTCTATGGATGGCTTGATTTACTACTTGTCAATCTCTCGCTATCTGGAACGGATGGGTGATTTAGCGACCAATATCGCTGAGGATGTTGTCTATCATGTCGATGGTGAAATCATTCGTCATGGCGGTGTCCAGAGCTTTTCAGCGTAAAGAATAGTTTCAGCTTTACTTCCCTATTTCACAGGGGAGTTCGCGTGCTTTGTTGATCGTAGTTTTTCTTTGCTATTCAAAAGGTAGTCGGAGCTGAAAACAGCTCCCGGGCAGTTGATTATCTATCAGCTGCAAGGTTCCGTCCATTGTTTCGGCTAGAGTGCGAGCCATATAGAGTCCCAGCCCTGTCCCTGACGGTTTTTCACCAGTTGAGGTGCCGCGATAGAACTTTTCAAAAACCTTCTCGCGCTCTTCAGCTTCTATTCCAAGGCCGTCATCCTGAATTTGTAATTGAATGCGTGACGCAGTTTTTTCTACCGATATGCTTATGTGTCCATCAAGCACCGCATGTTTCAGGGCATTATCAAGTAGACTTGAGAGTATAATCTTTAAACTGATTGGATGCAGGCTAAGCTCCAGATTCGTTGGGCAGATAACTTCCAGATCGCACGATTTTTGCGCTGCCTGAGTTTTAAATAGTTGCGTAACCTCAAGTAGAACCTTATGCAGGTCTATCATTTCGTTCTGTAATTGAATTGAATGATTTTCTATGTTTCTAACCAGTAGATAATTTTCTGCCAGAGAACCAAGGTAGTGTGAACTATCGACGATTTGCCCGGCAAACTCACAAGAACTCTCTCGAGCTAAATCGACCGTTGAATCCTGGAGATATTCAGCTATACCAGAAATGAGAGCAAGTTGATTGCGCAACTCATGAAACAGGACTTGTTGCCACTGATCCTGTAACTCTGCCGATTTTTGTAGAAAATTTATTTTTTCGGCCAGTTTGAGATTTTCCCGATGTTGAATGATCAGCTGTTGTGTTTTGACAATGACTTCTTTGATGGCATATGGCTTAGGCAGGTATAGGTCTGCACCCAGATCATACCCTTTGATCCGGTCATTCGTTGAGCCGAGAGCGCTCAGCATGATGATCGGAGTTTTGGCGATCTGCGGATCATGATGTGACCTTACCATGCGGCAGATCTCCCAACCATCGAGCAGAGGGAGCAACAGATCGAGAAGAATCAAATCCGGCTTCTCCCGGCCGATGACCCGGCAGGCTTCGAGCCCATCGACAGCAACCAGCACATCAAAGCCCCGGCGAATCAGATTAAATTCAAGAATTTCGGCCAGTTCATCCTCATCCTCAACGACCAGAACCTTTCCTCTGTTCTCTGCTGCAATCTTCAAGACACCCTGCTGAATGGGCTCCTGCTTTATTACCGGCGGTTCAGTTGGAATTATTTCTGCGTGCTCCATATTTTAATCCTTGGGTTTCAAAAACTTCAGCCGGGAAATCATTGCTTGTTAAAGCGTATAAACTCATCAACCAAAGCATTGCCTTTCTGTTTGTAATAGCGAAAGTTAGCCCGTCCGAAAACGGCAAAAACGGCCAACAAAGCGAGCAGAATCAGAATATCCATAACGGCACTCCTTAAATAATTTTCAAGGCTGATTGATACCCCGAGAATGTGAGCTGAATATTAAGATTGAGTGTGAAATCGATTAGCTGGACAGAGGTGAAACGCAAAATTCTCACCAATTGGCACTCTGAACTCTCGACGGGGAGTTGTAAGTCATTCAAAAATACAGCTTCAAAACAATGATTCAGGTCTTTTTCCGATTGTGTTTACCTGCCTGCCGGGATCTGCGCTTACGCAGACGTTGCGCTTCGTGCCGACGCTTTTCTGCCAGCTTGATCAACTTTTCCTGACAACCTTCTGCCCCTTTTCTTGGCTGTGGATTGACCGGTTTATAGGAACCATCTGACTGTAAATTCCAGGCACTCACCTTGTCATTTAATTGTAATTCCATAAATTCACGCAACTGCGTCTGAAGCGGTTTGCTATCTACTGGAACCAGTGCTTCAACCCGATATTCAAGATTGCGTTTCATTGCATCCGCTGAGCCGATGAGGAATTCCTCTTCCCCGCCATTCTGAAAATAATAAATCCGGGTGTGTTCCAAGAATCGTCCAATGATTGAAACGACCCGAATATTTTCTGATAACCCTGTGATTCCCGGCCGAATCCGGCAGCTGTCTCGAACCAATAGCTCAACTTTAACTCCAGCTTGAGATGCCTGATAAAGTGCTTTGGCAATATCTATATCTTCCAGAGCATTCATTTTGAAGCGAATCAAACCTGGTTTTTTTGCCGAATGGCCTGAAATTTCTCTCTCTATCTTATCCAGCAATGCTTTTTTTAGAATTTTTGGTGCGGGTAGCAATTTTGCATAGTCGCGTTTGGGGGTAAATCCGGTCGTCAGGTAGTTGAATAATTCTGTTGCGTCACGACCCATGGCTTTATCGTAGATAAACATCCCCAGATCTGAATAGAGACGTGCTGTAACCGGGTGATAGTTGCCGGTGCCAATATGAACATATCGTCTTAAACCCTTATAATCCTGACGGATGACCAGGATAACTTTTGCGTGGGTTTTCAGCCCGACCACACCGTAGGTGACATGGATGCCTGACTCTTCCATCCGGGTTGCCAGTTTGATGTTTGATTGCTCATCAAAGCTGGCTTTGAGTTCGACAACGACCGCCACTTGCTTACCGTTCTGGGCTGCCCGAATCAGATAGTTGACAATTTCGCTATCGGGATCGGTACGATAGAGGGTCATTTTTATTCCCAGCACCTTGGGGTCGGTTGCCGCTTCATAAAGAAATCGTCCCACGGACGTCATAAATGACTCGTAGGGGTGCTGCAGTAGAATATTCCGGTGTTCGCGGATACTATGAAAGATGCTACGTTCTTTGGTCAGTAATGGGTGATCGATTGGATAATGGGGGGAATCCTTCAGTTGGGGTAATTCTAAACGGTGCAACTCCCACAGGTCATCTAAACCAAGCATATCGCTTGAGACGAAGACATCTTTTTCCTCATCCAAACCCAACTCAGAAGCTAAGCGCCCACGATGTAGCGGGGTAATATCCGGGGTGACCTGTAAACGGACAATGGGTGCAATCCGACGATACTGCAAAGTTGTTTCAATGAGTGCTAACAAGTCATCAGCATGTTCTTCTTTTTTACTGGTGTTGGCATTACGGGTGACCCGGAACAATTCACAACTGAGAATTTCCATCTTCGGAAACAAAAGATCCAGATTGTGCTCCATGATCTCTTCCAGCAATACAAATCGATAGCTATCAGCTTCAATCCGATGAAAACGATTCGCTCCTGCACCAACAGGAACCTTAACCCGAGCCAGGGAAACCTCCTCCTCTCCCGGATAGCGAAGAGTTACAAACAGATTAAGTGACAGGTTGGAAATAAAAGGAAAAGGGTGAGCCGGGTCAACTGATTGTGGTGTGACCAACGGAAAAATGTTGTCATAAAAAAAATCCCGAACCTCTTTTTGTTCCTGCCCAGTCATTGCGGAGTAGCTGACGATTTCTATACCCTGCTTGCCAAGATCGGAAAAAATAACTTTGGTGACCCGCTCTTTCTGTGCCTGATATTCTTTGATAATTGTATGGCACTCATCAAGCTGTTGCTGTGGAGTTCGGCCATCGATGGTCATTTCTTGAATCCCTGCAGCCACCTGCTGTTTGAGACCCCCGATTCGCTTCATAAAAAACTCGTCCATATTCGAACCGGAAATGGCAAGAAACTTGACCCGTTCCAGCAAAGGACTTTTTTTATTTTTAGCCTGATGAAGTACCCGATCATTAAACTGTAACCAGCTGAGTTCCCGATTTAGGTAAATAGATGGATCATTTAGATCAAATTCTTCTCTATCATGAACCACAATCGTCTCCTGTGCTGGAGATGGCGGCGCAATATCAGTAGTATTAGTTTCTTCGGCAGGAACCTGATCCATTTGAATACCCCACATTCTTCTTTTGAAATTGTAGATGACAGCTTATATTGAAGAAGAATTGTGAGAATCCTGTTAGCAAGCCAAAAAAATACGCTGATTTGCCGGGAATTTATAGAATTACAAAGTTTTATTGTGTCTGAATCGAAAGTCTAACAGATTTTTAGGAAAGCAGAGAGTCTATCGGTAGAAAGGGGTCAGGATTTTTTTTCTTTGTTTTTACTTTTTTTTATTTTTAGCTTGACCGGTCTGCAGACCTGATCTTTTTTTTGCACTTGAGCAGCACATTTATCGCAGATAAATTTTGCATCTTTCTTTTTAACCAGAGATTTTCCTTTTAAACAGTTGCCCATTTACTTTATCCTCCAAGTATATTCTACGTTATTATGTTACGGTATGCGAGAGTAAATATAACTACAACAGTAATATTTAGCAACAGGTTGTTTTTCTGATGGAAAATATTGTGCTAGCTGATACAGAATCGATTCCCCACAGTCAGGAACTAACCCGCTTTGCAGCGATAGATATTGGTACCAACTCAATCCGCTGCATTATTGTGGAGGCTGACCCGCAGGGGAACTTCAGGATCCTGGATGACGAAAAAGCCATGGTGCGACTTGGTGAGGGGCTGACCGAAACCGGATTTATTTCTGCCGTTGCGAAAGACCGGGCTATTGATGCACTACAAAGAATGGCAAAAATCAGCGTTGGTCTTAAAGCTGAAGTTGCGGCTGTGGTTGCTACCAGTGCGGTTCGAAAAGCTCTCAATCGAAATGAATTTCTCAGACAAGTGAAGGTCGTAACTGGTCTTGACATCAAAGTGATTTCTGGATCAGAAGAAGCCGACCTGGCCACTTTAAGTGTCCATCATAATTTTGCCATGGGACAGCAACGTTACGGGATGGCCGATATCGGTGGTGGCAGTGTAGAAATAGTTATAGCAACAGGACACCATGCTGAAACGGTCATTTCTCTGGAATTAGGTGCCGTATTCCTGACAGAAAAATATCTTCACAACGATCCCGGCAGTAGTTCGGAAATAAAAAAACTGCGCAAACATATTCGCAAAGCTTTGAAGAAGAATGGAATTGGTGACGGTTTGCCTGTCGCTTGTCTGATCGGTTCCGGGGGAACCATGACCAATATTGGCAGCATGGTAATGTCGATGCGTGGGGAACAATATGAAACAGTTCATCGTTATGAAGTTCTCCACTCTGAAATTATTCATTTGCTGGCTATGTTGAGTCGAAAAACGCACAAAGAGCGCTTGAATATTCCAGGTTTGAACCCGCAACGTGCTGACATTATTCTGGCAGGAATGATCCTGACCGACGAACTGATGCGCCGTATGCGAACCAATCAATTGCGTATCAATGCTCAGGGAATTCGTGAAGGGCTGATTTTACAAAGTCTACAAAAGCGTGGGCTGATTCCAGAACAGCAGAAATCTCGTGATTGGCACGACTCTATCCTTGAGTTTGCCAGGTCGTGCCGTTTTGACGAATTACATTCAACTCAGGTTGGTCGGTTAGCTAAAAGAATCTTTGCTGCGGTGGCTGAACAGAATGATTTGACTGCCAGACACGAACAGTTGTTGGAAGCGGCAGCCCTGCTTCATGATATTGGCTACTTTATCAGCTATAATCAACATCATAAACATTCCTATCATCTGATCCGACACGCCAATTTATTTGGTTTTACCCCTTGGGAGAGAGAAATTGTCGCCAATCTTGCCCGTTATCACCGCAAGGCAAAACCGAAAAAATCGCATGATAATTTTTCTTCACTAAGTGCTGAGGATCAGGTTCTGGTGCGTAAACTCGGCGGAATTTTACGGCTGGCTGATGGTTTGGATCGTCGTCGTAATCGGCAGGTCAGTGATATCGAGTGCACACTTCGTAAGAATGTTTTCGAGCTTAGATTGTTTGGAGACAATGATTTATCAGTGGAACTGTATGGAGCCGAGAACAAAGGAAGTTTGTTTGAATCGGCTTTTAATTGTCGCTTAGTTGTCACGACTGAGGAGCAAACATGAAACGTCTCACCCTGATTCGTCATGCCAAATCAGACTGGAGTGATGTCACTCTTTCCGATTTTGACCGCCCCTTGAATGAGCGGGGTAAAAAAGCCGCTCCGAAGATGGGTAAGCGGATGGTCAAGCGTGGCGATATCCCGAACCTTCTGGTCAGTAGTCCGGCCAAACGGGCTGCTAAAACCACACGCCTTATTGCCCAGGAACTTGAAATTTCAAAGGATGAAATAGTTTACCAGTCGGAAATTTTTGCGGCTAAAATGAAAACGTTAATCACATTGATCTGTGAACTTCCAGAACATAAACACATCGCCCTCATTGGGCATAATCCTGGACTTTCTGAGTTGGCTGAATGGTTATCTCCTGATGCTCCCGGCTGGCTACCAACCTGTGCAATCTTAACGATTGATCTGGATAGTGGAAGCTGGAAAAAAATCAAAAAGGGCTGTGGACATATTCTTCACTACGATTTTCCAAAAAAATCAGCATAAAATAATCTCTGGAGGGACATCATGGGTAACAAAAAGCAAGAGCGCAAAGAAAAGAGAAAGTTTGATCGGGAAAAAAAAGCTCGCAATAAAGCGCTAAAAACTATCAGTAAGAAAGACTATGAACAGGCTTTAGAGAAATTACAAATTGAACTGGTCAAGCTGCAGGAGTGGATTAGGCATAAGAAGCTCAAAGTTGTGGTGATTTTTGAAGGTCGCGATGCTGCCGGTAAGGGGGGGAGTATCAAACGGATTACCGAGTGTCTCAGTCCACGCATTGCCCGGGTTGTGGCATTGCCGGCTCCCACCGAGAGGGAACGCACTCAGTGGTATTTCCAACGCTATATTCAGCATTTACCTGCTGCTGGAGAAATGGTTCTTATGGATCGCAGCTGGTATAATCGGGCTGGTGTCGAGCGGGTCATGGGTTTTTGTAGCGATGATGAATATGAAGAATTTATCCGTTCTTGTCCGGAGTTTGAACGGATGCTGGTGCGTAATGGAATTATTCTGGTCAAATACTGGTTTTCAATCTGCAATGAGGAACAAGAACGGCGGTTTCAGGCGCGGATTGATGACCCGGTCAAACGCTGGAAGTTGAGCCCCATGGATTTGGAATCCCGTTCCCGCTGGCTCGAATATTCTGTAGCAAAGGATCAGATGTTTGCCCATACAGATATCAAGCAGGCTCCCTGGTATGTTGTGGATGCTGATGTAAAAAAGCGTGCCCGACTCAATGTTATTTCGCATCTGCTGGGTCAAATCCCGTATGAAGACCTCACTCCAGAACCAATTGTTTTGCCACCACGCTCTAAGAATATCAGTTATGTTCGATCGCCTATGACCGATCAGACCTTTGTTCCGGAAGTTTATTGAACTTGTTGCAGGTCGCCATCCAGCTTTGCCTGGGCGGAAGTATCAATTAACTCAACAATTGTCAGCGGCCAACCGGGCGGTCCGCTGGGACCTTCGTAACGGATAAACACGCCATCCGATTTACGCAGCCAATAGTAGCAGCTCCAGAAGGCTGATTTTAGACCGGTAAGCCGAATTTTCAGTTTGATAGCTGTACTGGATATCCCTTCAAGGGTGAGGATCTCTTCGGCCTCTCTGGTGACTTGCAAGTGATGAATGGCCAGATTATCCGGACGAATACTCCAGAATTCAATATGTTCACGGCTTGGATCGGTAAACTGCCGTAACGAGAGTGACAGTGCCTGATACCAGGGGGCAGCATCAATCGTGACAGTCCTCTCAATTTTTTTATCTTTGAAAACACCAGAAAAAGTCAGCTCATTGCCGTTGCGGAAGACACCCATTTTGGTTTTTGCGGTTGGATCGTCAATTGACCAGGATTGAGTAGAAAAGTCGGCATCCATCCGCGTGATATCCCGCTCTTTGCCAAGGTCGGTCGTCAGTTTTAGATTGTCTCCCTGCTCCAGCTGCCAATTGAAGGGAATGATCACGGATCCGGTTTTTTTCAGATACCGATGCTGCTCAACACTTTGAGCAGCAGATAAAGGTGCCACTAATAGGATAACCAGGAAAAGGGATATACTGTACTTAAAAATGAGAAACCTCTTGAGGCAGTAATTTGTGGTGTGGCCTGCCTGTGATTATATTAAAGGATAGAAGAAGCCTATTTTTTTATCCAACTACGTTGAACAGTTACATTTTCAATGATGATTAAATGTGCAGCGATCATTACAGCGGTGTGTTAGGTCTTTGTTGGATGCTTGTAAGTTTTATATGAAAAGATTGGACACATTATTTATTCCTGAGATGGACTTAACCTCTTGATTATTTAGCTATATCTATATATATTGTATAGACATCTGCTATGCGTTAAGATGGGTATCATAAAACATGTTGGAAACGGCACCTCAAGCTTGTTATCGGCTTCATAATGAAATTCCTATTCAGGAATTAAGCGAGATTATACCGAAAAGCTATGCTCTGCACATGGTTACAGGTATTCAAAAGAATTTGACCCTTCTGGATAATTTTGATTGGGATATCTTGCAATCTGGATTGTTGTTGATTCTGGAAGATAAAGATAAGTTGCAACTTTTGGATGCCAATGACGGCTTGTTGGCATCTTGTTATCTCCATGGCGAAAGTCGCTTCTGGTGGCAGCTTCCAGTAGGGGATCTGGCTGATAAAATAGAAGAACTCAGTCCAATTCGTGCTTTTGTGTCAAAGTATTCCTGTCAGCTGAAAACCGACCACTTTAATATTCTGAATTTAGATGAAAAAATTGTCGTGCGGATGGAACTCTCCACTGTGATTGGCTCAGACGACCAGAAGTCCTATTTTCTCAAACTGTTCCCTTTGCGTGGCTATCAAAAGAACTACGCTCAGATCAGTAAATGTTTTGCTGCGATTTATTCAGAAGAGTTGCCGGACATGAGTCTTCTGAACTTGCTGTTACAGAGTGGATTGGGGGTTAATTTTCCAGAAAGAAAGCCAATCTTTAAATTGGCAGCGACTGAGCCTGTAGAAGCAGCCATTTCCAGGATGGCTGTCAAACTGATCCAGTTGGCACAGGGTCAGGAACAGGGGATCATTGATGATGTTGATACTGAGTTCGTCCACCAGTATCGGGTTAATATCCGCAAAACCCGTTCGCTGATCAGTTTATTCAAAAAATCGTTCAGTTCAGAGCACTATCAGTTATTTAAGACAGAGTTGAAAACAATAGGAAGTCAAAGCAACGATCTACGTGATCTGGATGTCTTCTTAATGGACCAGGATTATTATCGTAGTATGTTGCCAGAGAACCTCTGGCCGGGCTTAGATCAGATTTTCCGGCGGATCAAACGTCGCCGTGTAGTCGCTTTGAAAAAAGTAGTCAACTTTCTGACTGGTGCGGCTTATCAGGAACAAATCAGTCATTTGTTGCTCACCTTGCAACAACCACCAGAATTTGTGACAAAGCAGTCAGGTTTAGAAATCAGACAATTAGCTGCTAAAAAAATCCTTGCCCAATATCAACAGATCCATGCTGATGGAGTGGCGATCGACGCCACTACGCCAGATCAGGCGATCCATGATTTACGGATTGAATGCAAAAAGCTCCGCTATCTACTGGAATTATTTGCAGAGCTCTTTCTTGTGGCTGAAGTCAAACAACTGGTGAAATTACTGAAAGTTCTTCAGGATAATCTGGGTCATTTCAACGATTTTTCTGTGCAACGGGAGTTTCTGGTGCATTTTGGACAGGGAAAAAATCTATCTGCTGATCAGCTTGCCAGTATTAATGGACTGGCTGCGGTACTTTTTAACAAGCAAGTTAACGAACGCAATCATGTTGCGGAAAACATTGCTCTTTTTGTTGACAAGTCGATTAGAAACCACTTCAACCACCTGTTTAAAACTAATCCCAAGAAGGGTTTGGATATATGAAAATTCTGGCGTGTTACAGCATCAAAGGTGGGGTTGGTAAAACTGCATCTGCTGTAAATATAGCTTACTGGGCGGCCAAATCAGGGCGCAAAACCCTGCTTCTGGACCTTGATCCTCAGGGTGCATCTTCCTTTTACTTCAGGATAAAATCTTCCCCCAAAAAAAATTGGGGTGGGCGGTTTTTTAAGGCCTATGGACAGATTTTGAAACAGATCAAGGAAAGTGATTATGACAACCTCGATGTGATACCGGGTCATTTGTCTTTTCGTAATTTTGATATTCTTCTCCAGCAGATTGGTCGGCGAAAAAATCGACTGCGCCAAGTGCTGAAGGGACTGAAAAAAGAATATGATCTGGTCATTCTGGACTGTCCACCATCAATCAGCCAGTTAGCTGAAAATATTTTTACCGCAGCGGATCTTGTCCTGGTACCAGTCGTGCCGACAACCCTGTCGGAACGTACTTTTGATCAGTTGACCAAGTTTTTTAAACACGAAGATTACAACCGGAAAAAGCTGGTTCCGTTCTTCACCATGGTTGATGGACGGAAGCAGTTGCATCAGCAAACGGCTATTTCAATGCGTAAACGTTATAAACGTTTTTTACGAAATGCTATCCCTTATTCCACAGATGTAGAAAAAATGGGGATACATCGGACTCCAATTGATATTTTTGCTCGGGGCAAACGGGCGAACAAAGCCTATCTTGCTCTGTGGATGGAAATTGATCGGGTGATGAAGGATAGCTGATGAAGCAACAGTTGGAAATCGAACGAAAATTTATTGTGTCGCAATTGCCTGAGGGGCTGCTGGAAAAGGCGGTTGGAGAGAAAATCAAACAGGGCTATTTAATCCTGGAAAACCAACGGGAACTGCGGATTCGTCAGAGAAATAATCTATGCTGGATGACTTTGAAGCAGGGGAGCGGCCTTGAGCGTTTTGAACAGGAATGCCAAATACCTGATGAGCAATTTAAGATGCTCTGGCCTTTGACTGAGGGAAAACGGATTGAGAAGATCCGCTACCTTGTAGAAAACTGTGGCCATGTATTTGAGATTGATATTTTCTCAGGATCTCTTGCTTCTTTGCTTGTTCTGGAGGTTGAATTTAGCAGTGTTGAAGCAAGCCGGAAATTTAGAGTCCCCGATTTTGTGAAAAAAGAAGTGACTGACGACAAGAACTATAAAAACGCTGCTTTGGCAACTGACGGATTACCGAAATCCTTTTCCCCCGAAGTGCTTCTCAGCAAGGAGCTCATCGGGGAAATAATTACGAATACCGCGACCGGGAAAGGATACGATGAACGAAACTGAAAAAAACAAAAAAAGTAAAAAAAAGGACAGCCAACTGGTGATTCGGATCAACGGGGCAGCACGGGATCAGTTTGTATCTCTCTGTGATGAGCTGGATACTAGTGCGGCTAGAGAAATTCGTAGATTCATCAAGGATTTTATCAAAGATAATGTCGTTGTGGAGTAAACAGAAATTTTAAACGCGAAAAAGGAGAATATCCAATGTCAAAAACAATTTTGGAAGTTCGTGGTATCGGCCCTTCGACGGTAACCCTTCTGGCCGAAAATGGAATCGTGACCGCTGAAGATCTGGCTGGTAAAACGGTCAGTCAGGTAGCGACTATCAAAGGGTTCAGCGAGATTAGAGCCACTCAGGTGATTACTGATGCAAAAGCACTGGTTGCTTCTGAAATAACAAAAGAGGTTAAAAAAGCTAAACCGGCGAAGAAAGCACTAAAGAAGAAAAAAAATACCAAAAAAGCTGACAAGAAAAAATCGAAAGAAAAAGAGAAAGTGAAAGAGAAAGTGAAAAAAACTAAGAAAACGGTTAAGCCAGATAAGAAAAATAAAAAAGCCGCACAAAGCAAGAAGAGCAAAAAATCGGTCAAGAAAAACAAAAAATAAAAAGATCCATACTGAGAGGCAGGTTCAGTTGTCTGACAGCCTCACTGGGATGTAATGATTCATCAGTAACTTATCCGCCGAATGTGACACTATTGGCATGTGGTGCCATAAGCGTTTCCCACGGTTGTAATTTTTCTCCATTTGATGGAACGCGGCCATTAAAATAATGGCAGGCTCGATAATAGAGAAGGTCTTCTTTCCAGAGCTGGAAAAATTTACGGTCCTGGCGTAGTCTTTTTATCAAGCGAAGTGGTGCCGTGCGTAAATCGAGGAGTGGGCTGAACAGTTCAGATGGATCGCGAAAACATTCCCAATCACAACGTCGGCAAGTCCCCTTGGTGTGGAGGCTGTTGAGGTTCAGCTCCGGGAACTCACCCAAGTCTTCATCTCCCCGATAACCACAGGGATAGGTATGACCGTTTTGGCTGTCTACAAAAAAGAAGTCAATGCCGCCACGACAAGCAGAGGTTAACTCTTCCTTGCCCCGATATTGGTTTAATAGCGCATGGATGCTGCAACGGGGGGTGAATATCCGCAATTTGTCACGATGTGTCGGGATGCAATCAGACAACGCTTGCAACATTGCCAGTTTTTCTGTTTTGGAGAAATAGACGACCCGGTCGGCTGCCGTTGCAGCGTAAACAACATCGGCTGATTCTTCTACCTCGCTGTACATGGGATAGCAGACATTGGCGATACTGAATCCAAGCTCTCTGACAAAACGATAAAAACGGTCGAAACCGGAAAAGAAGAAGTCGTAGTCCAGATTATCTCGATCCTTATCTATTCCAGAAAAATTACGGTTAATCCCCAGATTGGCAGACAGATACAAACCATGTTCAGCAAAGATCGGCAGGGCTTTTTCAATTCCCTTGACCACCCCCGGCAAGCTACGCATCCGTTCGTGGGTTGCTACATCGGAAGAGTCAATACTTACCCAGATATTGCGAATCGGGGTCTCAGCCAGTTGGGCAGCCAGGGATTTCATCCGATCCTCAAAATCGGCTTGTTCAGAGTTGCGAAACAGGTAACCGTTGGTTCCGGTGCGAATATATTCAACACCACACTCTCCGGCAAAGGTTGCCAGTTCACAAACCTGGTCAAGAAAAAGGAAAGGTTCTCCACCGGTAAATGAGAGTGCGTCAATATTTTTTTCGGCGGCAGAACTGATGATCTGTTTCGTTTTATCAAGTGCAAGGGTATTGCGGGGAAATGGATTACTGACACGCATTCCACACTGCGGACAACTGGCGTTACAGTGATCGGTATACTGTATCACTAACTGCCCTGGGACACGCCCTTTGAGCAATAATCGCCCCAAAGCCCGCCCGCCCGCCGATATCCACTTTAATCGCTCCATGGTTTAATGCACCATCATATTGGATGCGAGTTTGAAGAGGCGCTTGAGCGAAGATTTCTGCCGCTGCTGATGCAGGCGTGAAACACCAGCAGGGTCAGGCTTGACCATATCGTGAAGGATGGTATCCCAGTTGAATTGAGTTTCGACGCGGATCCGAGCCGCTATGCCCAGTCGCTGACGGAGGGAACCTGAAGATGAAATATCGGTCAGCAATTCGCTGATCTTGTCAACCCAGGGTTGTGGTGTTTCAACTGGCAGAACGTAACCGGTTTCACCATCACGCACAATTTCATTCGGCCCACCGACATTTGAGACCAAGGCGGGAAGGCCACAGGCCTGTGCTTCCAGAACAACCATGCCGAACGTGTCGGTTACACTGGGAAACAGAAACAGATCATGTTGATTATAGAGTTGTGGCAATTCGTGATATGGAACCCGACCAAGAAAATTGACCCCCGCCAGATGTAAACACTCTTCTCGAAGTTCCTGCAGGTATGGCCCAACTCCAGCAAAAGTCAGACTGATATCAGGATGAAGTTCCCGCAATTGACGATAGACATCTACGAGAAAATCAAGGTTTTTGTCTTTGGAAATTCGTCCGACATAAAGGAGTTTAATTTGTTTGTCCGACATTTTTTTCTGTAATTCTTGCGGTCTGAAATGTTCAATTCGCAGCCCTCTGCGAAACTTTTCCATGTGGCGATGTCGATAACCACGCTCCTTGAGCAGTTGCATATACTCGCTGGTCGGAACTAGAAGAGTATCAACCTGGTTAAAGAACCACTTACTGTACTGCTCAATCATGCTCGATATCGCAGGTTCGGCAATAATTGCTTCAGATTCCATTGTAAAGTCAGTGTGATAGATCCCCTTTATTTCCGTTCCCAATATGCGCCCTATCAGCATCCCCAGCATGCCGACGGGCCCAGGGGTGGAAATATAGATCTCATCCGGATTGTATTCATAAACTTGCTTGAGCATCCGCAGGACAGAAGGGACATTGATATCCAGATCTTCATAGTGAGGAAGTTGAAACGAATACAAGGGAGGAACCACCAGGGTTGATTGAGGAATACTGCTCTGTTGCTGCTCTTTTGACAGGCTTGACATGATGCGAATGTCATAGCCTTTTTCTTCTGCCAGTTTGCCGATTGTTTGCAGGGTCATGGAGACCCCGTTCAAATCGGTGAGGGTGTCGGTTAACCAGAGTATCCGTTTCGGCTGTTGACAGACCTGCTTGCCCAGGCTGGTTTCGAGACTGCTAATCAACTGCCGGTCTCCGAACAGGTGCTTGAATGCCGAAAAAAACGGAATGGATAAAAATATTCCCGGGATACTCGATGACACCCCTTGAATAATCTGAATAATATCCATTTCCTCAATATTGGTGTTGAGTGATGTCAGTAATGAACGAAAATATTGATCGGAGATGTCGCTGATACATTCATAAAGGAGGTTAAGCCTGGCATCGATATCATCATCATTAAGGGTACGACTGGTCTCAATCAATTGAACAATATTCTGATAAATCGCATTGTTCTTTTGCGATTTCATTTTATTCAGGCGTAACCGGTCTCTGAAACCCAGCTTCTTGTGATCATCAAACAGATGGCGGGTCAGATCACTGATGGTTGATTGGGCGAAAGCGGTACTGTTATGCTGAGAAAAATCGAATGCAATTTTGTATATGGCAAAAGTCAAACCCTGAAAATCGTTCTGCCGCCCATGGGGGCACATTTCTCCCCGCTTTAACTGTTGTAGAAACTCCTCGGGGGTTTTTGCCTGCGCAACGGTACTGGTTTTGGCGATGAAAAGATTGGCATGATCGTCAGATCCTCCGGTCAGAGATTTCTTCCATGGCTCGGATCCCCAGGGTTCGATCTGGTATTTTTGCTGTAAACGTTCGATATCCCCCTTTGTTAACCCTGAAAGGACACGAGAAAGAACATCATTATGTAGACTGCTGCGACTCCCGTTACGTCCTTCAAAAATATTGAACAGCAGGATCAACTTTTCCAGATGATCCAGAGTCAATCTGCCATTAACGGAATAGGTTGCATGGGCAACCACACAGGCCAGATCTTCTTTTTGCAGAAATTCTCTGAGTTTATAGATATTCAGACGTTTTTTCTGAATTTTTGCGAATTGGTCACGATCCAGTCCGTAAATAAGAACATGAATTTTACAGTTATCCTCAGGAAAATAGGCGGTTGACTCGACACCAGTGAAACAGTGCTTCGGGTGCTTTTTGACCAGTTCCATGGACGCTTTGATCCGGTTGTGATCGGTCACCGTGACAAAGTCCATCCCCCGCTTACGCGCCAGCTTATAGATGGTTTCCGGTTCTGTATAGGATTCCGACGCCCCCAGGCGTTGCAGGAACCATTCGGATGGATGGTTTGAATATTTCGAATGTACGTGCAGGTCGACTTGTGCCATATCAGTTCTCTCCATAATAGATTTTTCCTATTTACGGAGATTCAAGTTAGGTATCGGTGAGGTTATTATTAGGATAAGGTTTGGATTGTTTCCTCTCTGGTCTCTCTGATGTTCCACTGCGCTGTTTTAGAATTATCTGTTCTCATAGGGTAACGAAAGAAAAGTCCGAATGAAGCGAGAGATTCACATCCTGTTCTGTGAGAGCCTGAGGGGTAGATTCCTCCAGATTACTCGATTCCTAACCGAACTCTCATACAGCCCTAACGTTAAACTCATATTTTTTGTGTTTCATTTTGAAAAATTTTCCCCAAGGAGATAAAAAGCGATGAACAAGAAATTGATTATGAGTCTGGTATTAGGTGTGTTGGTGATGGTTGGTTGTGCTGGAACGGCTACAAAGCAGGCTGAAATGAGCGGCCCGCAGCAGCTGATGAGCAAAGATGGTAACTTTTTTATTTACGATTATATGGAACGACACTATGTGGTTGGTAGCGAAGAGAGCAGCCAGAAGTTCGCTGCCCACGGACATCTGCCGTACACCAAGACCGTCCTTGGTGCCGGTCCTCATGGTGAAACTGTTGTCTACGAAGTCGCCAAAAAAGATCCGGCTCTGGCTGAGCGGCTGATGGAAATCTACAGCAGCATCCCCTTTGTCGTTGAGACTACCGGTGATAATTACACTGTTTACAAGAAACAGGGTCGCTTGTTCGTGGTCGGTGATGCCAAGATGAAGGAATTTTTCGCTGCTCACGGACATCTGCCGTACACTAAGACCCTCCTTGGCGCCGGTCCTGCTGGTGAGACCGTAGTCTTCCAGGTCGACAAAAAAGATCCCAAGTTTGTTGAGCGCTTGATGTCACAGTTCAAAGGTTGATCACAAGTGTTATTAACCTGAAAAAAAAGCAGAGGCCGCCGGACAACTTCGACGGCCTCTGCTTTTACTATTGCTGCAAATTGTTGTCAGACTCTTCCTGATGAAACCACTGGGTCAGCTGGAATTATCACGAACGATCCGCCTGTTTATACCTGGTTGAAAGCAATCTCTCCCTGCTCCGTTTTCGGACTATATTGGCGTTTCAGCCATGAACTGAGTCCATCGAGTCCGGGGAACAGAACCCGCTCAGTGATATTGGCCTGATCAAGTTTGTCGCGTATTTCCCATTTCAGTGCCCCGGGGATGATTATTTTTCGCCACAGCTGAGGGTGTTTGTGCAACCAGCTATTCAGAGTACGGGTTGAGTCAGGCATCACCGAGAAAAAACCGAACTGGTTAGTGATCCTGTCATCGATAGAGGGCGGTTCAAAAAACAGCGTAAAGTCATCACTGCCAAGCAGGGTGAGTTCGTTCAGACTTGAAACAGTTTCAGAAAGCATCTCCACGGTAAATACATTGGCACCTTCTTCTTCCAGTTTATCGCACAACCGTTGCGGTAACAGTTGATGGGTTTTGAGATAATTCACCGCCCATATTGCACCGTTCTGGTCAAAGTGAGTAATATTAGCTGTCGCAAAATGGAGTGCTACATAGGGCGAATAAGTCCAGTCGAGTAGCCGAGTCGGCAGCCCGTAGTGTTGTGCGACCGAAAGCCAATGCCAGATGGAGTCCTGTTCAACGACACTCCGTCTGGCATATTTTTTAAAATTCCGCAGCAGGTGCCTCTCAAGGGGGGCGTAGTTGCCCCCAAGACGAATTAACGTGGTTTCGAGGCGGTAATTCATATCCGAAAGACCGCGAAAAGCGTAGCGCGAACGGAAGCGACCCAGTTCACTATTCCAGGCATCCTCAAATAGCTCGTCCTGTAAATGCGCCCAACTGGTCACGGTTATCTCCTGCATAAAAATAAATCTCCGCTACAAAAGTTCACTGGCGGCATTTGCCAATGGGGAGCGTTCACCCCGGGTTAGAAGAATATGACCAGCGAGGGGACTGTTACGGAAACGTTCGACGACATAGGTTAACCCGTTACTGGATGCATCGACATAAGGATTGTCGATCTGTTCCGGGTCACCGGTAAGGACAATTTTAGTCCCTTCCCCGGCTCGGGTGATGATCGTTTTGACTTCGTGAGGGGTCAGATTCTGTGCTTCGTCAACGATCATATACTGGCGTGGGATCGAGCGACCACGAATGTAGGTTAACGGTTCGACCGAAATAATCCCCAGATCTTTAAGCTCTTCATGTCGTTGCTGTTTCCTGCGGACACCACCATCGCTGAGCAGCAGATCAAGATTATCGTTGATCGGTTGCATCCATGGTGACAACTTTTCTTCAATATCCCCGGGGAGAAATCCGAGATCACGCCCCATCGGGAATACCGGTCGAGAGACGAGGAGTTTTGAATAAAGGCTGGTCTCCGTGACAGATTGTAATCCGGCAGCCAATGCCAGCAGAGTTTTACCGGTTCCGGCACAACCGACCAGGGTGACCAGGTGGATGTCCGGGTGGGAGAGCAGCTCCAGGGCAAATTTTTGTTCCAGGTTGCGTGGGATAATCCCCCAGTAACCTTCTTGCGGGGTATTGCGGAGTGGCAGGATGGCTTTCTGTCGTGGATCAAAGCGGCCAATGGCTTTTTGCTGTAGATTATCAACCGCTTGCATGTTCAGACAAATGTGTGCCGGAAATGTCTGCTCAATATTGCTGAATTGCTGTTCACGGAAAAACTGGTCAATCTGCTCACTGACCAAATCGAGCTGTTCTGTTCCTGTATAAAGATTGTCCAGAGAAATTTTATCTGTTTCGTAATCTTCAGCCTGAATACCGACTGCATGAGCTTTGATTCTCAGGTTAATATCCTTGGTTACCAGAATAACCGGACCATTGCAGCGATGTTTTTCCTGAATGGCAAGAGCAAGAATCTGGTGATCAACACAGGGAGAACGCAGTTCTTGTGGTAGTTGATCCAGACAACTGTTTTGTGTGACCACAACCCGCAATCGCCCTCCATTCTCAAGCGGCACACCCCCATTGGTCAGCACTCCGTTTTGGCGAAGACGATCAAGCTCCCGCGAGGTTTGACGTGCATTGCGGCCATTCTCTGTCCCGTCTTTTTTAAAATGGTCAAGCTCCTCTATTACCGGAAGGGGGAGGATGACTTCATTCTCTTGAAAGCTGTGGATTGAATCGGCGTCATGCAGCAATACGTTGGTATCGAGAAGATAGTGTTTTTTTGACAAGATGGGCTCCTTTAAAAAAAGATTGACCCAATCATCAAGGGTGAATGTTAAGAAAATATGTGGAGATGAAGAAAAAAACGGAGGGTTTTGATGGCTGCTAACAAGATACTGACACAATTGTAACAGCCTGGAAATATTTGATGATTAAAGTGCAGATTAAATAAGACCAAGGAGAGGTGTTATCATATGTCTGGCAAGTTGAAATTAATCCCAACGACCGGCAATCAGCGCCCTGCTGATTTGGAAAGCTGCTTTGCTGCTCTCGGAATCAATTTCGAAACTGAACTGCTCAGTCAACTCCCGTTTACCAATAACGATGTCAGTGCTGGATCTGAAACTGAACTGCAAGCCGTAGTGGTTGGTAATCGGGAGCAAGTCGACCTGCCAAGAGAGATAGAGCAGTCAAGGTTTTTTGCCAACTTGCAACGCCGAACCCGCAGCGGTGAAGCCCCTGAAAAACTCATTTCTGAACTACGGGCATTTCTGTCTGATCAAAATAATCAGGTTTGGGAAAATAGTTGGGTCAGTTTTCCCAGAAGACGTTTATCCAATTTTGCTAAAAAAGTTTTTACCCGCGATCTTCTGGCGAATAAGGACTGTCCACAAGAGGGGAATCGCAAGGACGCAGATCGCTATGCAATCACTGGAAAAAACGGAGAACCTTACCTTCGGGTTCCAATCAGTTATCTGGTCAAGCTAGCACTTGCCAATCTGCTCGGCAACCAGCATTTGGCATCGAGCCCTTTGGCGTCTGTTGGCAAGTCGTTGCTGAACCATTATCTCAACGATAATACTTCGCCAGAGACCTTATCTTTTCATATTGAAATTCTCTCCCCTAAACGTGGGATGGGACAGGCCTTGGCCAAAGAAACAGCTAAACGCTTCCTCTTCACTCAGTTGCTGGTGCGCTATGCCAACCTGCAATTCGGATTACTGGAAGAGGGGCAGGAGGCAATGATCTATTTTTCTCCCCATCCGCCACTACGCCAGAAATCCCTCAACGATATTATTCCTGACGCCTTTTATCGCCAACTTTTCATGAGCCCGTGCCTTTCAGGCTGGAACAGTGGTGAGGAGAAGCACAGCTATATGGGGCTATGCCATCAGGTTCTCAGCCGGAGTCAGTTGAACGCCGTTGCCAAGTTGCGTGAAGCGGGAATCGTCACCAACAACCTGGTGGTGCTGCCGAATGTCTCCAATACCAGTTTGTCGAATAATGGGGTTCACATCAGCCTTGGTAGCCAGAAGCTGACTGCGGCTTGCCGTGACCAGGAGAGTGAGTTTGGCTCGGGGCATGAAAAGTTTCTCGGTGACCTTTCCAGTAAGATCATGGAGCATTTCCTGCCGTTATTTGCTACGACCTACAGTGCCGCACCATATCGACTGGCATTTTCCGATTTTCACCCGGAAAATGCACTTGGTTTTCTACCGCATCAGCTTGATTTTACCCACTTAAGGATGTTCTGGCGACGCTGGAAAAAGAAAGCCAGCCTCTCCTGTTTTGGTCATCATCTGACCCCCTTTGGACCGCACTGGCTGGATCGTTTCTTGAGTAAAGCTTTTGCTCTGCGTGGTGATCTGGTGCCCGACTTCCGCTTGCTCGACTATCCGATCTGCTTTTTAAGTACCGAACAGAGTCCAGCCTATAACGGAAACATCGGAAATCAGGAACAGCTAAAAGAAGATCTGGCCGATATGGGGATATTAGATAAGCAGATGTCTCTTTATCAGTTTTTTAAGCTCCGTGATTACGCTGGTATGGGGTTCAGTGGCTTTGAAGGGCGGCACTACAGTCTGTTTCCAGATTTGGAGAAGGATCTTGGCGGAGCGACCAACCTTCAGGTTCTGATCACTGCTCTGGCTTTTAAATACATGGCAAACGGGCAGGTTCGTCATCGGCATATTCCAGATACGCCATTCGTTGAAAGTGAACGGCGGCAGATCTTTTTTGGCATGGCAGTCGGTATCCCGACTTTCTTTGTCCTGCGAACAACTCGGAATCGTTTTTTGCTGAAGATTTTAAAAAAAACCAACCGGATTCGTACCAGTCGGCGTTATCCTCGGTATCTACGCGTCTATCATCAAGATTACTGTAAAGCACTGCTGGAATTGTTACGTGAAGATGGTGCCGATCTGATTGAGATGTTCGGGTTTGCACCGCTCCTTGATGATTTACAACAGCGGCTTGAACAACCGCAGAAATATTCTGCTGCAGGGCGACTGGTGCGCGAGATTGCCGGGAGCAAAGTAGATAGTCTGTTGAAAGAAGAAGCGGATGAATTTAATCAGGCCGCGGAGAAATACTATCGCGAGAATCTGCGCCGACAACACATGCAGCAAGCGATTGGGTTTCTTCAAGAAGATTTGCGACAGATTGAGAACGGTACGGAAGCAATCGACAGGGATCTGCGACCACTGCTCTCTGTTCTGATGCCGGGGAGAAGTGCTTCGGCGTTCTGTCGAGTGGCTCAGCAGGATCTGCTTGATGACCAGCTTGGTAGTCAACCATTACAGCGAATGCTTAACCTGATGCTGCTGACAGAGCACCGCGATCGGCTTCTGTCAGCACAACACCTTACAACGACACAGGAAAACTATGAGTCTGACCCATCAATATATCGAGAGAGCGAGCGGACGAGTCTGTAACGAACCACTTTTTGCTGATCGGATTGTCCAATGGCTTTACCACCCGGTGCGCGAAAAGGCTCCACAACTATTCCAACTTTTGACCAGTGCGCGGGTTTCTAAACTGCTGGGATTTTTCAACTACGACATGGCGTTGGCTACCAAAGTTCTGGGTAATCAACAGTTTTTACGTGAAGCCGGAATTAATTTGGGAGAATGTCTTGACCCGTCAAGAACTCTTGATACAGCACGGAAAGTTTTTGAGAGGAAAATTCGCTACTGGATCTACCGGCCGATGCCGGAACAGCCACAAGCAATTCTCTCTCCCGCCGATGCACGGGTGATTGTTGGCTCACTGGATGAAACCTCCGACATGGAAATAAAGGGGAAGTTTTTCAGCTATGAAGAGCTGCTCGGTGAACAGAAATCTACTTGGCTTGATTGCTTCAGAGGTGGGGATTTTGCCCTGTTCCGCCTGACTCCAGACAAATATCATTATAACCATACTCCGGTCGCTGGAAAGGTCGTTGACTATTATCAGGTCGATGGATGTTTCCATTCTTGTAATCCACAGGCAATCATTACTGAAGCAACCCCTTTTTCAAAAAACCGACGTGTTGTCACTATCATCGATACCGATGTTGAAGGTGGAAGTGGTGTCGGAAAGGTGGCCATGCTGGAAATTGTCGCCTTGATGATCGGCGATATCGTCCAGTGTTATAGCACCTGTTGTTATGACAATCCAAAACCGATGAAAATCGGGATGTTTCTCCAAAAAGGTGTCCCCAAAAGCCTCTATCGTCCGGGGAGCAGTACCGATGTCCTCCTGTTTGAAAAAGGGAGATTCAAATTTGCTGAGGATCTGTTGGCAAATCGCTTGCGGCAGGATGTACAAAGTCGTTTCAGTGCAGGCTTTCAAACCCCCTTGGTAGAAACAGATATTCAGGTCAGATCACTATTGGGAACATCAATTCAGCAGAAACAGCACTTTCAAGGAGCGCAAAATGATCAATGAGCTATTTGTTCTTTCATTGCTGACTTTTTTCGGGCTGATCTTGATCTGGGGATTCAGGGTTCTGCCACGGGACGGTTGGCAGATGCTCGCTACGCTGCCGATCCGACCGCTAGGCAATGGACAATGGCAGGGGGTTAACCTGACCTGGTACGGGCTGCTGACAGCTAATGCCTACCTGATTGGTTTGCTCATGCTGATAGTGCTTCTTGGAGCTGCTCAGGTGCCCCTAACCGGAGTGATTCTGGTTGCTGCCTGTTTGTTGCTGCTCTGTGTTCCAGCTTCCAGATTGATGGCAAGAATTATTGAAGGGAAGTCTCATACTTTTACCGTCGGAGGTGCAGTTTTTGTCGGCATACTGGCAGCCCCCTGGATCGTTAAACTGGTCAATCTTCTGGCTGGGTATCAAATGCCGGTACTGACTACTCTGGCAGCGATCAGCATCGCCTATGCCTTTGGCGAAGGGCTCGGACGATTGGCTTGTATCAGTTTTGGTTGCTGTTATGGAAAACCTGTTTCCCAGTGTCGCCCTGCCATGCGGCAGTTATTTTCCCGTTGGCATTTCACTTTTCATGGGGAGACTCGAAAGATCAGTTATGCCAGCGACCTGGAAGGAGAACCCGTCGTCCCGGTGCAAGCACTGACAGCAATTCTTTATCTGTTGACCGGATTATTGGGTGTTGAACTTTTTCTGTCAGGCTTTTTTGCAACAGCCTTTGCTCTTGTTTTACTGGTAACCCAACTATGGCGAATTTTTTCCGAGTTCCTGCGTGCCGATTTTCGCGGTCACAATACCTTCTCTGCCTACCAGGTGATGGGATTACTGGCAATCCCCTACGCTTTAGCCTGCGCATACTTTTTCAATTCGGTTCAGACAATATTTCCCGATTTGTTGCTGGGACTACAAAATCTATGGCAGCCAGGCATATTGATATTCTTGCAGATCGTATGGTTGATTCTTTTTGTTTATACCGGTCGCAGTACTGTGACCGGTGCCAACCTGAGCTTTCATATCCACCGTGACCGAGTCTAAATGCAACGGCGCAAGAGGGGGGATATTTCAACGTGTGTGGCTTCTGTTTCACGATCAGCTGAAACAAGGCATTTCTCCTCGCGACTTGGCCTTGGCATTCGCATTAGGGTCCACTCTGGGAATGATGCCTCTTGTCTGGGGAACCAGTCTTCTCTGTCTTATCATCGCTTCATGGCTGAGAGTTAATCAGGTCGTGATGCAGTTGGCAAACTATCTGATGTATCCGCTCCAGATTATCCTGTTTATTCCCTATTTGATCCTGGGCGAAAAATTGTTTGCAACCAACTTTCTTCCTGAAAATCATCTCCAACTTCTGGATCAGATCAAACAAACTCCATATCTGTTTTTTAGCCATCTCTGGCAGTCTAATCTGCAGGGTCTGATCGCCTGGCTGGTTATTTCACCACTGGTATTTACTCTCATCTTCGGTATCAGCCATTTCCTCGCCGGCCGATTCCGTTGAACCTCAACCTGATCCTTATTCAAAGGCAATGACACCCTGATGAACGAACTTGTTAGCAAATTAATTCAACTATCCGGTCAGGCTGAACATACTTTTACTGCCAGTACCCAGGGGCGTTCAGCGTGCCAGTTACAGAAACTGGGACAGCTGAGCAGTCAGGTGAAATATAGTGAGGGGCGCGACTATGTTGCCCGGCAGATTCTTAAAATTGCGCAGATTGATGAACCTCAATTGGGCGAAATAACCCTTAACTTGAATCAGTTGGAAGCTAAGCATCGTGGGATCAAAGACTCTTTGGTATTAACCAGTCCTGACTGGCAAGCCTATGCTGACGGAGCCTTATCTATGGTTGAAGAGATAAGGATGCTTCTTCCAGAAAATTGAACTAAAAAAATCTATGAATTGGAACAAAATCTGATGAGCCATGGCGGAGTAAAAAAACTATTTCTCTGGGCGGAGTTTGCCTTACTATTTTTTCTTGCTCCATATTATTATGCGTTTCATCATACCTCATCCCCCCTGATATTCCTGCTGTTACTCGCTCTGCTCGGCGTCATTTTTCTCTATAAGAATAAGAGCTTCAGAAATCAGTTCTTTCTCAATAAACAGGGGTGGACGCAAGACATCCCCAGGGTGTTATGGATTTTTGTTCTGGTGGCAATAGTCCTTATTGCGTTAACCTATCTCTTTTATCCGGAGTTTCTTTTCTACTGTCCAACACATCATTTTTCATTGTGGCTATCGTTGATGGTGATTTACCCATTGCTGTCTGTTTATCCGCAGGAACTTATCTATCGGGCTTTTTTATTTCATCGCTACCGTCCACTCCTGCAGAATGAAAGATCCCTTATCCATCTGAGTGCGATAGCTTTCGCTTTTGGTCATATTATCTATTTTCACCCCATCTCAATCATATTAACCTTCTTTGGTGGTTACCTGTTTGCCTGGACGTATGCAAAAACACAATCATTACTGGCAGTATCATTTGAACACGCTCTCTACGGATCTCTTCTTTATACCATCGGGCTAGGGCGATTTTTTTATACCGGCTTTGATAAACTGCTTCACTGACATTTACGCACAAAACATCTATTTTTCACATCCATCAACACCTCAACACAACAACCTCAGTAGTCGATTTTTTCGTTCAAACACTTCATCATCAAACAATAACTATTCCCTAACCAAAACTTAATCTACGCACCTTAGGTTGACCAGGCTAGTGAAAATTTTACTCAGGAAAACAATTGATACGCAGAGGGATCACTATGGATGGCACGGTTATCGACATTGAAGGTTTGCACAAAACTTTTGGAAATAAAAAGGTGCTTGAAGATATCAATTTCAAAGTGAGTGCTGGAGAAATGGTTGGCCTGATCGGGGCTTCAGGGTCAGGAAAATCAACCCTGATCCGTTCGATTGCCGGGCTGGAAACCATGGATCAATCCAGTCAGCACAT
>JAYEME010000197.1:0-1724 GCA_034717915.1 Thermodesulfobacteriota bacterium
GCCCCACTCCTTCTACCCCATTAACCATTTATATTCTTTATCTATTTTAATCAAACCATTCATTGATGTCAACCAATCCACACAACTTGAATATTTCCAGTCTTCGGGCTGTGTCAATGAGAATGAGACAAATATTTAGTTTTTTTAAGCTATCTTTCTTTCCACATTTGGTTTGTTAATCCATGCCTCTGTCGGCAGTTTCGGTGGCGACGGCGTGCCGCGCACGAAACGCTCCGGATGCTGTCTGTAAAACGCCTCCAGAACCATCTGCCGTTGGTTATAAACGGTTTTATCCTCGCCAGAGTGCCGTTGTGCCGGTGTCACTAAACCAATCTCACTATGGCGATGTTCGTGGTTATACCAAGCGAAAAAACCATGCAGAAACGTCCGAGCATCCTGCAGCGAACCGAACTTTCCGGGGAAATCAGGCTGATACTTCAACGTTCTGAAATGAGCCTCCGAATATGGATTGTCACTGCTCGTGTACGGTCTGGAATGTGTCTTGGTCACGCCCAGGTCCGCCAACAGAAAAGCCACTGGTTTTGACCGCATCGACGAACCGCGATCAGCATGAACGGTCAACTGTTCGCGACCAATCCCTTCTCGCTGACACGACTGACGGATCAACTCAACCGCCAAAGTCGAGGACTCCCGGTTAGCCAACAACCAACCGACAACCTTACGGCTGTAGACATCTAAAATAACATAGAGGTGAAAGTAGTTCCATTTATGCGGACCTTTGAGTTTGGTTATGTCCCAACTCCACAACTGGTTGGGGCCGGTTGCCAGCAACTCCGGCCGCTGATATTCGGGATGCCTAAGCTGATTACGTCGCTCACGCACCGCCTGATTATCCTTGAGAATACGATACATTGTTCGCACGCTACAGAGATATTGGCTCTCATCAAGCAGTTGCGCCCATACCTGACGTACCGACTGGTCACAGAAACGGTCACTGGTCAGCGTCTCCAACACCTGTTGACGCTCAACATCCGTCAGTCGTCTTGGGGAATGAGGGCGTCTGATCACTTCCGAGGGCAACTTGGAGCGGTAGTAACTGGCGCGCGGCAACTCGACACTCTCGCAAGCCTCGGCGACAGTGAGAAGACCGTCACGCTCATCAACCAACTTCACGAGTCGCTCCTTTCGCTCTCGTCGTCGTAACCCAGTATCTCCGCCGCTTTTTTTTGGAGATCAAGCATCGCCTCGGCTTTGCGCAGTTTCAGCTTGAGCCGGGCGTTCTCCTTCTCCAGACGCTGATTCTTCGCCTTTAATTCACTCGTTAACCCGGAACCTTTATTCTTCGACATCATTCCATTCCTCCAATCTCGCCATTGACTCAACTGTGAGGAATATAACCCTTCACGACGTAAAATCAGCCCAATTTCTCCACGACCGGCACGGCTGACTTCGTCCAGAATACGACGCTTGTAATCAGCCGTGAATCGCCGCCGACCTGCCACACCAACTACCTCGACGGTCGACTGCGGGACCGATCCAACCGATTCTCTGACTCCAATATCACTCATGTAAAACAACCTCCAACCGCCCTATAATTAAACAGCAGATTTTGTCTCACTTATATTGGCACAGAGGGTATCCACTATTTCCTGAATAGCATCCTTTGTTTCATCATAATTTGCAAGGAATGCTAATTCACTGGAGAGTTCTGTATCAATAGTCTGCTCAATGAATCTAAAAAGTGCTTCTGCTTGAGGTGTCAT
>JAYEME010000198.1:0-7777 GCA_034717915.1 Thermodesulfobacteriota bacterium
TTTTTTTTGCCACGGACACACACGGACAACTGCTGGACGTAAAACTTACGATCAAAAGACAGAATTCATTCTCACGCTCGTTCGCTACACTCACTCAAGCCGCAAAGAACGCAGAGGAGACATTTTTTCTTGATTTAAAACCTAAAGACTTGATCTTGTTTTTGACTCTCTTTGCGATCTTTGCGGCTTTGCGCGAGACAAGGTTTTGATTTTGTCTGCTCTTGTCCACATGTGTCTGTGGCTAACAACAGATTTGCAGTACCGTTAATATCAGTTATCTGCAATTATGAAAAGTATGATTGAAGAAAAACAGATAGAGATTGAACTTCTGGACTGGGTTCCGATCCCACCAGAGCTGAAGGATGGACCATCGGATCAGACTATCCCGAAACGCAAGCTGAAAAGCTGGACGCTGGTTCTTCAATCGCGCCAGATTCCTTGCCGCAGTGAAAAGCGTGACGACAGATGGCAGCTACTAGTTCCCGTAGATCAATATCAAAACGCCTGTCAGGAATTAATCCAATACGAAACAGAAAACCGCAACTGGCCACCTCCTCCTCCTGTTGAGCGTAAACTGCAAGAGAACACCGCCTCAACCATCTGGATTTTAATTCTTCTGGCAATTTTCCATAACGTCACCCAGCAACAAATTAATCTGTTTGGACATCAACCAGTCAATTGGGCTGAACTTGGCAATGCTCATGCGGAAAAAATTCTTAACGGTGAATGGTGGCGTTTGGTCACAGCACTCACCTTGCATTCCGGCCCCCTGCACCTGTTCAGCAACATCGCTCTTGGCGGGATTTTTATGGTTCGTCTCTGCCGATTACTTGGATCAGGGCGCGCCTGGTTTTTAGTCATCAGTGCCGGAGCCCTCGGGAATCTGCTGAATGCCTTGGTTCAATTCCCCGATCATCGTTCCATCGGTGCATCAACAGCAGTATTCGGTGCCGTTGGCCTGCTGGCAACCATCAATATGCTCCACTTCCGCAACAACCGTCGCAGAGGCTGGCTAATGCCTATTGCAGCTGCATTAGGATTATTGGCTCTACTGGGAGCAAGTGGAGAAAATACTGATATCGGGGCACATCTGTTTGGTTTTTTAGCGGGGATTGGGTTGGGGCTAGTGTCGGAATATTTTACACAACGATTTGAGCAACAACAAAAACAGCTCGATAGGGGATTAGCTTTTATTACCGTCGGTGTGGTTTTGGGAGCTTGGGGATTGGCATTAATGGGGTGAGTGTGATTTATTTGTCGGAATTCTTTACAGTGGAATGAAGTTATGTGCTGCAAGCGGAAATAAACAGTATTTAGCCGCAGATGAACGCTGATTGACGCAGATAGGCATTGAAACAACACAAATGAGTTCTTTGTCTGGTTAAAGTTTTGATCTTTAACCGCGAACATCTGCGTGTATCTGCGGCTAAATGAATGGTTGTGAAAGTTTTTGGTAGTTCGACACAATAAAAGCCCTAAAGCAACAACGTCATCCCTGATCTTCAAAACGCAAAAAGCTCATGTAAGCAATTCACTATTTTATGCTGATCATCAGTTGAAATCACACCAAGTTTCTGCACCAGCCTGGATTTGTCCACTGCACGCATTTGATCCAGTAAAATCAAGCCACTTTTACCCCGGAAAACACAAGAGATCCGAGAAGGAAACTGAAACCCTTTGGAGGTCATGGGCGCAACAATGGCAGTTTTCAATGCAGACATTTCATCAGGAGAAATAACCACACACGGCCTGGTCTTTTTGATCTCTGATCCCTGGGTTGGATCCAGCTGAACTAGCCAGACATCAAATCGATGAACCACTGGCTTTACCATTGCCATTCCTCATCATCAAGCAATGGGGCATTTAACCATTCCTGATCAACAAGGCTGGCTTCATCCACCTTTAAAGCATCATCAATCTGCTGACTCCAATTTTTCCGTGGTTCCAGTACTGGTTGGATCAGTAGACCCCCGTCAATAACTTTAAATACCAACTCTTTGTCACTTAAATGCGCCTGTTCAATAACAGCTTTAGGAATCCTTATCCCATGGGAATTTCCGATTTTGATTAAAGTTGCCATATTTGCCTCCACATAAATCGCATGAATGTAATTACATAATATATACTTTGTTGTTTTTTGTCAATACCATCCGGGGGGGGTGTGGGAGCTTGGGGATTGGCACTAATCGGGGAAGTGTGGTTGATTTTTCGGAATTTTTTACACTTTTTTAGCCACAGACCCACACGGACAACTGCTGGACGTAAAGCCTGGAAACAAAAGTCAAAACCATCTCTCGCCCGTTCGCTTCGCTCACTCGGGGCGCAGAGAACGCGGAAGAAACCTTTAGTTCAAATTCTAAACCAGACATTTGATTTTTGACCTTCTCTGCGATATCCGCGGGCTCTGCGAGAGGAAAGATTCTGATTTTGTCTGGCTTTTTTGTTGCTTTTTGGCGGTGGTAAGACCACCCTGCTCGCTACGCTCACTTTTCCCCCTATTTTATAGGGGGGATTAAAGGGGGTGACTTTGTGTGAGAAAAAGCTTTTGCTTTTGTCTGTGTTGCTGGATACATTGCTGAAACTGCCCCGGTTCCCAAGCCGGGCACCCTGCTTCTCCTCGGTTCCGGCCTTGCTGGTTTGGCATTCTATCGCCGCAAGAAAATGAAGTAATATTCAGCTGCATCCAATAGCTTGATTAAATGCCCGGCACAACGTGCCGGGCATTTTTACATTCAGAGAAATGGCAATTCCAACTGCAGTGGCTCATCGGCAGGGATATCAGTTGTCAGATGAGAGATTGTCACCCCCAGGAGCCGTACCTTTCTATCCCCCGCTTCAGTCTTCAATAACAGCTTTTCGGCCAACAACAGGATCTCATCTGCAGATTCAATCGGCTGTTCCCGGCTGATACTTCGAGTCACAATCTGAAAATCTGAATATTTGACTTTCAATGTCAGCGTCAACCCGCTGGTTTGCTTTGCCTGCAAGAGTATGGCAATTTTTTCTGCCAGATCGCCAATAATCGACAGCATCTGTCCACGATCAGCAGTATCTTCGGTCAGGGTCGTTTCTTTTCCAATTGATTTACGCACCCGATTCGGTACCACCGGTCGCAGATCAATCCCTCGCGCACTATTGAAATAATACTCTCCCGCCTTACCAAAATTTTCATCCAATTCTTGTCGCGATCGCAAACGTAGATCAGCACCTGTCAGTATCCCCAGATTCTGCATCTTTTTTTCTGTCACCCGCCCCACGCCGTGAAAACGTCGAATCGACAGCTGGGCGATAAATTGTTCTGCCTGTTCCGGTGTCACCACAGTCAGTCCATCAGGTTTTTTTACATCAGAAGCTATTTTGGCGAGAAATTTATTATAAGAGACCCCTGCAGAAGCGGTCAGATCGGTCTCATTCTTGATTTTCTGGCGGATTATCTGGGCGACCCAGGTTGCTGACTGAATATTTGGCTTGTTGATAGTGACATCCAGATAGGCTTCATCTAAAGAGAGTGGTTCGACCAGGTCGGTGTATTGGAGAAAAACGTCCCGAATCTGGTGGGAAACTTCACGATAAGCGTCAAAGCGGGGACGGACAAAAATAACTTGTGGGCAGAGACGATAAGCGCGGGCGCAGGACATGGCAGAATGGATCCCAAAGCGGCGTGCCTCGTAGGAACAAGTTGCCACAACACCCCGGCTATCAGGATTGCCACCGACAACAACCGGCTTGCCGCGCAGATTCTGCTTGTCACGTTGCTCTACCGATGCGTAGAAAGCATCCATGTCGATATGAATAATTTTCCGCTGCTGTTCAGACATCTTTTCAGCATAAAAAAACCACAGGAATATAACAACCCTGTGGTTTTTCAAGTATCCGAAGTGGAGAAATTAAACTATCTCAATAACCTCCAGATCAAAATTGAGGGTCTTCCCCGCCATGGGGTGATTGGCATCGAGAACAATTTTGCCGTCTTTTACCGATTTAACGGTTAACAAGAGCGGAGTTTCATCTTCCAACTGAGTTTGAAACTGCTGTCCAACTTCGGGAATTAATCCATCTTCAAACTGATCAGGATCGGCATCGAAAACCATCTCTTGATTATAGGGACCGTAAGCCTCTTCTTCCGGCAACCGTACCTGCTTTGTCTCCCCAACCTTCATCCCCACCACAGCATTGTCAAATCCCGGGATGACGTGTCCGGCACCGACTTCAAACTCCAAAGGTTCTGCTTCGCGAGATGAATCAAAAACCTCTCCGTCATCAAAGGTTCCGGTATAATGTATTTTGACTTTATTTCCTGATATTACTGCTGACATAATTTCTCCTCTCAAAATCTATGTAAACACGTAATTTTCCAAATAAACTAAGAAACAGTTCTTGTCCCATCAGTGGAAACCCTGCCTATAAGCTGATAGACCCGATCCAGCATATCAGCGACAGAACAATCAGCCTTCTGGACAAGTCCCAGCAAATAATGATCGATGGGAAAAATATAAAAAGTCTGGTTGTTGGTGCGATTAAAACTCACGTAACGACAGTAGCTGAAACCAACCTTGTCCATAATGTTTTCAGCCAGACCTGCAGTGGTCAACATCAAACTTGTATACGTTTCGGCATCATCTAATGCCCGGCCAAGCAACGCACCATCGTCTTTGATCAGCAAACATCCGGAAACACCTTCCATCTGCTTAATCCTCTCGACAAAAACTTTTGCATCTGCCATGACAGTCTAACCTTTCTGAAAAGCCTTGAGTGCAGGTGAGATAAGCTGACGATAACTATTAATTTTATCCTGATCAGAAATTTCTTGATTGAGTAGATCGATCAAAACCTCAATCCGGGAAAAGCCTGAGGCTCCCTGCTCTATCCATTCTTCAGCAACTTCATCAAAGACAAATCCAGCCATTGGACCCAGAATCTTACTCAGCGCACCCTTCATCTCTTCCAGAAGATCCTGTATTTCTCCCGTCACATCAGCCTGAGGCTGTGCCGGTGTACCCACTGGCGATTCTGCTGTGGCAAAATTACCGAGTTTATACTCTTCCTGAAGCAAGTTAAGCGACATGGTCATAAGGTTGTGATTGAAGGTTGGATCACAAATAACAAAAACCAGGGAACCTTTCTCCAATTCACGTGCGACTATCACAGATTCATCATAATTCAGAGTGATATCGGTCAAATCAGAAAAGCTGGCTCGACCTGCTGAATAGAGTTCTAACAGATGCTTGCCAACAACGAGTAAACGCTCGGGTTTGAAGATAGCAGGGAGATTTGTCACCTTAAGACCATCTTGGAAATTTACAATACAAGCCCCGACCACCCCTGGGATCACCTTGAGTTCATCGATTAATTGGATCATTTTTCTATCCTCTCCCAAATTATCGTTATTATTGCTTCATGTTGCGCTTGATTTCTTCAACAATTTGCTGTCCTCGGCTGCCCGGTTTCAGCTTCGCCAGAATATAATATTGTTGACTTTGGAATAGCAGATAGCGACTCCGATTGACACTATTAAAGTCAATGTAATTATAATCACCAAAACCCAAAGAAGCACCAAGTGAATTAAGAAGGTGGTCAAAAACAACAGGATCAACATCTTCTAGAGAACAAATTCCCGGATTTTTACTGCGTAAAGAACTTTTCTTATCAAAAATTGCATATTCCTGTACGGATGCTAACTTAGTTAATCTCCCTGCAATATCCTGTGATTCTACATCAACAGGGTTGACAGATTTTACTTTTTCACTTGGTGAAGATGGTGGTCGTGGTTCTGATAACTCTTCTCGTCTCTCTGGTGAAGAAGATAGAGCAGCTTTCCCCAGTTCTTCTGCTTCATCCTTACGCTTGAAAGCATCAATTAAGAGATGTTCCATCGGCATGTTAATGATATTGTTCTGACGCCGGCAGACCCCATCCATTTCAATCTCGGCATTATCCCATCCGACAATTTCCAGAGCTGCCTCCAGCCCCTCCAAAGCACCATATTCGGCATCAATTAACTCCCCCCGCTGAATATATAAATAGGCCGACTGGGCGGAGACAGAAACTTTGAGAGTGCAGTTTTTCTTCTCAACTTTCATCAATTGCAGGAAGGTTGCCAAGGTAATTCCCCGGATAAAACTTTTCCCACCTGCATTTAAACCGTTGGAAATCCCCTCTTCAAGCATTTCCAGATCGAGAGGTTTTTCCAGAAACTGCAGGGTATCCATCTTGGCCAGACGCGCTTCAATTTCTGGAGTTCCAAAAGCAGACATGACAATCACCGGCAATTGTGGTTTATGACGGCTTGTCCAGGCTAACAATTCAAAACCATTCATTTCTGGTAGTTTTAAATCTGTGACCAGAAGATCGATCGATAATGAACGCAACACATCGATCGCCTCCCGCCCATTTTCAGCAGTCAATATTTGAAATTTATCGCGGTGTCTACTCAGACCATCTTTGAGTGAGAGCAGAAACGATTTTTCATCATCAACAATCAAAATTTTCTTCACAATTTACCCTGTTTTCTTATGTTGTGCTGCAACCGGCAACCGAACCGTGACTTGAGTTCCATACCCCGGTTGACTCATGATATCGATATCACCATCCATCATCGTCAGTAACTTACGGGTAATCACCAGTCCCAAACCATTTCCGTTCACTTTGCTGGTATTAAAGGGCTGAAAAAGATGCTTCCCTTGCTCCGGAGAAATTCCACATCCATTATCGGCAATTGTCAACCACATCAACTGATCCCGCACTTCAGCACGAATACTGATTTCGGGGAGATCTTTTCCCTTCAATGCATCAGCCGCATTACTAAAAATATTCAATAGTGCCTGATGCAACGCCCGTTCATCAATTCTGACCCGGGCAATATCGAGGGGAATTTCTGTCTTGATGCGAATCCCGTAAGATTGAAAATCCCGCTCGACCAATGCTATAAATTTACCCATAAACTCAATCAGAGGAAGATCTTTGGGTTCCACACTCTCAAACATGGTAAACGTTTTCAGCGATTTCAGCAGATATTCCATCCGTCCGATATCGCCCAGACCCCGATCTATATATTCTTTCAACATTTCAGGCGAAGCGTTCTCATGATTATGCTTCAATACACTTAAAGCCATTTTTAAGGAGTTCAATGGATTGCCAATTTCATGACGAATTCCAGAAAAAATGAAACCAATGTTATCCATCGCATTGACCGCCTGAGCAATTGATTCAAGACGGGTTTTCTCGGTGATATCACGGATAAATATACACCGGTAGTGCGGTGTCGCTTTATAGACAGAATGGCCAAATAAGCGGCTTTGATGGGTGACCTGATGAGCTACGCGACCAGCATGTTCAAAGTCATTCATTTCTTCAGTATTTCGAACAAATAGATCGTACAAACCTTGATAACTACGACAAAGTTGCTCATCTTGTAACACTTCAAAAAAAGCCGCATTGCAATAATCGATTTCCTTCTGACTTAAGTCCAGAACCAGTATCCCGATATCGATATGTTCAAGAAGCTGGGCAAAACCCCAAGTATTCTTATAACTGACATCAAGTTGGTCAGCAATTTCCCAAGCCATTCAGAAATCCTTATGCTCTTTTTTGCAGGAAAATATCTACAAAACAGTATTATATCAAGAGCGGCTAATTATTCAAGAAAACTAATAAAACTATAATAAAAAACTTTTTTTACTTTGTTGAGGACTTTCCAGGAATAGGGTCACAGAGATCAGCAATGCTCCCACCGGTCAATTGTTCCAATTGAGCCATGGTCACAGGAACGGCAGAATGG
>JAYEME010000199.1:0-7768 GCA_034717915.1 Thermodesulfobacteriota bacterium
CTGGTCAGCGTTTCTCTCCCCAGGTTCTCGGCTGCCTCTTTTTTCATCTTGCGAACTTTGGTCAGGGCAATAGTTGTATTGCCAAGGGCGGTCATGTGAGGATAAAGATTGAATGATTGGAATATGAACCCGGTCTCTGCTCGAAGTTGGGTCATGTTGGCACTTTTATCATGAACCTTCGTGCCAGCTACAAACAATTCACCTTTTTGAATCGGTTCCAGTCGATTAACACACCGGATCAGGGTGCTTTTCCCGGAACCGCTGGGGCCACAGATAACCATGACCTCACCCTCAGTAATTTCCAAATCAATATCTTTCAGGACGTGAAGTTTCCCGAACCATTTATTGACTTTTTTAAAAGTTATCATTCTCTATATTCCTGTTTCTGGACACTATCAAAGGGTGCTGTTTTCGACGGTTAATCGTTTCTCAAGGTTACTTGACAAATGAATTAAGGGATAGCAGATGACAAAATATAGAATACCCACCAGACCGAATACCATAATTCCTTCGGGAATACGCTGGACGGTAAACCAACCAACCCGGGTGATATCAACAACACCGATGACGGAGACGATGGAAGAATCCTTGATGATCAGGACCAACTGCCCCACCAAGGGTGGCAGAATAGTTCGCATTGCTTGGGGAAGAACAATATAACGAAGCCGTTGAAAGGGAGAAAATCCCGCGGTGATAGCGGCTTCTTGTTGCCCTTTAGGAACGGCCAAAATCCCGCTGGCGACGATCTCACAAATAAAGCAGGCTGCCATATTGGTCAGGGTGAGAATAGCGGCAGGAAAAGCTTCCAGCTGAATGCCAAACTCTGGAAGGATAAAAAAGACGATAAAAATCTGCACCAGGATCGGGGTGCCACGAATTACATCCACCCATGCACCGATCAACCGTCGCAGTACTCTTCCCTTGCCTGCGCGTATAATTCCCAAAATGAAACCAATAATGATCCCGCCAACAATACTGACTGCGGTGATCTGCACCGTGACCCATAACCCCTTGAGAAAAAAAGGTAAACTGTGCATAAGCTCTTGAAAATAGAAGCTATACATGTTGAGATTCCATAAAAATAAGCCGTTTTTGCGACCAGACCGAAAGCCATTTGAGCAGATAATAGAGAACAAGATACAAAACGGCCGTCATCAAAAACCCTTCCGCGGGCATGAGTCGTTCAGAGGAGAGCATTTGCCCTGCACGGGTAAGTTCCACAACTGAAATCAGTGAAAGTAACGAGGAATCCTTAACCAGAACAATGGCCTGTCCAAGCAGTGGTTGAATCGTCAAACCAAGAGCCTGAGGTAAAATGATATAACGCATCCGCTGAATATAGTTCATTCCCGAGGAGACCCCTGCTTCGATCTGCCCGGATGAAATCGACAGAATGCCGGCCCTTATAATCTCGGCGCAGTAGGCACCGCTATTCAAACTCAGAGCAATGACACCAGTTATTTCTTCTGGAAAGCGGATTCCCAAAGATGGAAGTCCAAAATATAAGAAGTAAAGTTGAGCCAGTAAAGGTGTGGAACGAATAGTTTCAATATAAATCCCAGCAGCACGAGAGAGTATACGAGAGTGACTTAAACGCATACCACAGGCGATAATGCCGATCAGTAGAGCGCAGACCAGCGAGACTGCCGATAACCAGAGGGTCGCAGTAAAACATTGTAAATAGAGTGGCATGTACTCCAGAAGAACTCTGAAGTTAAAGGTTTCAAGCATGTATCTGTGCCTTTGCCGGGATTACTTCAGGCCGATGCTGTGATCCGTTCTTGAAAATCACAACACCGGCCTTATTCTGCTTACAAGATAATATTTTACGACGCCAAATTAGTGTTCTTTTTTCCACTCCAGCGAATTGACCCAGTAATCCAAGTTACTATCCAGCCTTCCATCCAACCTGATATGGAGGAAAAACAGATTCATCCACTCACGCAGATCTGGAGAGTCGTAACGCACGGCAAAGGAAAGAGGTGATTTTGAAAGCTGGGTATCCAGAATCCGGATGCTGTTAGGCGGGAAAGCCGCAGCCTGACCACGAACCGCAGAACCATCATTTACGCCAGCATCAGTGTGCCCTGCCATGACAGCATTAATCAGGAGTGGTCCGCCACCCTTATAGGATTTAAGGGTTGCATCTGGAAAAGCTTTCTTTGCATCATTTTCGCCCGCCGCACCCAAGAGAACCGCTATCTTGGTTCCTGCCTTGACATCTGCGATCGTTTTGATCGGGCTATCCTGTTTTACAAAAACGACGCTTCCGGTATACATGTAGGGATCGACAAAAGAGATCTTCATCGCTCTTTTCAGAGTCGGTGTCATATCGGCAGCCAGCATATCAGCCTTTTTAGATAACAGAGCAGGAATTAGGCCATCCCAATCATAACTCAGAAACTTGATCTTGACGCCCATTTCTTGAGCAATCAACTTGGCAACTTCAATGGAACTGCCAGCCCTTTCGCCATTGCGATCAACAAAGCTGAAGGGAGGACCCTGAGTTTGGCAAGCGACCCGGAGTTCTCCCCTTTTCATAATATCTTCGAGGGTACCCGCAGCTGCCGTACCAACAACTCCAAATACAAACAGCAATGCAATAGCTACCGAAAAGATTCTTTGCCAATTTTTCATCTGTAAGCTCCTTTCAACACAATCCAGTTATAAAAGATCATAGGTGATCTTCATGAAGCCAGAGACTACCACACAACGATTTATAATGTTGTTAAAATAACAGTGTTATATCTCTTATTAACGATAAAAAGAGAGGCTGATTCAATCAAGAACCAGCCTCTCTTTTATAATTTCGACGTTTTAAACCTTCTAGATGTCGAACTTGATTCCTTGAGCTAACGGCAATGTTTTACCGTAGTTAATGGTATTTGTTTGCCGGCGCATATATGCCTTCCAGGCATCAGAGCCTGATTCGCGCCCGCCACCGGTCTCTTTTTCGCCACCGAAAGCTCCACCAATCTCGGCACCAGAGGTTCCGATATTGACGTTGGCAATTCCGCAATCCGACCCTGCAGCAGAAAGAAACTCTTCTGCTTCGAGCAGGTTTTGGGTAAAGATCGCAGAAGATAGCCCCTGAACGACACCATTGTGCAGCTCAATCGCATTTTCGACCTCACCCTGATATTTAATCAGATAGAGAATCGGGGCAAAGGTCTCTTCCTGAACAATTTCATAACTGTTTTCGGCTTCAACAACAGCCGGGGTAACATAACAGCCCGATTCATAGCCTGCACCCTCAAGAACTTCACCACCACATAGAACCTTTCCACCTTCGTCTTCTGCACGCACAAGTGCCCTTTTGAATTCACCAACGGCAATTTTATCGATCAGCGGGCCAACATGGTTGTTTTCATTCAATGGATCACCGATTTTCAATCCACCATAGGCCTTTACAATGGTCTCTTTAACTTTGTCATAGATCGATTCATGGATGATAAGGCGGCGGGTTGAGGTACAACGCTGTCCTGCCGTTCCGACTGCACCAAAGACCATAGCAGGTAGTGCAACTTTAAGATCGGCATTTGGGGTCAAAATAATTGCATTGTTGCCACCAAGCTCAAGGATCGCTTTCCCAAACCGCTTGGCGATGATCTGCGCACCATGACGACCAACTTCAGTTGAACCAGTGATCGAAACCAGAGGGATTCGCTTATCATTAAGCAATTTTTCACCAACGGAAGACCCGCGTCCGATAATAAGGCTGAAGAGACCCTCAGGAAGGTCGTTAGCTTTGACCACTTTGGCGAGGATATTCTGCACCGCGATAGCGGTCAGAGGAACTTTCGATGAAGGCTTCCACAGGTTGGTGTCACCACAAACCGTTGCAATCATGGTATTCCATGACCACACCGCGACCGGAAAGTTGAAGGCACTGATGGTTCCGACGATTCCCAGCGGGTGATACTGATCATACATCCGATGCTGCTCACGCTCCGATACCATCGTCGAACCGTAAAGCTGCCGGGACTGGCCAACGGCAAAGTCACAGATATCGATCATCTCCTGGACTTCGCCTTTTCCTTCTTGAAGTGATTTCCCCATTTCATAAGACACAAGAGTACCAAGAGCATCTTTATATTTACGTAACTGTAGACCTATCTGCCTGACAATCTCGCCACGTTTCGGCGCTGGAACAACCTTCCACTGCTTAAAAGCCGCCTCTCCCTTGGCGACAATTTTGTCATAATCTTCTTCTGATGCAAGATAAACACTGGCTATCTGCTTTCCATCAACGGGAGAAACAATCTTCAACTCTCCCTGATCGGTCGTGTTGTTCCACTCAACTCCTGTCGAAGCACCAAAATTCTTTTCTATAATTCCAAGTTCTTTCAAAAAATCCATTATGTTTCTCCTTTAGCTTGAGTTGTTTTTCAGGATTATAGAAAAACTTCACCTAAAGGTAAAATATTGTTTTTCTGTGGGGGATAAAGGTATAATCTATAGCCTTTAATTGTACTGAAACTTAGGTTCACTATATTCTAACCAAGAAAGCTTCTGCTGTGGAACTTCGATCTCTTCGCTATTTTATTTCTGTGTATGAAGAACTAAGTTTGAGCGGTGCAGCAAAACGCTGCTTTGTCGCGCAGCCCTCTGTTTCAGCAGCAATTCAGCAACTGGAATCAGAACTCGATTGCCAACTGTTCATTCGCCACTCCAAAGGGGTAAACCCAACGCAAGACGGAAAGATTTTATACCCTCATGCAATCAAAATGATGAGTGATATGCAGGCGATGCAGGGTTTATTTAAGGAAAAGGTTCCGCTCCTGTCTTTAAAGATCGGGCTCATGCCATTTCTATCCGGTGAACGCATTGGTCGAATCATCAAAGAGCTGCTGGAAAATATCCAGGGATTGGACTTAACTATTGTTGATTGGAATGAAGAGGCAGATGCGCGGATAATTTCGAGCACGATGGTTTTGCAAAATGAAAGCTTCCATAAACTCTGGGGTGATGAATATGTTCTCGCTCTGCCGGCAGGACATTCTCTCTCTCTGCAAAAAACTGTTCAGTTACGGCAGTTGGATGGAGTTCCTTTTATCAGTCGAACCTTTTGTGATGCGTTTGAATCGTGGAATTTTGCGGTACAGAAACAAGGCATCCAGATCAACACAAAAGCAACCTTCAGCACCGAAGAATATGCCCTGGATCTCGTTGCCGCAGGACTTGGCATTTCTTTGGTTCCAAGTCATTCGACAGCCCTTCGCTCGGATATAGTCACCCGGGAAATAAGTGATGTAAAGCTTGAACGTATCGTCGGGCTGGCCTGCCGGGCTGATCATCCCATTCCGGCTCAACTATTAACTACGATCAACAAGTTTAAAGATCGTTGAAGGTGTAATCTGTATGCGCATCATCAGTGGAACAGCCCGTGGGCGACAATTAGCGTCTTTTTCCGGAAAAGATATCCGACCGACCCCGGATCGAGTCCGCGAGGCCGTTTTCAGTATTTTAACCAGCCGTCTTGGATCTTTTAGCCAACTCAATATTTTGGAGTTGTTTTCTGGAAGCGGTGCGCAAGCCCTTGAGGCACTGAGTCGAGGTGCGAAATCGGCAATTCTGGTCGATTCAGGCAGTGTTGCAGCTAAAACTATTACTGAGAATATTAAACGCTGCCACTTTGAATCTGCTGCGCGCTTTCTACAACAGGACGTTTTGACTATACTGCCGCAACTGGTATCTTCCAGCCCTTTTGATCTCATTCTCCTCGATCCACCCTACAACCAGAAATTACTCCCCCAAGTGATCGAAAGGATTGAGCACTTGAAACTGCTGGCAGAAAATGGAATAATCTGTGCCGAATCATCCAGAGATGAAGAACTGGGTGATTTCGGGACGTTGAAATTGACTGAAAGTAGAGTTTATGGCTCAATCAGAATTCATCTTTACCATTTAACCTAAGGATTGATATGAATCGTCATATTGCTATCTATCCCGGCTCTTTTGATCCATTTACTCATGGTCATATGGACATTGTCCGGCGTGGGTTGGAAATTTTTGATACCGTGGTGATTGCAGTCGCAAATAATTCTGAGAAAAACACCCTGTTCTCAGTTGATGAACGGGTTGATATTCTCAAAAAGTTAACTGAAGATAATCCACGGTTAAGAGTGGAAACGTTTAACGGTCTGTTGGTTGATTATGTTGTATCCAAAAAAGCCCGGGTCATTTTGCGTGGATTACGGGCGGTGACTGACTTTGAGTTTGAGTTCCAGTTAGCGCAGATGAATCATACAGTCTGTCAACAGGTCGAAACTTTATTTATGATGACATCGCCTAAGTTTGCTTATCTCAGTTCATCAATTGTCAAGGAAGTTGGGCGGTTGGGCGGTGATATCAGCAAGTTTGTACCACCACTGGTCAGAGATGAATTGATGAAGAAATTTGGAAACACTTAAAACAGACAGATCTCCTCACACCTAGATATCACGGCAACATTCAATCCAATAAATATTCACGTAATGCTTTAAGAAGGTTACAGGACACCCATAAATCTATGGGTTTGTGGAATCACTCTCAGATTTGAGTTGATATCTGCAATGAGAGCCTGCATCTGTAATAATCGCTTAGTCGATATGGCAACCTGACCTTGTAGCGTGACGGGTTGTAGGACGATTGGAATTTGTTTGGAAACTTCAGAAACCAAATCCGCTGCCAGCTGCAGTTCTAAATCTGGCGTTTCTTCACCAACCACCAGCTTGACATAACAATCAGTTTGATTGGCTATTTTGAGAAATTGGCGGTGGATGTCCCACTCCGTTCTCAAACCTGTTTGGGAATGGAGTTTAATATCCATCGAAACCCAATCCAGATATTGAATCAACGTTTCTAATTGATCAGGAAGAGTGCCATTTGTTTCAAGATAGATAGGTAGAATTTTTCTCAATTCAGGCAACCAGGATAAAAGAACCTCACCATGTAGCAATGGTTCTCCGCCGGTTATACTGATGGAATGGTGCGCTTCCGGTAGTTCAGAATTCCACACTGTCACAAGATTTTTTACACGGTTAAAATCGAGAGGATTTTCAAAAGCTTCCAGCTTACCCGAGCCAGGACCGCTTTCTACCTGACACGTTTGTGATTTAAAAAAATCGGTGTCGCAGTAGCGACAGTTCAAATTACAATCTGGAAAACGGATAAATATCTGTCGGACTCCAACCAGAACTCCCTCCCCCTGAATTGAGGAGAAAATTTCAATCAGATCAGCTTTGGGTATAAGTAGCGTAGGCATTATCCGATTCCCAGACAGTGATTTTTTCTAAACTGACAGCGTATTCAGCCAAACTTACAGCTAATTGTTCATAGATGAATTTGGCAATATGCTCCGAAGAGGGGCTGATTCCCTTGAATGCATCCAGATCATTGAGATATTTGTGATCGAGATAGTTCATAATCTCTTTGGTATGTTTTTTCAGTATCTTGAAATCAATACCCAGCCCCGCCTTATCCAGATTCTCAGTATTGACCGTCACTTCAACTTTCCAGTTGTGGCCATGCAGGTTTTCGCAGTCGCCTTGATAATTCAGTAAATTATGAGCTGCTGCAAAATGGGTCAAAATCGTCAAATGGTACATATCTTCTCCTGATATTTAGAAATCTTGTTCCGGCTGTGGAGCCTTGCCACCGTCAACCGAATATTCTTCACTAGCCCAAGCCCCAAGATCAATTATCCGACATTTCTCAGAACAAAAAGGGCGTGATGGATTATCGCTCCAAAAAGTTTTTCGTCCACAACGAGGGCACTTAATCTCAT
>JAYEME010000200.1:0-7544 GCA_034717915.1 Thermodesulfobacteriota bacterium
TTTTTGACCAGGCTGTGCCCCAGTTGAAACAGGTTGAGCAGATAGGTGTTGCGAAAGAGAGTATCGGCCTTATCGAGATCTGTCCCCGCGAGAAATTCAAGAGCCAAATTGAGAGCGTTGTAAGTTGATTGGAATGTTTCAGTAACAGCGTCAGATTCAGCAATATCGATGTTATCTGCGCTCATTTTCCGGTTGGCGAGAAACAACAGTTCACAGGCCAAATCGTGATCAATTCCACCGGCAAGAATTTCTGCAAGCAGGTTCTGCGGTTCGGCTTGAGTCAGGAGGGCTGCCGGATTGGGTAAATTCTCCGCCTCAAGAAGAAAATCACTCTTTCCACCCGTACTGAAGGTTTCAGGATCTTTGTAGTTATAAATTTCTCTTGCTTCGATGGCGGGGATAATCCCCAGATCGAGGAGGCGATTACTGCGCGTCTGATAGACTTCTTCTTCCAGAACGGAAAGATTCTCACTGCGGATCATTTCCATAATCAGCAGATAGCTCTCCTGTTCGTGCTCCAGCCAGATTTTCAGAATGGCACCGATAATTTTTGCTGCATCTTCACTGGAATATTCTACATCGTAGAGCCCTTCCAATCGCTTGGCATTTTCTGCATCATCATCATCGTAAACTTCCAACCCTCGGGTGATGATCAGATGTTTCTTCAAAAACAATGCAAGAATTTCCGGTTCCATCTGTCGAACCAGTTGGCAGATCTTTTCCTCGCCCGTACTCAGAAGAAGTTGCAGCCAATACAGGGAAAGAACCGGACTCAAATTGTCTGCATCCCAGCAGTCAAGATCGAGCAAAGTGGTTAACTGTTCGGTGCTGGCTACCATGAGTAACTCGGTCGAATATTCAGCACCAAGTGCGTTAATCGTCAGGTACAACTCTTGTGGATGGAGTTGAGGAACCATTTTTTCTATTTGTGGCGTATTGATGAGCAGGTCATATTTTTGTTTGCCACGTGCTTGATGAATCAGATGCAGTTGTTCATCGGTCGTCAGAGTATTATATTCTGCCAGTGAAATATTACGTTCTTGACGCAGAAGGGTCAGATGTCCGACCTGACGTTTTGCTGGAAGGGAGATTTTAGTCATGCTGATTGCTCCAGTTTATATAGTTTTTGCTGAAAAAACGTCACTCTAAAGCAGAAGGGGGAAATGTGCAATCAGGATCAACAACAAAGATTCCCCGGTGGGTGCTTTCCCTTCTATTTGTTGCCGGAAATTGCTAGTCTTGTCTCCATTCGGAAACTCCGGATGGAACAATGCACGTTTCTGGTTCAGAAAACAGCATTTTTTCGCAAGGTCAAGAAAATCAAGCATTTGAGCGGAGGCGTAGTCCTTTACGCCGCACAAACAAATGTGCAGATTGACGCAGAGATTGCGGAAAAGGGCACTTTCTGGACAGAAACTAGTCTTGTCTCTCTTTGCTGACTACTTCAGGTATTTTGTGGCTCAATTTATAAATAATCTATCGATCAAAACAAAAATGATGCTGGTTATCATGTTCTCCAGTGTAGTTTTACTGTTTATAATCGGCAGTATTGTTCTGGTTGCAGAAATCTATCTGATTCGGGCTGCTCAGACTCAAGAGCTCAGGCTTCTGGCCAATACTCTTTCCGCAAATAGTCAACAACCTCTGGTTCTGGGTCAATATTCTAAAATTGAGTCACTGCTTGCATCACTGCTTCAGCAGAAAAATATCCACGCTGCGTACGTTTTTGACAAAAAAGGAGTTCCGGTTGCAGAATATTTGAAACAACAGGACTCTCAATTTGTTTTGCAATCGCTGCAAAATGACTTCAGGGAAAAACATAAAACTTTCTGGTCAACTTCAACGACCGAACGCCAACTTTCCAGTAAAAATCATTTCAGTTTGTTTTCTCCAATTCATTATGAGGGAAAGCAAATCGGGACGCTTTATCTTTTGAGTGATCTAACTCGCCTCTATGGTCATTTAAGTGGTGTGGCGTTTGCGATTACTCTTGCTTTTTTGTTGCTGATATCTCTTTCCTGGTTGCTTGCCGGTCGCTTGCAAAAACCAATTTCAATTCCGTTACAGCAGCTTGCCTCTTTGATGGAGAATATTTCACAGGCTAAAGACTATTCTATCCGGGCTGAAAAGGTTGGTCACGATGAAATTGGTACCTTGGTGGATGGTTTTAACCGGATGCTGGGGCAAATTGAATTGCACCAAGTCTATTTAGCTGAGCATCAAATTTATTTGGAACGGATCGTTTCTGACCGAACCGCAGAACTGCGGACAGCGGTTACAGGGCTTGAGCTAGCAAGTCAGCAGGCCGATGCGGCTAACGAGGCAAAGTCACATTTTCTTTCGCGCATGACCCACGAACTAAGAACCCCCTTAATCGGGGTTCTGGGAATGAACGAATTGCTGCAGCGCACATCTTTGAGTGAGCAGCAACAAGAACTGGTTGAGACGGTGCAGAAATCTGGGGAACAGCTCCTTCATCTGATCAGTGATGTCCTCGATTTTTCCAGGATTGAAGCAGGGAAACTCTCACTTGAGCTGACTGAGTTTGAACTTCCCCAACTGCTTGAGGATGTGGTTGAGTTACTTTCTCCTCAGGCCGATGAAAAAAATCTCTCTCTCCGGGTCAAGATTGCCTCAAATAGCTGCTGGAAAGTTCGTGCTGATGAAATCAGACTGCGTCAAATTCTGATGAACCTGATTGGTAATGCGATAAAATTCACCTCTAATGGGTCGATTACTGTCAGTTTAAATTGCAGTCAGAGCAGTGACAACAGCGGTACTTTTGTCCTTGCAGTCGCTGATACCGGCCGTGGAATGATGGCTGAAGATATGCGGCAGATATTTGATGTTTTTTATCAGACAGGTAGTTCTGGGGAAAGTAGTGGTGCCGGGCTGGGTCTTGCGATTGTCAAGCAACTGGTTGACCTGATGAATGGTAGAATTGATCTGACTTCAACGCCCGGGCAAGGGAGTAAGTTTCAAGTGACGGTTGAGCTTATACTGGTTGAAAAACCTCTGCATTTGCAGGAGATAAACTGATGAAACGGCCATTGCTTGCCATTGCGGCTTTGCTGTTTTTTGCAGGCGGGATACTGGCACTCTTCTGGTTTGGCCGTTCATTCATTTCTTATATCTCTTCTACTAATGGTTTCTCTTTGGAGAGACCGGAGTTTCAATCAGTGCCATTGGGGACTCCAGCTGTTATTGACTTACATGGCAATGGATTCAGTCGTGAAACCTCCGTCAGTTTGTTCGTGGATGTTAACAATAGTGAGGCGATTGTTGGATCTTATCCCCTAGAAGGAACCTACAATGAAAGTCTTCTATCTGGTCACTTTATCTATTTGGCTTCGGATGAAGGGGGACTTCAGGTTCTGGATATAGCAGAGCCACAACAGCCCCAACTGCTTAAAAGGTATTTAGCTGGTAGGACGATAATCGATATTCACCGAAACGGAAATTATCTTTATCTCTCTTGCGGGAGTTTGGGCGTGTCGATTATGCGGGTTCTGCCGGATGGACTTCTCGATCATATTGCTGACATTTCAACTGATTCTCTTGCCAAGAGTTGTCAGTTTCTGGGTGGTTTTCTCTACGTTGCAGCTGGTTCCGGTGGACTGTTGGTTTATGATGTGCATCAACTGGAGCAAGCCAAATTGGTACAGATTATTAAGCTGGGTTCTGCTGTTTCCAAGGTTTCTCTAGCCGGTGGTTTTCTTTATGTGACTGCAGGGAGGAAGCAGATTAATATTTATCAGTTGGACAGACCACAAACGCCACGTTTGATTGAATCTCTGAAATTTGTTGAGAATCTCTATGATTCTGTTATCCAGCAACAGCGGCTGTATGTAGCTACTGAAGGAGGTGTCTCGTTGTACGGCCTTACAGATCCTGCTCATCCAGAATTGCTGCGTCGCTGGGCTGACTTTGGTTCCGCTAATAAAATATTTGCAGGGCTGGAAAATATTTATGTCTCAGACAATTTTTCCGGGTTGCGGATTATTAATTCTGAAAATGAATCCTCTCCCGGCTACTTCAATTTGACTATCAATCCACGAACTGTTGTTGAAATACCAGACTATTTATTTGTTGCTGGATCTAATCGCGGATTATTGATTGTTGATAGAAAATTATTATTGATGCGGCAAGCGGTTAAAACTATCCAAACCCAAGGGAGTGCACGGGATCTTTTTATCAAGAATAACTGGATGTATGTTGCGAATTCCCGGGATGGCGTGTCGTTACATGATCTTGATGCTGAGGGTGCAAGTTTTACCACGCTATCTACACAATGGGGAGCATCACTTGCCGCTTACAATGATTTACTTTTTGTTGCCCAGGCTAAAGAAGGAATTAAGGTATTTGATATTTCTACTCTCGGTCAGCCTGAAGTTATTGCTATCTGGCCAAACTTGCAGGCGATGAGTCTCGCTGCTGCTGCTGATGAGTATCTCTTGTTATCAAAAGGGATTCACGGAGTTGAGTTGGTGGATATTTCAGATCTCCACCACCCGGTTGTCAGGGATGTTTTGTCTGATATCCATGCCTTGGATGTCGCTTTGGACGGTCATTTTGTTTATATTGCCAGTAAGAATGAAGGTTTGATGATCTATGAGCTGGAAAAAAATGCAAAATTGAACTGCTTGGGTCACTTGCAAACGCCTTTTCCGATGAATCAGTTTGACATTGCACTATCCGTCTATCCTCAAGGTGGAATGGTCTATGTTGCAAACGGACGTTCTGGCATGCTGATTGTGGATGTGACAAATCCTGCAGAACCAACCATTCTTAGTTCAATACCGATCTCTGGGATTTGTAAGGAGGTGAGGGTGGTTGATGATAAAGCTTATATTACCAGTCATCATGGTGGAATCACTGTCGTCGATGTAAAAGATCCAGAAAACCCAACCGTATTGAGTATTATTCCTATGTCAGCGATGTCGAAGGGTCTGCAGGTTGTTGGTGACCTTATCTATGTTGCTCAGAGAAAGATGGGTGTGACCGTTGTTCCCGTTCCTATTGCGGCAGAAACAACCAAATTTATATCGGAAAAACACCTGCAGGTGACATTACCATCACCCCATTTTCCTGGGCGTTACAGTTTGCAGGTTAATAACAAAAGAGAGTCGGTGGTTGTGGATGGCGTGGTGGATTATCAATAAGCTAGAAATTAAGCTCCAAGCCTGCCCAGATTTGCCGACCTAATTCATAATCGTAACCGCTAGTTCCCGACTGATAATCATATTTTATTTTGTGATCAAAGACATTGTAAATATCGAGGGAAAGGAGAATTTGTTGTTTGTAAAATTGCGGTATTGCCCAGCAGATTTTCCAGTCAAAAAGAATACTTTTCTTGGTTTTAACTTTTTCGTAAACATCGGATTCTTGAGTTGGGTCAATTTCACTTGAGCGATTTGTCTTGGTATCTTCAAGTTTCCAGTATGCACCACGATATTTGATGACATTGGTAAATGTAAGACCGTAAGGGAGCTTGCCAATATATGTTAGGTTGGCAACAACCGGTCGGTTGAAATCTTCTTTCGGTATTTCATAATAGTAAAGCTCTTTGTTTTTATACCAGATTGTCTCAGTAAGTTCTCCTTCGCTGATTGATGTAGAATAGTCATCATTGCTTGTGGTTGTCTCTTGCCATGTTCCATTGAGTTCTAAAAAGTGTTGTTTCCAGGAGCGTTGCCAACTGATTTGGTAACTTTTATGTTCTGAACGTCCAAAGTTTGCCATGATGTAGGTGTCGGGATCGGGGAGTGGATTGTCTACTTTGTAGCGTAAAAATTCATCGCGACTTCTTTTTTCAATGTATTGAAATTTAAGTTCTCCACCAAATATTTTTTGGATGATTCCCGCCGTTAATTCATCAGTGTATGGCGTTTTAACTTCTGAGCTTTTAAAGACGGTCTGATATTGCTGTGTATTGTCAATCCAATCATCTATTTCATTGTCGTAGTGTTGATACGTTTGAATAATATCTTCATAGAGTGCATGAGTCAGAAGGGTACCACTGTAATAGCGGTTTTTGCCGGCAAAGAGGATTGTCTGGCTGTTTCCAAAGATATCCAATGAGGTTGAAAGGCGGGGGGCAATATTGGTGTTATTGGTAAAATTATCGTAAGAAATACGAACACCTGGATAAAGTTCCAGGCGTTTCCAGCTAAATGAATCCTGAATATATGCGGCAGCATCGGTGATTTCTGCATTGGTGTCCGCCTCAACGTATTCTATTCTTTTGCTAAGATATTGATCGCCATCAATACAGGCAATATTGCTAGGTTCACAGACAATGCTATTGTCCATGTTGGAACTGTAGTAATAGTAATTGGTTGCGGGTCTTTTATAGCTCTGAGAAGAATAAGTAGATTGAAGGCCCAATTTTATTTTATGCTGTGTTATCCCCAGCCAAATTGTGTCAAAATCCATGTCTGACTTGATGCTAATTTTTTTTTGCCCTGTGCTTAGATTCCCTGATCCCCCTTCTGTCCCAGTACTCCATTTTAGAAGATTCTCTGGGCTGTCTCGTTTAGTTTTTTGTCCTGTGTAATCAATATGCAATCTCAATTGACCAATATGAAATTTCTTTTGCAATAGGAAAAGTAGAGAATAGTTGCTTCCTTCAATAGAATATCCACTGTCTTGAGCACTCTTGAGGAAGTATTGACTTTCTGTTGGTGCATATAGTGCGGTAAAAGAGATATTGGTGCGAACATCAAGTTCATGGTTAAGTTTTAAAAAAAAGTTTTCTTGACGACGAGTTTGTGTGTTGGTCGTACCGAGATGCTGGAGGGGAATTTCGGAATACAATTGATGATAGGATGTGATCAACCCTGTTCTCTCTTGTAGTGGTATGTTAAGAGTCAGTCCGCCATCATGCTTTTTGAACTCGGGTTGATTGAGTGCACTATTTGAATTGTAAAAATCATCTTCATTCTGGGGAGAAATATGGAACTGGGTCCAGTGGCTACTGGTGGTTCGATAGTTGACTTTTCCCCAGGATGTGTCTTCGGGATCGATTGTCTCTGTATCGACCTGTCCCCCGGTAAAACCTCCAAACTCGGCAGGGATATTGCTGTTGTATATGGTGACCTGTTCAATGAGTTGTGGAGATAAAAAGAAGATCTGAGGGTGTCCGGGTAGTTTGCTAGTGTTGCGATAGTTATCGAGAGCAGGATCGAGCGGGCTGTTGTTGCTGACTCCGTCAATGGTGAAGTTGTTTTCATAAAATCGTCCGCCCGAAATGGAAACCTGTGGGGGGGTTGTTTCACCACCAGTAAAGGAACTAAGGCTGTCTTCACTGTATTGAACGCCCGGAACAATTCCAATAATCTCATTGACACTACCATTTCGGGTTGGCAGATTCTCAATCATTTCTTTATCAATAATTATCATCCCGGTGGTTGGCGCTATTCTCAGGGCTTCAACATGAACAACAGGCATGACTGGCAGCACTTCTGACGCAACTGTTACCTCAGTTTGCAGGTTGTCTGCACTGACTATTTGCGGTATGAATAATAACAGAATAAGCAGGAGTC
>JAYEME010000201.1:0-7457 GCA_034717915.1 Thermodesulfobacteriota bacterium
GTTAAAAATGTAATAAATCCCTAAGAATCGAAGACTTATAACACAAAACCGTTCCGCTATAAAAGTAACGGAACGGTTCTATAAAATTTTTATCAAGGATAACGCAAATCAGGGAGAATTCTTGGCTAAAACAGCCCGCCCTGGCAATAGATTACAGCTTCTCTGCGGAGATAAAAACCTCTCCATCAAGATAGAAGGCCTGAAAACGTTCGGTCAATATCGGGTGTGATGGCAACTGTTGTAGTTCCCGACCCTTGAGTGGCCCTGAGAACGCCCGACCAGTCAACCATGACCAATGGCTACCCGTTTCATCATCGGCGAATAGTGGATGACCACCTGCACCTCGCTCTGCTAGCTTTTTGAAAGTCAGGACTTGGCCGTCGACCCGCCGCTCCCACACACAGGCGCTATTCGTTGCAGCATGAAATGCCACCAGCACCGGAAAACCATTGAAGATATCATTAATCAACGGCTGTATCCTTAAATCCCGATAAGGATAAAGCCGTGCTTGCCCGCGCAGCACCACCGCCAACCCGACTTCATCACCACGGCCAGCCATTGCTCCGTAGCTTCCCATGAACCCCTGCCTTTTCAATCCGTCAAGGACCAGTGTTTCCGGATAGCGTCTCCGCCAATCCTCCCAAGTTGTCACGGTTGAAGGAATCAGGGTCAGCTTTTCCCCCTTGAGTGAACCTTCCTCGGCTCGGCCGGAGACATGCACCCAGAGCGAATTGGTCTGCTTATCGTACATTACAAATGATTGTTGATAGAGGATTCCGGCATGTCCGAAATCAAGAACCTGATCATCGAATTTGCGGTCATACACGATGGCCGTTTGACAGAGCGGTCACCACCCAACCGCAATTGGCAATCCAGCGATCATATCATTGCCAAGCTCGTGGACACCCATAACAGCAACCGGGTAGGCTCTGGCTTCGCCACCGTAAGCAACACCGATGACCGCGTCACGCGGAAGCACCGCCTGTAATTCTTCTGCGGCCTCCACCGACAACATGCGCGGGTTATTGAAAACCGGAAAAGCATCACGCGACACGACCTGTCGACCAAGGGCGTAACTGTTAGTGGCACTCAACAACAGGACAATAAGCAGCGGCAAACTAGACTGAAATAAAGGTCGCATTGTTCACTCCTATTCCTTCCGCCTCACGATAGCTTCATTGCTGGTACAGAATATCGAATGGCAGACCAGGATCTGCCTCCCATTCGATGGTTGATCCATCATACATTCTGGCTTCTTTGTTTCCCAACAATTCGTGCGAGACTATGCGTACTGCCGGATTTATCAACCACAACCTTGATGACATCTGCTTCACCAGCAAAGAGTGTTGCGGGCAACAACAAAAAGTTCAGAAGGACAAAAACCCAGACAACCTTCATCACATTTCTACCATCAGAGCTGCTGCTGATAACCCAGCCAAAGCTTTGCCGAGCTTCCCGGCGGCAGGGCACTCTGAAACCCCATGGCGCTTTGCCAGATAGACTGGATCATTATATCCAAGCCACACTTGACCCGTAGCGTCCTCCCAGACAAGAACCTTAAGTGGCAAATCGATTCCGACGGTCTGGGCACATTCAATAAACGGGGTTCCTCCTTGAGGATTACCGAAAATCAATACTTCAGTCGGGCGCAATGATTTTCCAATCTTTGCTGCTCCGGTAGTGTGATTGATCCGTGCAAAAATATTCAAACCCTTCTTTTTTGCAATGGATTCAAAACGGTTCATCGTATCCTCCGGAGAATATGAGCTCTTGAGAGAGACAAGGCCATCTGCAGCTAGAACGGTAGTAGTGCTGATGAGGACAAAACACAATATGAGCAATAAACTTATTTGTTTCATTGGTAACTCCTTGAAAGGTTGATTTTAAAAATGACGAATCTAGGGCTGTGAGTTGATCGCCTTGCAGAGATTATCCTCTGCGCCAAGTATGATATTTTTCTACCCATGCCAACACCTTTTCTGGAGCATGTGCCCGTTTCCATTCACCGGCAGCATACTTATTCATCTCGGACAGAGTCGGATAGGTATGAATCGTCCCGAGGATTTTATTCAGACCGAGCTTATACTTCATCGCCAGGACATACTCTGCCAACAGATCTCCAGCGTGAGTGCCAACAATCGTCACACCAAGAATCTTATCCGATCCTGGCTTGGTGAGGATCTTGACCCAACCATGATCTTCACTGTCGGCAATCGCCCGATCCAGATCATCAATTCCGTAGCGAGTAATTTCAAACGGGATTCCCTGTTCTTTTGCTTCTGTTTCATTGAGACCGACCCTGGCAACTTCAGCATCGGTAAAGGTACACCAGGGAATCACCCGGTAGTCGACTTTGAAACTCTTGAACTGTCCAAACAGAGCATTAACCGAAGCATACCAGGCCTGATGTGCTGCAGTATGGGTGAATTGATAAGAACCGGTGACATCCCCAGCACAGAGGATATTTGGGAAGTTCGTCCGCAGAAAGGGATCGCTTACAACGGTTCCACTTGGGGCAACCTCAACGCCCAGCTCTTCCAATCCGAACCCGGTCACATTGGCTTTACGACCAACCGCAATCAGGAGTTGATCAAATTCAATTTCAGTTTTCTCCCCACGATGTTCACACACCAACCATTTGTGATCGCTATCAACCCGCACTTCTTGCGCCTGGTGTTCGGTCAGAACCTGAATTCCATCCTCTTCAAATTTCTGCTGAATAAAATCACCGACCTCAGGGTCTTCACGCCCAACGATCCGGGAACCCATTTCAACTTGTGTCACGTGACTCCCCAACCGGGCAAACGCCTGAGTCATCTCACTACCAATCGGTCCACCGCCCAGCACAACCAGTTTTTTTGGAAGTTCACGCAGTGTCCACAAATTATCTGAGGTCAGGTAATCAATTTGTTCCAAACCCTTGATCGGCGGAACAAAGGGTTTAGCCCCTGTTGCAATAATAATGCTCCGAGTCGTTAAGGTTGTTCCGTTCACTTCAACCGTCCACGGGGAAGTAATTTTTGCTTCTCCTTCAATCACCTCGACACCAAGACTCGTATATCGTGCTACCGAATCATGTGGCTCTATCTGATCGATTTTCTGCTGAACCCGCTCCATCACCTGGGCAAAATCGAATTCAACCTCGGTTTTTTCAAAACCAAACTCTTTCGCACGCTTTGCATACGAGAGCATCTTGGCGCTCCGCAACAGAGCCTTACTCGGGACACAGCCGGTGTTAAGACAATCGCCACCCATCTTGTCCTTTTCAATCAATGCCACCTTTGCTTTGACGGCTGCGGCAATATATGAGCTGACAAGTCCGCCACTTCCAGCACCTAAGACCACCAGGTTGTAGTCAAACTTTTGTGGTTTTTGATACCCGGCAAAAATTTTACGTGCCTGGAAAATGGCAAGAGTCCGCTTTGCGAGGAGAGGGAATATCCCAAGCAGGGCAAAAGAGACCAAAAGGCCGGGAGAGAGAATGCCACTGGCACTTTCAAGTTGGCCGAGCTGGGTGCCGGCATTAACAAAGACAAAGGTCCCGGCCAGCATCCCGACCTGACTGACAATATAGTAAAGGGAGGTTTTGAGCGGGGTCAGTCCCATCACCAGATTGATGACAAAAAACGGAAATAGCGGAACCAGACGGAGAGAAAAGAGGTAAAAGGCACCCTCTTTTTCTACCCCAGCGTTGATCGCCTGCAACTTATCGCCGAACTTTCCTTGCACCCAATCGCGCAACAGAAAACGGGAAACCAGAAAGGCCAGGGTTGCACCAATGCTGCTGGCAAAGCTGACAACAACTACAGCAGTCCACAGTCCGAACAGTGCTCCGCCGGCAAGAGTCATTATTGCCGCCCCCGGCAAAGACAGAGCCGTGACCAGGATGTAAACCACAAAATAGATCAGCAGAGTTGAAAACTTATTGTGCTGATAATAGTCATTAAATCCCTGTTGCTGACTTTTGAGATAACCCAAGGTTAAATATTGCCCCAGATCAAAGATGAAAAAACTTGCCATCAGGACAACAATGACCGCTAAAATACTTATCTTGGTAGTACGACTATTCATAACTTTGCCTTTTAGAAATTGTTATGCTGCTATCCAAGCTCACCCTTCAGAGCAGCTGGCACCACCGGCAAAACAGGAATAACAGCGGTGATGTCCCAACAGAACACGTTTTTCCATCGCTTCGTGCAGGGTTTTACCGAGATCGTAGTTTTCAACATCATCGACCAGGGTACAGGCGTAGACCCCGCATTGACCATTCTTCGTGACTATCATCTTGCTGAAGTTACACATAAATTTATCCCGCTGTTCGGCACTTAAATAGCGGATCATGCAGGTTTCGGTGATCTCCGCAACCTGGGGGAGCGAACCAGGAAGATGAAAATCGGGAAACTTGATGATCGTCAGGTCGAGCGGTACTCCGGCTGATTCGAAATAGGGGGTATAGGCGCGATCCACGCTGGCGCTGTCTTCGCCGGACAGCATCAGTCGGGCGATCGACACGCCGAAGCCCTCCTGATGGAGGCGTCCCAGAGTGGCCAGGGCTTTTCGAAAGTTTCCCCGGCCGCGTGATTCATCGTGTTTGACTGGATCCGGGTGGTCGAGACTGACTCGAAAGTTTAAAGTGTTCGGCTTGTCCCGCAATGGGAGGACATCGCCAATCTGATTCATCAATGGTTCGGTGGCGTTGGTCAACACCAGACAGGGGCGAAGTTCCAAAGCATAGTCGAGAATCTGAATGAACTCGGGATTGACAAAGGGTTCACCGCCGGTAAAAGAGAACTTTTTGACCCCTAGTTCCAAGGCTTCATCCATAAAGCGTCGGGCATCTTCCAAGGTCAGAAATTCGATGCGATTGTCCCCCGGTTTGGATCCTTCGAGACAAAAAGGGCAACGCAGGTTGCAGTTAGTTCCGGAATGAAACCAGAGTTCATCAAGGCTTTGCGGCTGGATAAAACCGCGAGGTTCATTCTGACTGGTACAATGCCATTGGTTAGAGTTGTCCATCTTCATAAAAAAAGATCTCCCGGTGAATTTGCGTGTAGGCAACACCATGATTTTCCAGCCAAATACTGGTTTCGTCAATCATGGTATCGAGTCCGCAAAGGTAATAGTGGATGTCATCTGCAAAAGGGATCTGTTCCAGCAGTCCGGTGATACGCCCATGAAAGTGACCGTTGACTTCTTCTTGGGACAGAGCCAGACGAAAATTTTCGATCTGCTGTAGTTCTTCAAGGTTGAGAGCTTCCTCATGCAGACGAACTCCATAGAGGCAAAGTTCTGGTTGCCGTTGAGGGTTGCTGCGCAGATAGCTCAAAAAGGGGGCTATTCCGGTGCCTGTGGCGATAAAAACAGAGCGTGTTCCGGCAACGGCACGGCCAGGTCGGAACCAGCCGAAAGGCTCACTGGCTGACACCTTATCCCCCGGCTGACGCTGTGCCAGCCAGTTGCTGACGATGCCGTTTGGAACCCTTCGGATCAGGAAACGCAGAACATCTTCTCCGGATCCGGCGGCGATACTGTAGGGACGTGATTCTGTGGTGTTGCTGAATAATGCGACACAAGCCCCTGGCTCAAACTGGGTAGCTCTGCGTTCAAGCTGCAACTCAAACAGGTCATCGGTTCTAAATATGACATCATGGACCGTCAAAACATTCATAGAAATCTTCCATCAAGTTAAATAGATGTCCCAGACTCTCAATATAGCAGAGATCTCATCTCAATCGGTTCTCCCTGCCGGGATCTTTCAGTGGCAGGTAAAACATCCATGCTGGGCCAGAGACCAGTAAGCAGCGTTTCTGCATAACCGGATTTGAGACCAGCAGCGTGCATGTTCCGTTGGGTTCGTTCGGCAGCGTAGCTTAAACGCTGCCAGCTGAAATGGATACGATCCCCCTCAGTGTCGATCAACAGATACCAACCATCCGAGGTTCCATCATTGGCAGGCAGGCCGATCACTCCAGCATTGAGCCAAACTCGGCGGTCGATCTGCTCCGCACAGGGAATACCACTGTGTCCACTAATAAGAATATCGCTTCCAGCCAAGTCCAGCTCTTCACGTTTCACTGCTTCCGGGGTAGAGGGAAAGATAAAGCGATTGATCTGGTTGACACCGCCGTGGACGACCGTAACGCTATGCCCGGCAAGCTCAAAACGTAAAGATTTCGGTAACCGGCGCATCCATGCTCTGTCGCTAGCGGCAATCTTCTGGCTGGCATATAGATACCACTCGACTGACAACAGCGAACAACTCGTTCCCACTTCGAAGCCACAACCGCAATCGACGGCATCTGCACCCAACGACTCTTCACAATTGCCCTGTACCACGGAAATTCCCCAGTTGCGAATCAGTTGCAGAGTTTCCTGCGGTTCCGCACAGTAGGCGATCACATCGCCTGTGCAGATGATTTGTGCTGCCGGAATCTCCAGCTCTTCAGCCCGCTGACATATCGCCTGGGTCGCGGCCAGATTGCTGTAGGGTCCACCGAAAACCAGCACTGGACCGTTCATCCGTCCAAGATCCAAAGTTTTGGCCGATTGACTCATGCAATCTGATCCTTTTGTTCCGTCACAGGCGTGGTTTTGCCACCGAGCCAGAAACCCAGGCAACCGAGACCGAGTACGCTGATGGTCAAGTAGAGTAGTTTTGTGTACTTGTGGACATCACCAAGAAGATGGCTGTATCCACTCGATTCGGTAAAGTAGAGGATTGCAGCGGCAATCGCCAGAACGAAACTCAAAATGTAGCTCCAAACCGGAATATCACTGCGCTTGCCCCAGAGTGAGAAAAAGATCACAGGTGCCAGATAGAGCGACGCGGTGCCGCTCACTGCCACCGCACTGAAAAGATCCTTGTTCCCCCAGAAGACCAACATCAGTCCGATAAGCATAAACACCGCCATAACGGCGCGACCGTTGCGCAGACTCATCTTCATCACCCCCATATCGACTGCCAGAAGTTTAGCCGAACTTGACAGGGTGCTGTCGAGGGTCGACATAGCCGAGATCACCAGTGCAGCGTTAAAGAGCATCATTGGCGCCGCCCCCAGCAGTTGCATCAAGGTCTCATTCATAGTCGCCCCATTAGTAGCATGAGATCCGGCTAGAACACCGAGACAGCCAAAGGCAACAATACAGATAATGCTGATCCAGGCCGCATGCAAAAAACTCTTACGTGTTGTCTCCCGGTCGGCAAGAAATCCACGATCCATCATAACCGGATCGTGCATTGGATAACTCCAGATTTGCAGCAGCGCAACCAGCATCAAGATCGGCCCAGGTTGATCGAAAACGAAAGGTTTGAACCAGAGATCGTTCAACTGCACGCTACTGCTAAAAGTCACCAGACCGATCAACATCACCAGGGTGCCAAGAAAAATAGCCATCTGAAAAACATCGGTACGCAGTGAAGCTCTCAAGCCCCCAAGCATCGAGTAGAAGAGGGTGAT
>JAYEME010000202.1:0-7409 GCA_034717915.1 Thermodesulfobacteriota bacterium
TATTCACTCTGCTCAGCTGCAATTTCAGCAACCCGCAGACAAGACGTTAAGCGTTCATCAAACTCCTCTACTGCAGGAACCTGTTCTGCACATTGTGATGTTGCAAAGGGACAGCGGGTGTGAAAAACGCAACCGGAAGGTGGAGACAGTGGCGAGGGGAGTTCACCGGAAAGAACAATCCGTTGTTTTCGATTCTGCACCTTTATGTGGGGGGTTGATGCCAGCAGGGCTTGAGTATAAGGGTGCCGTGGTCGCTCAAAAATCTGTTCGGCCTTACCGTATTCGGCAACTTTACCCAGATACATCACCATAACCTCATCGGCAATATAGCGCACGACTGAGAGATCGTGAGCGATAAACAGAAACGCCAGGTTCATCTCTTCCTGCAGATCCATCAGCAGATTCAATACTTGCGCCTGCACCGAAACATCCAACGCCGAGACGGGTTCATCAGCCACCACCAGTTTAGGTTCGAGCATTAACGCCCGGGCAATAGCAATCCGCTGGCGCTGGCCACCGGAGAACATGTGCGGGTATCGATCATAATGTTCAGGCCGCAAACCAACTTTTCCCATTACGCTGCGCACCCGTTCTTCTTGTTCAGCTTTACTTAAACCACTGTTAATAACCAGTGGTTCACCTATGATTGTACCGATTTTTTTGCGCGGATTCAGCGATCCATAGGGATTCTGAAAAATCATCTGCACCCGTTGTTGCGCAGCTTTCAATTCATGATCCGAGCCTTTAGCCAAATCGAATCCATCAAACTCTAATTCTCCACTGGTGGGACGCTCTATCATTGTCACCTGACGAGCCAATGTCGATTTACCGCAACCAGATTCACCAACAACCGCCAGAGTTTTTCCAGCTTCAACCTGGAAACTCACCCCATCAAGAGCTTTTACAATAGCTGCTGGCTTGAATGGACCCTGTGAAACTTGGTAAAAACGGGTCAGGTTCCGGGCTTCCAGGATAAGATCTTTACTCATTGCTGTGGTTTTCCTTCTGCATCCAAGGGAGTAAAACAGCGAACCTGTCGACCATCCAGAGCGGTTTCAAGTTGTGGCATTTGTTGTCGACAGCGATCAGTTGCAAAACGACAACGCGGATTCAAAAGACAACCAGTCGGACGATCAAACTGACCAGGAACCACACCGGGAATTGTTGTTAGCCTGTCAGCTCCCTCTGAACGTTCCGGCAGAGCTTCAAGAAGAGCCGCCGTGTAGGGATGGCGAGGGGACTCAAAGATCTCTGGAACCGGGCCCATTTCAACCACCTGCCCAGCGTACATCACGACAATCCGATGAGCTGCTTCAGCAACCAGTGCCAGATCATGAGTAATCAAGATCAAAGCCATCTGTCTCTGGTGCTGCAAATTGAGGAGCAGATCCATAATCTGCGCCTGAATAGTTACGTCAAGAGCCGTTGTTGGTTCATCAGCAATTAACAACCTGGGGTTACAGGCGATCGCCATCGCGATCATCACCCGTTGACTCATTCCGCCCGAAAGTTGATGTGGAAAGGCTCTGAGTCTTGCTTGTGGATCAGGAATGCCGACCTGTTCCAGCAGTTCGAGGGTTCGAGTTCGGCGTGCATCCCGGCTACCGCCTTCGTGGATTTTAAGTGCTTCGGCAATCTGAAAACCGACGGTAAAGCAGGGATTCAAACTGGTCATCGGCTCCTGAAAAATCATCGCGATTTCACGTCCAGTAATTTTGCGGCGCTGCTTGTCGTGCATTGCCTGCAAATTTTCGCCGTCAAATTCAAGTTTTTCAGCCGTGACCCGACCCGGCCAGTCAATCAAACCCATCACCGCCTTGGCTGTCACTGACTTTCCGGAACCGGACTCACCGACGATACCGAGAACTTCTCCCTTCTCAATTTCCAGACAGACGTTATCGACCGCTCGAAAAGGATTTTTCTCACTACCGAATTCAACGGTTAAATTTTTGATTTGTAACAATGCCATTAATATTATTTCTCTCAGTTACTAAAAAACTATATCGTAATGTCGCAGGGCGTAATTCTGGTAAACCACTGCGATTAGTAAACTCGGGACTGTCCCCAGGGTCATCGGGGGCTGTCCCAGATGTTTACGGGCTATGAAACTGTGGTGGTTCGCGTCGCAAAAGCCTGGGACAGTCCCGGTTTTTCTGGATTTCCCCTCCCATCCGGCTTTCAGCCACCTATCTCCCTCATGGAGAAGGAATGAAATTATAAATCAGTACTGATTTATAATTTCATCTTCGGATCAAGCGCATCCCGCAACCCATCACCCATCAGGTTAAGCGCCAGCACGGTCAACAGGATCATCAGCCCGGGGAAAGTAACCACCCACCAGGCTCGTTGAATAAATTCCAGGGCGTTGGCTAACATCGATCCCCACTCGGGGCTCGGTGGTTGCGCACCAAGTCCGATAAATCCAAGTGCTGCTGCGTCGAGAATTGCATTGGAAAAACCCAGGGATGCCTGAACAATCAATGGTGCCATGCAGTTTGGCAGAATCGTAATAAAAATCAGCCGCAACACCCCGGCCCCACTGACCTGCGAAGCAATGACATAATCTTTGGATTTTTCAGCGATCACCGATGCTCGGGTAATTCGAACATAATGGGGAAGATAGGTGATTGCAATTGCAATTGCCGCGTTAATCAGCCCGGGGCCAAGGATGGTTACGATCGCCAAAGCCAACAACAGACTCGGCAACGCCATGATAATATCCACACCACGCATGATCAAAGTGTCCGTCATCCCTCCCACATAACCAGAAATCAAACCAATCAAGGTTCCGACCAGCAGCGATAGAGAAACAACAATCATCCCGACAAATAATGACATTCTGCCGCCAAAAATCAGCCGGGTCAAAATATCACGACCAACTTCATCGGTTCCGAGAGGAAAGCGCCAAATACCACCAGCCTGCCAAGCTGGTGGATTCAAGATATAGTCACGATATTGTTCGTATGGCGAATATGGGGTCAGCAGGTTTGCAAACAAGGCCGCCAGCAACACGGCAAGGATAAAACCAAACCCGATTAACGCCCCTCGATTTTCACAGAAATAACCCCAGAATTCCCGAAACGGCCCCGGTGGGGAGATCTCATCAGTGACCGCTATTTCAAGTTGCTCAGCCATTTTCAGCCCCTTAGCGGTTATGACGGATTCGTGGATTGACCACGCCGTATAGAATATCAACAGTCAAATTAACAAAAATAACCATACAGGAAATCAACAGAATCCCCCCCTGCACCGATGGATAATCGCGACGATAGATTGAGTCGAGCATCCACTTGCCAACACCCGGCCAGGAAAAAATTGTCTCGGTCAGAATCGCCCCCGCCATCAACACCCCCACCTGCAGACCGATAACAGTAATCACCGGAATCAGGGCATTACGCAGGGCGTGGACAGAGACAACCAGCCACATTGCCAGCCCCTTGGCACGAGCAACTTGAATATAATCTTCACGCAGCACTTCGAGCATTGCAGAACGGGTCATCCGGGCGATAACGGCCAGAGGAATTGTTGCCAGAACGATTGATGGAAGAATCAGGTGGCTTAACGCCGAGGTAAACGCTCCGACCTCATCGGAAAGAAATGAGTCAATCAACATGAACCCGGTCACTTCATCAACCCAGAACAGCGCCGATATCCGTCCTGATACCGGGGTCCATCCCAGTCCGACGGAGAAAAGTAGAATCAGTAACAACCCCCACCAGAAAATCGGCATTGAATAACCAGTCAGGGAAAGGCCCATGACGGTATAGTCTGTTACCTTGCCGCGCCGTACAGCAGCAATAATCCCGGCTGGAAGGCCGATGGAGATGGCAATGATGATGGCACAGAAACTCAGTTCCAGGGTAGCCGGAAAGAGGGTAAAAAACTCCCGGATCACCGGTTCCCTCGTCACAATTGAAGTCCCCAGGTCTCCTTGAAAAATACCGGTCAAATAATTCCAGTATTGAACCAACAATGGTTTATCGAGGCCCATCTGAGCCAGCAATTCGGCATGTCGAACAGGATCAACCCCACGCTCACCGGCCATTAGTTCAACCGGATCACCGGGAATCATTCGAATCAGAGAAAAAGTCAGCAGTGTCACTCCAAGAAAGGTCGGAATAACCACGCCAATTCGTTTTAGTAGAAAACTGAACATAAATTAAATAGCTACCAAAGTTTTACCAAGAAAAAAACGGGGAGAAGCTGGCTTCTCCCCGGTCAGATTCAATGGGTGATAAAATTATTTCAGATCAACCCCATAGAAGATGTGTCCACCAAAAGGATCAATTTTGAAATTGACAACGTTCTTACTCAGCGGCTTGAAAACCACAGAGTGAGCAATTGTTGCCCAGGGAGCTTGCTCTTTGAATACGACCTGAGCCTGCTCATAGATCTTGGTGCGTTGTGCCGGATCAGAAACAATTTTGGCTTTCTGAATCAAATCCTCAAATGGCTTGTAGCAGAAGTTTGCACGATTTGATCCGCCAACACCATCACAACCAAGCAATACGGCGAGGAAGTTATCCGGATCACCATTATCACCGGTCCAACCTAACAGAACCGCGCCATCACGATTAACGTCCTTGGAGCGCTTGAGGTACTCACCCCATTCGTAAGAAATAATTTCAACCTTAACTCCAACTTTGGCAAAGTCAGCCTGAATAACTTCTGCCATCCGGCGTGCATTCGGGTTATAGGGACGTTGGACTGGCATTGCCCAGACCTTCATCTCAAAACCATTAGGATAACCAGCTTCGGCCAACATTTTTTTCGCAGCAACTGGATCATAGGTATCATCCACAGTTGCTTCGTTGTAAGACCAGATGGTCGGAGGAATCGGGTTCTTGGCAATTTTACCGGCACCCTGAAAGACGGTGTCGATAATAGCTTGTTTGTTCATCGCTTTGTTCAGGGCTTTCCGTACTTTAACGTTATCAAACGGAGCAACCTGGGTGTTGTAGGCCAGATAACCAACGTTCAGACCTTCTTGCTGCATCAGATTGATTTCTGAATCGGCTTGCATTGCAGCAACATCAGCCGGATTGGGGTAAGGCATGATGTGACACTCACCAGCTTTCAGCTTTGCATAACGAACCGAAGCATCAGGAGTGATGGAAAAGACCAGTTTATCAATCGCTGCTTTGCCCTTCCAGTAATCGGCAAAGGCAATGTAGCGAATCTGCGCATCTTTTTTATAACCACGGAAAGCAAATGGACCGGTACCAATTGGCCATTGGTCAACTTTTTCGGGAGTCCCGGCTTTCATCATCACATCAGCGTATTCGGCCGACTGAATGACGGCAAAATCCATCCCCAGGTTTGCCAACATCGGAGCCTCTGGGCGAGCGAGGGTAAATTTAACCGTGTAGTCATCAATTTTTTCGATTTTACTCAGCAGATCAGGCATCGACATGCCGTTGAAATATTCGTAATTACCGCCCGATATACCATAGAAGGGATGATCTTTTTTCCACTGCCGCTCAAAGGTATAAATAACATCATCAGCATTCATATTACGGCTTGGCTTGAAGTGTTTTGCGGAATGAAACTTAACCCCTTTACGTAGCTTGAAGATGTAAGTCAAGCCATCATCTGAAACTGTCCAGCCTTCAGCCATTCCCGGCTCAAGCTCAGTTGTTCCCTGCTTGAAATGGGTCAGACCTTCAAAAACATTTTTCGAACTTGCATCAAAAGTCGTTCCCGCCGTATAGAGTGCCGGGTTGAACCCTTCCGGGCTACCTTCGGAACAATAGACCAGAGTTTTGGCCTGCACCTGGCCAACAAACAGCAACAGAAGCAGAAGTGGTAAAAATCTTGTCAGAATTTTTTGCATTGTTGGAGCCTCCTTGTGTAATGGGATAAAGACAAAACCCGATGAAGTCACAATAACTCATTAAAGTTTTGGCTCAAAAAAAAATCTATCCTGTGATCAAAAAGTTGTCAAGGAAATCCAGATTGGATTGATCAACTTTCCCTGGTTGTCTTTTCAATTTCGTCAATCTGTAACGGGATTGGCCGGCCAAGTAAACGATTCCCCTCCCTGGTGACCAGGAGATCATCTTCCAGACGAATCCCGCCAAAATCGAGATACTCTGTCAGTCCAGTATAGTTGATAAAATCAGCATGTCGACCTTCTGCTTTCCATTGTGCAATCAATTTCGGGATAAAATAGACTCCCGGTTCGACTGTCAGAACAAAACCTTCCTGAAGTTCACGTCCCAGTCGCAAGCCCGCCAGACCAAACTGGCCTGAGCGTTGGTGCTTCTCATCATATCCGACATAATCTTCCCCCAGATCTTCCATATCATGGACATCCAGTCCCAGCTGATGCCCCAATCCATGCGGCATAAACAGGGCGTGAGCACCCGCTTCAACAGCCTGGTCGACATCCCCCTGCATCAGCCCGAGACTCTGCATCCCGGCAACCAATACCCGACACACTTCAAGATGGACATCCCGGTATGCGACCCCGGGGCAGACCAGCTGCTTTGCCTGCCCCTGCATATTCAGAACAAGTTGATATATTTCCCGCTGCTGAGAACTGAACCGTCCCCCAACTGGTGTTGTCCGGGTATGATCAGAGGCGTAATGAAACGCGCTCTCTACTCCGGCATCAACAAGAAGCAGGTCGCCACTTTTCAGCCGCTGCCCCCTTTGATGGTTGTGCAAAATTTCGCCATGAGTGGTCACAATCGGCGGAAAGGAGAGCATCCTTCCGGCACGGGCAGCAACCGCCTCCAATTCACCGGCAATTTCCCATTCGTAAACACCCTCCCTGGCCAAATCCATTGCTGTGGTATGGAGTTGGTAACCCAGATCAGCGGCAGCATCCAGTTCGGCAATCTCCTCTTCACCCTTAACCGAACGGAGGGCAACAACCGCTCTGATCAACGTTGGTGAAGTCCCCTTATCAATCAGAGAAACGTTTTTACCCAGCAACTGACTCAGCGTGATTTTGTTGTCTGCACGACAGGTCGGAAGATAATGGATGGGTCTTCCCTCGGTGATTGCGGAGGCAAGCATAGCCGCCAAACGATCAACTGAGAACGCATCTGAAATACCAACCAACTCAGCTTGACCCTGTAGTGACGGTTGCGAACCACTCCAGATCACATCATCCAGTCCCTGCTGCGCTCCGAACAGCACCTCACGGCCGGAATCAATATCCAGAACAACGGCAAATCCGGGTTGATCCAGACCACAGAAATAGAGAAAACTGCTGTCCTGGCGAAAACGGTAGCAATTATCGACTGAGTTACATGGGGAATCAGTATTCCCCAACAGAAGGATTAATCCGCTTTTGACCTGTTGAATGAGTTTTTGTCGACGCTTTCGATAAATTCCGGTTACAAACATGAAAAGTCCTTATGATCAGCAAATGGAAACTATTAAAGTTATATTTTTCTCAA
>JAYEME010000203.1:0-7357 GCA_034717915.1 Thermodesulfobacteriota bacterium
CAGACCAACAAAAATCAACAACAGAAACAGTTTTTTCAGTGATTTCAAAACTAAACCTCGTAACAGATAATCTCGACGAAAAATCGAAAAAGATGTTTTTTTCAGAAATTCAGGGCAGCCGATTGGCACCCCTGTACAGATAAACCGATTGTCGGATGTCACCCTGTATTTGTCAAGAGAATCAGACAGAGAATCGAACGTGAACCGTTGGTAACATGTAAACTGTCCGGGCAAACAGACATCCAGCCTGTTTGATAAGCTGAAAAACCAGGAAGAAGTGGCGATGAAGCGGATGATCCGGCACGCTCAGGGTCTGGCTGATTTATAGAATAAAAGCAACAATGCCCCCCTGGAGGTTCCCCTCTATTTATCAAGGGAATCAGGCGTGAATGGCCTCTTTATTCACCGCCAAAGCCGCCTCTTTAAGTGCTTCCGCCAAGGTTGGATGAGCATGACAAGTCACCGCTAAATCGTGAACACTGCCAGAAAAAGAGATCACTGTCGTCGCTTCGGCAATCAGCTCTGAAGCCTGTGGCCCGACAATGTGAATGCCGTGAATCCGGCCACTGTCTGGATCGGCCAAGACCTTGACAAATCCTTCACTCATGCCAGTACAGAGTGCCCGGCCGCTGGCGGCAAAGAAAAACTTACCGGCTTTGTAGGGGGTTTTCTCCGCTTTCAACTCATCCTCATTCTTTCCGACGGTCGCGACTTCGGGCCAGGTGTAGGTCACTCCAGGAATGATTTGGTAATTAACCGTAGATTTCTGTCCGGCCAGCCGTTCAGCAAAAACAACACCCTCTTCACTGGCTTTATGTGCCAACATCGGACCGGGGATCAGATCACCGATAGCATAGATTCCAGGAACAGTCGTCTGATAATTCTCATCGACCTCCAGTTGCCCCTGTTTATTGGTTTGTAAACCGACAGCGTCCAATCCGAGCCCGGCAGTTTGGGCGCGGCGGCCAGTTGCAACCAGAACTTTGTCGCAGCTAACTTGCTGCTCTCCTTTGTCTGTCGACAGGCTTGCGACGATGCCCTCCTTGGCTGTTTCAATTTTATCAAGTCGGGTTTTCAGCAGAATATTCAACCCCTGTTTTTTCAAGCTGCGCTGCAATGTCTGTGCGACTTGAGGATCAGTTTGCGGGATAATCTGGGGGAGCATTTCCACAATTGTCACTTCTGCTCCAAGTCGACTCCAGACCGATCCCAGTTCCAAACCAATCACTCCACCACCAACGACCAGCAAACGTTTCGGGACTTCAGTCAAACTGAGAGCTTCCCGTGCACTGATAACTGTTTCACCATTAAACTTGAGATGGGGAAGTTCAATCGCTTCACTCCCGGTTGCCAACAGAATCGTCTTGGCAGAAAGTTCCTGTGAATCATCTTTACCAGTCACTTTAATCTTCTGGATTGATTCACTCCCAGCTAACAATTCCGCCTGGCCAGTGATTGAAACAATCTTATTTTTCTTGAGTAACCCTGCAACGCCACCGGTCAGCTTATCGACGATACCCTCTTTGCGGGACATCATTTTTTTCAAATCAAGTTTGGCACTCTTGACCTCTATCCCATGTTCTGCCAATTCATGGTCAATCCGGGCAAAATGTTCGCTGGATTCAAGAAGTGCTTTGCTGGGGATACAACCTTCATTCAGGCAGACACCGCCCAAGGTTGCCCGTTTTTCGACAACAACAACAGAAAAACCAAGTTGAGCAGCACGAATAGCCGCAACATAACCGCCAGGGCCGGAACCGACAACGATCAGGTCATATATTTGTTCAGACATTTAGTTCTCCTTTTATCTGTGAACGTCTAAGTATTCAGCAAAACGTGGGCAGTCCCAAGAGTTTACGAGCCATGAAATTGCGGTGGTTCGCACCGCAAAAGCCTGGGACAGCCCCCATGCGGGGACAGTCCCGGTTTTGCTGACAGTTAGTCACACCTTCAATAATAGTGTTTCCGGATTGTCAATATAGCTTTTAACCTGTTTGAGGAAACTGACGGCCTGCTGCCCATCGATGATGCGGTGATCATAGCTGAGAGCAATATTCATCATCGGGCGAACAACTATCTCGCCATCAACAACAACGGCCCGATCCTGAATCGCGTGCATACCAAGGATTGCACTTTGTGGCGGATTGAGAATCGGAGTGGACAAAACAGAACCATAAATTCCACCGTTACTGATCGTGAATGTCCCGTTCTGCAACTCATCCAGAGTTAACTTTCCGCTGCCGGCACGTTCCGCAAAATCACGGATGGTTTTCTCAACTTCATCAAAATGCAAGATATCAGCATTTCGGATCACTGGAACCACCAGCCCTCGCTTGCTCCCGACCGCCACACCAATGTCGTAATAATTGTGATAAACAATATCGTTGCCATCAATACTGCCATTGACTTCCGGGTATACTTTCAAAGCCTCGGCACAAGCCTTCACAAAGAAAGACATGAAGCCCAAGGGAACACCATATTTTTCCTGGAAGGATTCCTTGTAAGTTTTGCGCACAGCCATCACCCGACTCATGTCTATTTCGTTAAAGGTCGTCAACATGGCGGTATTTTGTTTTGCACGCAACAGATGTTCGGCAACTTTTTTACGCAGCTGCGACATTGGTACCCGGGTGATCCGTTCAGCCGTTTCCACTGGTGCGATTGGTTGAACGACTGGTGCAGGTGTCGCTGCTGGGGCAACTGGTGCCGGTTCTGCCGCTGCGGCTTTAGCTGGTGGAATATCATCAACCAGAATCCGACCGTCACGTCCACTTCCTTTTAACGTCGCTGAATCAATCTCCCGTTCCGCAGCCAACTTTGGCACGGCTGGATTCATAACTGCCGGCTCTGTTGTAACTGGATCAGCTGCAGATTCTACACTGTCACTTACGGCAACAGAGGGAGAGGCTGTGGCTGTTTCATCAATCTTGCCAATGACAGCACCAATTTTAACCGTTTCTCCCTGCTCAGCCAGAATTGTCAACTGACCAGAAGCCTCGGCATTGAGTTCAACATTAACTTTTTCAGTTTCCAGTTCCATGAGTAAATCGTCTTTTGCAACATACTCACCATTTTTTTTGAACCATTCACCGATCTCTGCTTCGACAATCGACTCACCAACCTGGGGAACTATGATATCCATATCAATCCTTATTTTGAGGGTGCAAAGGCACTATCTAAAATTTGCTGCTGCTCAACCCTATGAATTCTATTGGAACCGACAGCAGTGCTGGCAGAACGCTTTCGCCCGATATATTTCGGCTCGTGACCAATTAATTCACGCAACTGTGAGCGTAAATAATCCCAAGCTCCCGCATTAGCAATTTCTTCCTGTACCCAACAATACTCAACCGTCTTTTTGTAGGGCTTCAGAATCTTTTTCAGGAGATCTCCATGCAACGGATAGATTTGTTCAATACGGACTATGGCGACATCGTTATGTTGACCATCCAAACGCTGCTGAAGAAGATCATAATAAATTTTACCCGAGCAGAGCAGCACGCGGCGACATTGCTTAGCATTCAAATCATCAGCAATGACTTCCTGAAAATGACCACTGGTCAGATCCTCCACTGTCGAGACACAAACAGGATGACGCAACAATGCTTTGGGGGTAAAAAGAATCAGCGGACAACGATGTCGGGTGCGCACCTGACGCCGCAACAAGTGAAATAACTGTGCCGGGGTGCTGGCATTGACAATCTGCATATTATTGTCAGCACAAAGTTGCAGATAGCGTTCCATCCGGGCACTCGAATGTTCAGGTCCCTGACCTTCGTAACCATGAGGGAGGAACATGGTGATTCCGGACGGGCGATCCCATTTAGCCTGACTGCTGGCGATAAACTGGTCGATGATGACCTGGGCACCGTTAGCAAAATCGCCGAACTGAGCTTCCCAGATGGTCAAATCATTTGGAGTCTCCACCGCATAACCATAATCGAAACCAAGGACTGCCATTTCAGAGAGCATACTGTTGAAGACGTCAAACCGACATCCAGCCTGCTCGGCAATATCAGTCAGAGGGGTATATTCTTTGCCGGTAGCGATGTCATAGAGGGTCGCATGGCGATGATTAAAAGTGCCTCGGCGAGAATCCTGCCCGGACAAACGGATTGAAGTTCCCTCATTCACCAGACTCGCCATGGCTAGAGCTTCACCGGTTCCCCAATCAATATTTGTCTCTTCTGCAACGGCTTTATGACGCTTTTTAAGCAGCGATGTTATTTTTCGATGGGGCGAAAAACTGTCCGGGACAGTGGTCAGAGAGTCAATCAGTTGTTGTAATGTTTTTTTATCAACACCCGTTTCTACGGGATCAAAACTGAATTCCCGTGAAACATGTGCCCATTGTTGCATGAACTCCTCGTGAAGCGGACAGACCTCATGTTTCAATGCCTCCTCCAGATCCTTATCTATGTCATCCGCAATGGATTGAATCTCTTTTTCGGGGAGACCCTCCAACAGCAGTTGAGTTTTATAAATGTCAGCTGTCAGCGGGTGGTTACGAATTTTTTCGTACATCAACGGCTGGGTGAAGAATGGTTCATCCCCCTCATTGTGCCCATATCTGCGATAACAAATCACTTCGATCACGACATCCTTGCGGAATTTCTGACGGAATTCAATTGCCATTGTTGCAGCCTGGATCAGTGCTTCAGGATCATCCCCGTGAACATGGAAGATCGGTGCCATCAACATCTTGGCAATATCGGTGGAATAGCAAGTGGAGCGGGCATCAACGGGCGTGGTGGTAAAACCGATCTGGTTATTGACAACCAGGTGCAAGGTACCACCGGTTTTATAACCCGCAAGTTGGGATAAATTGAGGGTTTCAGCGACCACCCCTTGACCAGCAAATGCGGCATCCCCATGAATCAGCAGGGGCATAACCAACTGTCCACCATCCCCCTCCAAACGATCCTGTCGAGCACGGCACTTGCCTTCAACAACCGGATTAACAGCTTCCAGATGGCTTGGATTAGAAGCAAGAGAGACATGCACACATCCGTCGGTAAAACAGCGATCAGTAGAATACCCTTTGTGATATTTGACATCTCCCTCACCGACAATTTTACATCCTGCATTATCGGCAAACTCAGCAAACAAATTTTCCAATGGTTTCTTAAAAATATTGACCAGAACATTGAGCCGCCCCCGATGAGACATACCAATAACAACATGCTGCATCGACAGCTCTGCTGCTTTTTCAATCAGATGATCAAGAAGGGGGATCACCGATTCTGCACCTTCGAGGGAAAAACGTTTTTGACCGACAAATTTACGGTGCAGAAAAGATTCAAATTTGGTGGCCTGAAGCAGCATTTTCATAGTCGCGAGCTTTTTTTCACGACTTAAACTAGCGTGGTTACGACATTCTTCCGCTTTTTGTTGTAACCACTTTCGCTCTTCGGGGAGCGGAAGATGCATGAATTCCAAACCAAGAGAACGACAGTAGGTCTGTTTTAAAACATCGACTATCTCTTTGAGGGTCGCCTCTTGAAGAATAAAGTTATTGGGAGCAAAAGTGCGCTGCAAATCCTTTTCTTCCAAACCAAATTCAGAAATTCGGAGTTGGGGATGATCCAGTTCACAGGGTGTCAGGGGATCAACACAGGCGTAAAAATGACCTATATCACGGTAGCGACGGATCATAGCTTGAACAGCCGCAGGTTTGGGATCAGGGCCAAGAGTAGCCTCTGTTTCCAGACCCAGTTCATACCCCTGAAAAAAGGATCGCCACTCTTCTGAAAGCTGAAGAGGATCCTCTTTAAAAATCTGATGCTGGGTTTCTATCCATTCGGAACTGACATTATCAATAATACTCATCTTATGACTCACCATTCATTGTTGTATTGGGGATCAGCAGAAAAACATATAAGAGTATAAAGCAGTCGTCTGTTTGCCGCAATAATGACAGCAAAATAAAGGAGATAGATAGAAATAATTCTACTTAATGAGAATAGATAAATAAACTATTGACTCAGCATAGGAGTAACTGTTATTCTGAGGGCAATAACAACAAACGAAAGGAGCAGAATATGACTGTAGATGTCTCCGGCTCTATGAATTTTGCAGCTCAAGCGATGTCAACCAATAAAACCCAATCAGGGTTTGATGTTCTAACCAAAACCCTGGAAAAAACCGAACAGATGCAAACCGGCGAGCAGCAGCGGTTACAAATAGCTGAACAGACCCAAAAAGGGTTGAATATCGACGTTAAAGCATGAGATCAATCAGCTCCAGTTAAAGCCCGCTATTGGCTCTACATCGATAGCGGGCTTTTTTATTCTTCAACAAGACTCAGTCCGCAAGGACGACCAGCCTTATTCAGCCGCACAAAAGTCACTGAGATACTGAACACCTCTTTTTCTTCAGAAGCACCCGGAGCATCGGCAAAGACCACAACACTATAGGTTGCTGAAGTTCGCCCCTGTTGAATTTTTTCGGTATGAAAGCGGAGGATAGAACCGTTTTCAACCCGATATTTAAAACGACAAGCATCCATCCCGACAGTGACCAGGTTACAACCGGAATATTCCCGTGAAGCTGCCATCCAGGCATTTTCATCGACCCATTTCAGCATCACACCACCAAACAGATAGCCATGATGATTGAGATGTTCTGGACGAACCAGGGTAAAATTATCCATGAGAACCCCTTTGACTGGAATCATATTGCTCTTCGGCGTGATAAGAAGATCGCACCAATGGTCCCGCTTCGACATGGGCAAAACCAAGGGCAAGTCCTTTTTCAGCATAGTCAGAAAATTCTTGCGGTGGCACATAACGCTGTACAGGAAAATGGTCTCGCGTCGGAGCCAGATACTGCCCCAACGTCAACAATTGACAATTATGCTCGCGCAGATCTGTCATGACTTGAAGAACCTCTTCTTCTGTTTCCCCCATCCCCAGCATCAGTCCAGACTTGGTAATAATTTCTGAGTTTTGCCGATAAACCTCTGCCAACAGTGACAGGCTGCGCTGATATTCCGCCTCCGGACGCACCTGAGCATAGAGGCGTGGAACAGTCTCTACATTATGACCAAGGATATCCGGCTTTTCTGCAAGGATATTGGCAAGAGCCGTCCAGTTACCCTGCAAATCAGAAATCAAGAGTTCAATCCGGCATTCGCTGGTCAATTTACGGATTTCCCTGATTAAATCAACAAACTGACTTGCTCCGCCATCGGCGAGATCATCCCGGGTTACCGTGGTTATGACTGCATGGTTGAGCTCCAGCTCGTAAATAGCTTTTGCCACCTTGAATGGCTCTTCAGGATCAGGCGATTCAAGTTGGCCGCTGGCAACATTGCAGAAGCGACAGTGGCGACTACAGGTCGTGCCAAGGATCATAA
>JAYEME010000204.1:0-7340 GCA_034717915.1 Thermodesulfobacteriota bacterium
TCCGGGGTCAGATCCAGCACCAGCGGCAGAGCATCCTGCACTTCACGTAACCGCTCAGCTGCTTTATGTTCATCAATTTCCTTAGGGGCACGATACTCCTGCAGATGGACTTCGTCACCATAGATATCCACTGCAACCGCATATTCAGGGAGATCGGCATCGTAAAGTCGATAACAATCTATGTTTTCACGAGCCGCCCATTTTTTCAGTTTTTTGAGATTTTTGCGTAGCCGGTTGGCGAACATCTCAGCACCAGGAGAGAGTTTTTTCTTCACCGCTTTCCCTGCCCCTTCTTCAAGAGACTGCCAGCGATTGGTATCATTGAGTTCAAACTGGAGCAGCTGACATTTCAACGCCCCGTTATATAGGACATTAATTTTACCCGCCCGCAACCCGATACTGCGTCCCAATTGTGGTTCAGAAGTAATGACCGCCGCTTTCCACCCGGAACATTGTTGTGCCATCTTTTCACCAAGCAGATTATAGAATGGTGGTAGTTCGCTGACGTTACCCAACCGTTCACCATAGGGAGGATTTGCCACCAGTAACCCGGCGTTCCGACTCGCTGGAGCAACAAACTCCCGCAGGGTACGGCGTTCAAAATGGATCACCTTATCAAGCCCGGCATTCCGGGCATGTTCCCAAGCCACTTTAACCGCCCGATTGTGGCCATCATAGCCGACAATGGTGCCATGTTTCTGCGCCAAACCAACTTCTTGCCGCTTCCATGCGTCTTGCAACAGCTCTTCCCAAATGTCGCTGTCATGCTGTTTCCAACCCAAAAAGCCAAAGTAACGGCGCAACAACCCCGGAGCGGTATCGGTCGCTATCAATCCCGCTTCAAGTGGCAGAGTGCCGGAGCCACAGAGGGGGTCGACCAGAGCCCCGCCAGCAGCACAGATTTCAGGCCAACCGGCACGGATCAGAATTGCCGCTGCCAGATTCTCTTTCAACGGCGCATGGACACCATCAATTCGGTAACCCCGCCGGTGCAAGCTGTCACCAGAAAGGTCAATACTTATCGTGGCCCGATCCCGATAAATATGGAGATTAAGCCGCAGATCAGGCTGTTCAACTGCGATTGAAGGACGCTCGCCATTGCGAGTTCGAAACTGATCAACGACAGCATCCTTGACCCGCAAAGCACCATACTGGGAATGGTTTATTTTTGAATTTACCAAAGTACAATCGACGGCAAAAGTATTCTCTACCGCCAGCTGTTCCGACCAGTCAATTGCCAAAATCCCGGCGTAAAGCTGATCGGCATCAAGTGCTTCAAAACTTGCCAGCGGCAAGAGAATACGATTTGCCAGCCGTGACCAAAGACACGCCCGATACGCAATCCGCAGATCACCAGAAAAACGGACACCGGCACGTTCCTGCTTGACCTCGGTGGCACCTGAATCTTCAAGTTCAGTCGCCAGTAACGGTTCGATACCCAGAGGGGCGGTAGCGAAAAAATGTTGATTTGGCATTTTTCGTCTTTCGGTAGGGGCAGGCCCCTGTGCCTGCCCAGGGCGGCCACAGGGAGCCGCCCCTACAAATAAAGGGCGGGGAATTGGATCCATAACAAATTATATCTTCCGCAATTCCAGCGGTTCATCACCAAGCTCACTATTCGCCTGCTGCAATGCAGCTTCACCGGCCAGGACAGCAACGGCACTGACTCCGTTTTTGAGATACTTTTCAGCGACTTTTTGAAGTGCCTCTGCATCAACGGCCAAAAGCTGCTGACGCATCTGATTACGCATCTCCAAAGTCATCCCTTGACGAATATTGGCAAATTCTTCAGCTCCCACCCCTGCCGGAGAGAGAGGCTTGTCGAGATCACCAAAAGCCGCCAGGACTGCTTCCTTGACCGAATCGGGAGGAAACTCCCCGGCAACAGCCCAGTCAATTGCCTGCTCATAAACCTGCAGAGTCCGCATGATATGAGGATCACGATAAGAGAGCAGACTGAACTGACCAGCCTCAGCATTGTACCCCGCCAGGCCGCCATAAGCTCCACCCTTTTCACGAATTTCACGATGAAGAAATTCTGCCCGCAGCAATTTGGCCAAAACCGTCAAAGCTGCGCTGTCGAGATGGGTGTAGGACACTGCACGAAAAACCCGGGTCACATAATTGACCGGCAATGACCAGATCACCCCTTGGCGCAAAGTCTGTGATTTGAAATCATTTTGTATCGGTTTCTGGCTGGAAGACTTAACCGGAATTTGCTCAATCAAGCCACTCAAAGAAGCTTTGAATGGGGCAAAGTTTTCCGCCTCCACAGTGATTGCGGTCTGCAACTGCTGCTGACTAAACAGTCGCGTGGCAATGTCTGCCAAAACTGCGGCCAGTTCACCTAACTCTGCGGCTGGTTTTGCCGCCAGTTCCCTGATCAGCACCACCTGAGAGAGACCCGCCCATTGTTCCCGCTGCCAGCCAACCAAAGAAAGAGAAGCCGCAGCGGTTCTAGCCGCATAGGTATGTCCCGATTGCGGAACTGAGTTTTCCAGCGACACCTGCAATTGATTTAAGACGGTATGAATACGCTGCAGATCAGTAAAATCAGGAGTCAATAGAATGTCATGCAGCAACCCGAACAGTGGCTGACAATTGCGAACCAGCACTTTGCCTTTTAATTCGAAACTAGCGGTAAACTTATCTACATCTTGCGGATCATCAAGAAGTGACGTTCGTGCTGAAATCCCGCCAGTCACAGCCTCCATTATTTCAGCCATCTGCAGGTAATCTCGCCCACCGGCACCAACCTGGGTCAGCAGACTACTAAAAACTGGCAGATACTTGCGCTGTTCAGCGGTTAGACTGTCGAGTCCAAAATTAAGTTTCACCACACCGATACCGTTGGTTGGCTGGTCAAACCAGAATTCTTTGACCATTTTATCCACTTGCTGCTCAACAGACACAGCGATTTCATGCGCAGGGATATCACTTAATTCCAAAGTTGGCAGGCAAGAGAGGTCTTCCAACTCTTCCTGTGAAGCGGCCAGCTCTTTCGCTTGTGCGACCAATTGGTCTTTTTCTCTTTTACTGAGATGTTTCTCAATATGATCCAACTGAGTACGTGTCGCTGCTTCCTCACGCGATCCAAGTTCAGTATCGGGTTGCAATAACAACGTGACTCGATGTTGATTGTTGAGTAAACGGTTCCGAATCAGGTTTTCAAAAAATGGTCCTTTAGCCAATTCTTGGCGCAATTGTTGTAGATTTTCCTCAAAGTTCAGTGCGGCAAGGGGGTCACCACCATGGATCCAGGGGCCGATCAAACGCATCAGCAGCAGCAATGAATAGGGATAGCTGTCACCCGTTATCTCACGATTGGAAAATTCGAGCCGATGGATCGTCGCCTCGATGCGCTCCGGGGAAAAACCCTCTTTGGCAACTCGTTCAAGAGTCGCGATAATCAGTTTTTCGATTGCCGGAGCAGCTTCCGGATCAGTTCCCTGTAAACCGGCCGCAAAATAAGTGGTGCGATTATCATCATGGTAGCCGGTTCCCGGTGCCAGATTAGCTCCCAGACCGGAATCAAGCAGCGCTTTGTAAAGGGGCGCGGCAGGATTGCCCAGCAGCAGAGAAGCAAGCAAAGACATCGTCAACCGCTCAAAACTGTCATTGATGTCACAATCGAGCCAGGCAACCTCAACCAGAGAACGCTTTTCCAGCGATTCACCAGAATCGAGAGGATATTTTTCTGTCACCCGCAGCGGAGTGTCCAGGCGCTGCTCGATAGGGACTTCAGTATCAAGATCGAGGCGCTCAAAGTTTCTCAGCACCCGATCCTCCACAATCGCCAGCAAATCGGCCAGATCAAGGTTACCGGAACTGAAAAACCAGGAGTTGCTCGGATGGTAGTAGCGGGCATGAAAATCACGCAGTTGCTGCCAACTCAAAGCAGGGATATCCTCAGGTTCACCGCCCGAATTATGGTGATATGTTGTGGTTGGATAAAGGTGTTTATCCATCCGTTGTGTCAATAATGATGACGGATCGGACATCGCCCCCTTCATCTCATTGTAAACCACCCCTTTGTATTCGAGTGGCGAGGTGGGGTCATCACCTTCAGCATATTCAAGCCGATGCCCCTCCTGACTGAAATCGCGCTCGGTCAGACGTGGGTAAAAAGCGGCATCCAGATAGATATCAAGCAGATTGTGAAAATCTTTCCGGTTCATGCTGGAAAATGGATAGAGGGTCCAATCGCTGGCAGTCATCGCATTCATAAAACTGTTGAGACTCCGTTTGAGCATCGAGAAAAACGGATCGCGCACCGGAAAATGTTTTGATCCACACAGCGCAGTATGCTCCAGAATATGGGCAACACCGGTCGAATCATCCGGCGGAGTACGGAATCCAACCGCAAACAGATGATTATCATCATCCCGCTCCAGATGCATAAATCGTGCGCCGGTGACTTGATGATGCAAACGAATCATCGTCGCATTGATACTTGGTAGCGGATCGATTCGCTCAACGATAAAACCGTGGACTCGTTGGCCAGGAGTCATTTTTTGTTTGTTCATGAATTATCCTAATCGGTAGGGGCGCTGCTTGCCGCGCCCTGATTTTATCTTGTTTGGATGTGACATAAAGGGCGCAGCAAGCAGCGCCCCTACACAACATCAAACGTTGATCTATATGATACCCAATTACGCCGCAGTAGCAACTTCTCCACCTCAACTGCAATAAAAACCACTGTCGACATGGCAAAACAGAACATCAGCTCCACAAATCCAAGAGCCCGAGTATGAAACAACGACTGCAGTGCGGGAACATATATGATTCCCAGTTGAACTGCAATACTGACCAGCACAGTTAACAACAATGGCAGATTCGATGTGACTCCTTGGGTGAATAAAGATTGTCGCTCCGAACGGATTGCCAGGGAATTAAACAGCTGGCCGTAGCAAAGAACAGTGAACACCATCGTCTGCCAATGCCAACCCAGGGAGATGGCAATTTTCTGGGTCAAGAGACAACTGGCTCCGATCAGCAACCCAACCCAGAGAATTTGTTGCCACATCCCCCGGGCAAACAAACTTTCGCTGGGAGGAATTGGTGGACGGCTCATAATCCCTTTTTCAGCCGGTTCTATCGCTAATGCCAGACCGGGAGCACCATCGGTTATCAAATTAATCCAGAGAATATGAATTGGCAGCAACGGCAGCGGTAACCCCAGAAACGGTGCCAGAAAAATTGTCCAGATCTCTCCAGCATTACTGGCAAGAGTATATTTGAAAAATTTGCGGATATTGGCGTAAATCACACGCCCCTCGCGTACCGCGCGGACGATAGTCGAGAAGTTGTCATCCAGTAACACCATCTCTGCGGCCTCTTTCGCCACATCAGTACCAGTGATCCCCATGGCAATGCCGATTTCCGCCCGCTTCAGTGCCGGAGCATCATTGACCCCATCGCCGGTCATTGCGACCGCTTCGCCACGCTCCTGTAGAGCAGCCACAAGGCGCAGCTTCTGCTCCGGGGCGACCCGGGCGTAGACCCTCACCTCTCCGGCCAGATCGACCAATTGATCGTGTGAGAGAGTCGACAGCTCCGATCCGCTGACAACACGAGCATCTGCGGAATCGACCAGCCCGATCCGGGCAGCAATCTGCACCGCAGTCAAGGGGTGGTCGCCGGTTATCATGACCGGCGTAATTCCCGCCTGTCGACACTCCTCCACAGCTGCGGTCGTCTCCTCGCGCGGCGGATCAAGAGCACCGCTCAAACCAAGAAAATCAAGGTTTTTTTCCAATCCCGCGGCGACGATATCAGTGGGTAACTCGTGCAATCGTCGACCGGCAAAAGCGAGGTTACGCAAGCCATCACCCGCCATGGCGGCGATGCAATCTTCTGCCAGCCGATTATCAAACGATCCGCAGCATAGCGATATCGCTTCAAAGCTCCCCTTGCACAGCAACAGAATTTCTCCGGCGGGGGTTCGATGTAAAGTGCTCATCATCTGGCGTTCAGAGCTGAAAGGGATTTCAGCAACCCGCGGATACTTTTCTGCAAGGCTTTGCGGATCGTATCCAAGCTGCTGCACTTGTTCATATAGAGCGACTTCAGTGGGATCACCACAGAGAGCATCATCGCTATCGAGACGAACATCATTATTCAATGCCAACGCCAGCAACAGCGGGTCATCCGTTGCCAATGCCGCAGCATCGACGGCGCGAAACTGGCGGTCAAACAGCTGTTCCACCGTCATCCGATTACGTGTCAGGGTTCCGGTTTTGTCACTGCAGATGCAGGTGATCGATCCCAGAGTTTCCACCGCCGGCAAACGGCGGATCAGACTGTTCTGGGCAACCAGTTTGCGAGCTCCCAACGCCAGCGAGATCGTCACCACGGCGGGCAACGCTTCGGGGACGGCGGCAACCGCCAGACTGACCGCAGTCAAGAACATCAACATTACATCTTCACCGCGCAGCAGACCGGCAATAAAGACAATAGCGCAGATCACCAGCGTCGCCAGAGCAAGATTACGACCAACCCGAGCCAGACGTTTCTGCAAAGGAGTTTTGGTTTTCTCGGTGGCATCGAGCAGGTGAGCAATCTTGCCCATCTCGGTATTCATCCCGGTCGCAGTCACCAGACCACTGCCGCGCCCGTAAGTTACCTGGGTACCGCGGTAAACCATGTTGCGGCGATCACTGAGTGAAAGTTTTGCCTGACGGTAAGTCTCAACAGTTTTTTCAACCGGAATGGACTCCCCGGTCAGTGCCGCCTCGTCAACCTTCAAACTATGGATTTCATTTAAACGTAGATCAGCGGGAACAATTGTCCCCGCATCCAGCAGCAGTAAATCCCCCGGCACCAGTTCAGCGGCAGAAATTCGCTGTAAGGCCCCGCTACGCTGGACAGTAGCAAAAGGTGCCGCCATTTGTTTCAATGCCAACAGCGCTTTTTCAGCACGATATTCCTGAATAAAACCGATCAGACTGTTCAGAACCACAATAACCAGAATGGCCGCCGTATCCGCCAGTTCACCAATCACCCCTGAAACCAATGCGGCAATCAGCAACAGAATGATCATCGGATTGCGGTACTGTTCATACAACATCTGCAATAAAGAACGCTTCTGTTCTTCGCGGAGCTGATTTGGCCCGAAAGCCGACAACCGCTCGGCCGCAACGTCATTCGTCAGCCCGGCAGGTGTTGTCCGCAGCTTTTCTACCAGTTCATCAAGATTCAGCTGGTAATTATCTTTGAAGTTTTCAGTGGGCACAGAGAGCTTCTCCAGTGGCTTCGTGGGATACTTCAATCTTAACAGATCAGGAGAAGGTTAAAAGAGGGGCAAGGACGAATGAAAAAAAGATTGTATTTTTATTTTC
>JAYEME010000205.1:0-7280 GCA_034717915.1 Thermodesulfobacteriota bacterium
CCGAACTGGTAGGCAAGTTGAGCAGGATCGTCAATATCCCAGAGGAGCATATCTGCCGATTTTCCGACCCTGAGGGTGCCCGTCAGTTCTCCCAGACCGAGAGCGATGGCACCATGTCTGGTTGTGGCTTGCAGAGCTTCTTCCGGAGTCAGACCGAATAGAATGCACCCCATATTCATCATCAGGCGTAGCGATGCCAACGGGGAGCTTCCCGGATTGAGATCACTGGCCAGAGCCATTGGAACCTGATATTGACGTAGCAGCTCAATCGGTGGTTTTTTTGTTTCACCGAGGAAATAAAAAGCTCCGGGAAGCAGAGTTGCAACGGTTCCCGACTTTTTCAGTGCTTTGATACCGGCTTCATCCAGATACTCCAGATGGTCGACCGACCAGGCTGAGAAACTGGCGGCAAGTTCAGCACCATGACTGTTGGAAAGTTGTTCAGCGTGGACTTTTATCCCCAGTCCGGCTTTTTGGGCTGCGGTAAAAATCTGTTCACTTTGAGAAGTGGAAAATGCGATCTTTTCGCAGAAGACATCAACTGCTTCGGCCAGATCTTCATCTGCAACCTGCGGGATCAGCTCTTTACAGATAAGTTCAATGTAGGCATCAGGCGAGTCGTGAAATTCAGGAGGGATGGTATGAGCAGCAAGCAAGGTGCTGCGCAGGCGGAATGGGTAATCTGCTGCCAGCTTTTTCGCAGCTCTGAGCATTTTTAATTCATCGTTGACCGTTAATCCATACCCTGATTTAATTTCAACGGTTGTCACTCCCTCGTTGAGGAGAGCTTCCAGTCTAGGCCGTGCCTGTTCGGTCAGCTCATCTTCAGTGAGAGCACGGGTTGCGGTGACAGTGGCAAGGATGCCGCCCCCGGTGCGGGAAATTTCTTCGTAACTGATATCGTTTAGACGTTGAGTAAATTCATCTGATCTCTGGCCGCCGTAGATCAGATGGGTGTGGCTATCTATCAAACCAGGGGTCAGGATATTTCCTTGGACATTATGGATCTCTCCGTGAAATTGATTGATGTCAATCTCTTGCATGGGAGAAATACAGGCAATTTTTCCACTTTGAACCCCGATAGCATGGTCTATTAATAGACCGTAGGGAATTTTAACTTGTGGATCCATAGTTGCCAGACGAGCATTGATCCAGATTTTTTCGCAGTTACAAACGACTGAATTCATCAATTTTCCTTTCCATCTTCAGTAAATGTATATACAATTATATACAAACTTGCAAGCAGTTGTGCCGAGATTTTAAAATTGATTAGAATTTTTGTTGTTAAGAGGGACAGAAATGAGGAAAAGAGCCGGGATACAGCCACGCTTTCAGGTGATTAAAGATTTTATCTGTCAGGCGATTGAAGACCGAACCTATCCATCTGATGCGCAAATTCCGACAGAAAATGCATTGGCAGAAAAATTTGGTGTCAGTCGAATGACCGCAAACCGGGCGGTCAAGGAGCTTGTTGCTGAGGGGAAATTAGTTCGGCACCAGGGGATTGGGACTTTTGTGGTGATGCCTCAGGCAGAATCACCGCTGCTGGAAATTCGAAATATTGCCGATGAAATCCGCGGGCGGCATAATGTTTACAGTAATGAACGTTATCGTTTGCAGGAAGTACAGGCTGATAAGGATTTGGCAGACCAATTGGGAATCGCCGCTGGAGACCCGGTTTTTCACTCTCTTATTGTTCATAAAGAAAATGGTCGACCGCTACAACTTGCAGAACGCTATGTTAATGCATTGATTGTCCCTGAATATATCAAACAGGATTTTTCCGTGACGACTCCCAGCGAATATTTAAGTGAACTCTTCCCCCTCTCAGAGATGGAACATATTGTGGAAGCGATTCTGCCGAGCTCTCTGGAACAGGATTTACTCAATATCTCTGCTGATACTCCCTGTCTACTGGTGAATCGGAGAACCTGGTCGGCCAACAATCTGATCAGCTATGCCCGACTGGTTCATCCTGGAAATCTTTATCGGTTGAGTTCACGCTCTGAGGTTTAATCCATCCGACTTATTCAGCAGAGCCAAGGGCGTACCAGCCGCAGACTCGACACCCTTCGGCGGACCTTGTTTCACCAAAATCAGCATTTTCATGGCGTTCTAGCACTGGAAGATATTTGCATCCCCAAACGGCAAGTTTTTCTGTATAATCCTCCAAATTTTACAGATAGATGTTTTTTGAGGAGTTCATCATGTTTAAGCATGGCATACGTTTTCTCTGTTGTTTCTTGTTTGTGATCTGTCTACAGCAGATTTTAGTTTTTCCGGCTGTGGCAGGAGAGAAGGAAGAGCGAGTTCAGTTGCTACAGAAAAAGATGGAAAAACTGCAGGAGTTGCTGGTCAGAATGCAGGAAGAGAAACTCCGTGAGCAGCCACCAACTGAAATTCCCTGGCAAGCGATTCTTCAAGCTGGCGAGGAGCGACCTGCATATGATCAGTATGCCTACCTGCTAGCGCCACTGATGCGCGCAGCAGATCTCGACAGCACCCTGCAACAACTCCATTTCTTGGCTAATCAGGATGAGCTGAAGGAGCGTGGAACTCTATTTGTCGTCCCGACTTTACCATTGGATCCTGGTGAGAAGATGACGGTGGAAAACTACAATCGGGATTTGTCTGGCAAACTGTTGAAAAGCATTAAAATGCCTACGGCTCTTGAAGGGGGATTGCTGGTGTCTTCAGATCCTTTGGGACGGTTGGAGGATATTGAGGAATCGATGCTGTTTATTGATCTGTCCGGTTGTGATCAGATATTGCGATCACGAATTTTTGGTTTATTGCAGAGTCAACGGCTTTTTACTGAAGATGGTAGTATTCACGAGTATCTATGGGAACTGCTGAAAAGTGCCACGCCTCAGGCATTCAGTGTTTATATGCAAGATGAACTGGTCTGGTTGGCTTTGGATAAACAATGAAAAGAACAGTTATTCTAAAAGCCAGTATTTTAGTCGAGAATCCTTGAGCTAAGTGAAATGTTTGTAGTATTCTGGTCAAAATGATATTTCGATTAGCCATCAGGAGAATAATATGAGTTCCAACCAAGAAGAATTTATTCCCAAGTGGATTGCCTGGGAAGCCACGCAGAGATGTAATCTCAGCTGTGTTCACTGCCGCTGCTCTTCCGACCTGGAAGCATCGGAAGGTGATTTTACCACAGCGGAAGCATTTAAACTGATTGATGATATCTGTGAGGTTTCCAAGCCGGTGTTTGTTCTCTCCGGGGGAGAACCACTGATGCGTCCCGATCTTTTCGAGATTGCCCAGTACGGAACCGACAAAGGGCTGCGCATGTGTATCGCCACCAACGGTACATTCGTCACTGATGAAATTTGCCAGAAGATGAAAGAGACCGGGATTAAGATGGTTTCCCTCTCTCTGGATGGTTCAACGGCGGAGATTCACGATGACTTTCGTGGCTGTTCTGGAGCCTATGCTGGAACCATTCGTGCTGCAGAAACGATGCGTCGGAATGGGATAAAGTTTATCATCAACTCATCCTTTACCAAGCGCAACCAGCACGATATTGGTAACTGTTTTAAAGTTGCCAAAGAACTTGGAGCAACCGCCTGGTACATGTTTATGATTGTTCCCACCGGTCGTGGTAAAGAGATTATGGATGAACTGGTCAGTAAAGAGGATTACGAAGAAATCCTGGCCTGGCACTACCAGCAGGAGAAGCAGGAAGACGAAATTCTGATGCGCCCGACCTGTGCTCCCCATTACTACCGGGTTGTTCCGCAGATGGCTAAAGCAGAGGGGGTATCGTTCAAGCGGCGCAGCCTCACCTTCTCTACGGGTGGGGGAAAAGGGTGTATCGCCGCGCAGAGCATCTGTATGATCGATTGTGAAGGGAATCTGAAACCCTGTTCCTATTTTCTCAGAACCGCTGGCAACGTCAAGGAGACATCTTTCAAAGATCTCTGGTTTAACTCCAAAATTTTTAATGATTTGCGTGATTTCAGTGCCTATAAGGGCAGATGTGGTGAGTGTGAGTATATAAATGTCTGTGGCGGCTGTCGCGCCCGTGCAGATGCTGTGTACGGTGATTATATGGCCGAAGAGCCGTTCTGTAACTATATCCCGATAAAAACCAGAAAACGGTTGGAAAATGAAGCGGCGGAGAGCGTGCCGAAGAATTGATATGGTAGGGGCTGGCCCCTGTGCCTGCCCTGTTTTGAATGGCAGTCAAGGGCACCCACAGGGGGGTGCCCCTACAAATAAAATTGAACAGGAGACTGAAGTCAATGTCCACCGAATATGATTTTATCAAAGCCTGCTGGGGTCAACCTGTCGACCGTGTTCCTGTCTGGCTGATGCGCCAGGCCGGTCGTTATCTGAAGCAGTACAAGGAGGTCCGCGCCCAGGGCGGAGGTACATTTCTTGATCTATGTAAAGACCCGGCTCGTGCTGCGGAAGTGACAATTCAGCCGATCGATATCCTGGATGCTGATGCGGCGATTCTGTTTTCCGATATTCTAACCCCGATCGAACCGATGGGGATGAAGCTCGATTTTGTCCCTGGTCCGGTGTTTGAGAATCCGATTCGTACCGCAGCTGAAGTTGATGCTCTGGTGGTTCCAGAAAATATGGCAGAGGCTGTTTCTTACGTGCCAGCTATTATTAAGCGTTTGCGGATAGCATTTGAGGGTCGTGTTCCTTTGATCGGTTTTGGCGGGGCTCCTTTTACTTTGGCCTGCTATATGGTTGAAGGAAAGGGGAGTAAGGATTTTGCCAGTCTCAAACAGATGATGTACTCCGATTTTCCTCTTTATGATGCGCTGATGCAGAAGATCACCGAGATGGATCGTCGTTATCTGAATATGCAGATTGAAGCTGGCGCGCAGACGATTCAGATCTTTGATACCTGGGGTGGTCTGCTGGCACCACATGACTATGAGCGTTACATCCTGCCGTATGTCAAGCAACTGATCGATGGTCTGAACCGTGACGGTATCCCGATCATCTACTTTGTTAAAGGTGGCGGCACCATGCTGGAACTGGTCAAAGAATCAGGCGCAGACGTACTCGGACTTGACTGGCATGTCAATCTGGGGAAAGCAAGAGATATCCTCGGTGATGATGTTGCGGTTCAGGGCAACCTTGATCCAACTGTCCTTTATGCCCCGAAAGAGTATATCGAGAAAGAAGTTCAGCGAATCCTCAATGAAAATGATGAGCGTCCAGGGTTTATTTTTAATCTAGGCCACGGAATTTTACCAACAGTGCCACCAGAAAATGCAATTCATATGGTTGAGTGTGTTCACAGGCTCAGTCAAAAATAATTTTACGATTATAACTTGAGGGTAGAATGCTATTCTGCCCTTTTATCACATCCAGGATAAAGTCCATGCCCGACTCCAAGCCAACAGCACTGATCTTGCTCAATATGGGTGGCCCCGATTCTCTGGAGGCGGTTGAGCCTTTTTTGTACAATCTTTTTTCTGACCGTGAACTGATTCAGCTTCCAGCCGGGGCATTGCTGCAGAAGCCCTTTGCCAAGATGATTTCACATTTTCGAGCCAAAAAGGTTGTAGAAAACTATCGTACCATTGGTGGAAAATCACCATTGCTGGAATGGACTAAAAAGCAGGCAGAGGGAACAGCGAAAAAGTTGGGAGACAGGTTCAAACCCTATGTGATTATGCGTTACTGGCATCCCCGAGCCGAGCAGGTGCTTGCTGAAATCAAAGCGGCGGGGATCGAAACTGCGGTGGTTCTGTCCATGTACCCACACTATACAGGAGCAACGACTGGCAGCAGCATCAATGATTTTAAACGGGCAACGACTAAAGTTTACCCAGAGCTCGAATGTCAGTTTATAGAGGATTGGTATGACTGGCCGAACTATCTTGATGTTTTAGCAAATCGAATAAATACCGGGCTGGATAATTTTCACGATCTGATGCGTGATGAAGTGCAAATTCTGTTTTCTGCTCATGCTTTACCACAAAAATTCATCGATCGGGGTGACCCTTACCGAAGCCATGTTGAAGAAACCGTGCAAGGGGTGATGCAACGTGTTGGTTCCTATGACTGGTCGATTGCCTACCAAAGCCGTAGCGGACCGGTAAAATGGATGGAGCCGGGGACGGAAGAGGCTCTCCACGAATTGGCTGAAGCGGGACATCGTGCGGTACTGATGGTGCCGATTTCGTTTGTTTCGGATCATATCGAAACGCTGGAAGAGATCGATATCCAGTACCATAATCTTGCAGTCAGTCTGGGGCTGGTCAATTTTGTCCGGGCACCATCTTTAAATGATGGGGATGATTTTCTTGATGCCTTGGCGGAATTGGTGCGTGCGAAGAGCCATATTTAAATGCGTAAGGGGGTTCTGCCTTTTTGGGCTGTAAGCTGAAGCCGAAGTCATCGTGACTTGATCTGACTGGCCATTGTTCGGTTATCTTCCCGATTTCTGATCAAAACTTACAACTTTTGAGATCGTAAGTTTGCATAAGGAAGATCAAAAATACCTATTTCTGAAAATCTTGTAAACTGGTCGAAGACCCTTTCACAAAAATAGAATCCTGAGTTTTGAACGTCTAGTACGGCTGAAAGCTTGTAACGTAGTGGTATTTTTATCCGACAGCAGCGGGCTATTAACAGTTAAATCTGCCCGCCAACACCTTTAAACTTTTCAACAAAAGCGGCTATTTTTTGAAATACGCTCTGCTTTTTAGTCAAGTATTGCGGATTCAGTGGGCTCATTTTAGGCAGAATAGCATTGAGTTCTGTACCATTCTCACTGGCAAATTCACGCTTGAGTGAGGTTGTGATGTAACGCCTGGCCTCTTCTGCATTCAGGTTTTCCGAGCCAATTAGCTCCTCGGCTTCGCGCTGCTGCTTGGCTTGGGCAAAAGCAAAGAAAGCTTCTATCACGCTGGCCTTATCACCAATCTGGTCAAGGTCAGTTTGATTAATAAAGTCCACCAACAGGCTCTCTTTTGCGCGGTTACCCAGGCTGGCGCGAATCGCCCGGCGTACTTCATCAACCAGGTCGGCTTTACTCTTGGTCTTTTTGTTGTGCTCGAAGATCAGCTCCAGTATATAATCCAGATTGATCTCCTGGGATTTCAGTAGATCAACCTCAAAAACCACATCGTCCCAATCAATGGTGGAATTGTCTTGTTCGGCGGCGGATTTTTCACGGCGCAGCCAATCGCGAATGTCGTTGTAAGTTGAGCGGTAATCCTGAATTTTACGTTCGGCAGGGATCTTAATGGCTTGCAGAGCTTTAAGATCTTCATCGCTTAAATAATGCTGAG
>JAYEME010000206.1:0-7247 GCA_034717915.1 Thermodesulfobacteriota bacterium
GCTTTTCGTGGCCGCCGTGGAACCTTGGCTTTTTCTACTGTCTCAGCGACTGGTTCAGTTTTATTCTCAGGGGTAGCCGCTGGTGCCTTTTTAGTTGTCCGTCTGGGTTGCCGTTTGGGTTTTTCTTGCGCAACTGTTTTTGTGTCAGGGACGGAGTCAGGACTCACTGGAGAAGCGTCTGTACTTTTCTTTGTCGCTCTCCGGGGGCGCGGTTTGGGTTTTTCTTCCGCTGCAGTTGTTGTTGCCGAAACCGTTTCAGTTTTTTCAGGAACCTTTTTCGGCGCTCTTCGCGGAGCACGGGGTGTTTTTGGCTTTTCGTTGCTAACCGTGTCTGTCGCTGCAACAACCTTAGTTTCAGTCGATGTCTCTTCTGCTACAGTTTTTACCTCAGAAGTTGTATTCGTGTTGTTTGCAGAGGACTCTGTCTCTTTCTTGGTTGTTCTCCGAGGGCGTCGTTGCGGTTTCTCTTCTGCCTGAGCCGTTGTGGAAGTCGCAGCTGGTTTTGTCGCAGTTGCGTTTTCCTGTGACTTTTCCTCCCCGGTGTTTTCATTTGCCTGAGCCTGTTCCGACGCCACTTCAACCTCACTCGGAATTGTTTCTGCTGCGACGGCAGGTTTTTTTCTGCTTCTTCTGCGTGGGCGCGGTTTAGGTTTTTCTGTTGCCGGTTTTTCGCTTTCTTGTTGGCTATTTTCTTCTGCTTTTGGTTCTTGCTGGTTTTGTTCAGCGACCGCAATATCTGGCTGAGTTGTCTGCTCAGTTTGCGTTTTTTCCACAGCTGCTTCTTTGCTTGCTTCCGGCTGGTTCTGTTCCTGTACTTCCTGATTGCTGTCGGCTGGTTTTTTGCGCCTTCTCCGGCGGCGTTTTTTAGTCTTTTCCGCTGGTTCTTCTCCTGTTACCTGCTCTGGAGCCGTCTCAGCTGATATATTCTCAGTTTGTTCCCCGGCTTGTTCTTTGGCCTCTTCCTCTCCTTGTTGGGCTGCAGCTAAGGCAATCTCAATTTGGTTATCATGGGAAACCGGCGTGAACTGGCGGGTATTGTCTTGTTGTTCTTTCTCACGTTTATGCAGTTCCAATTCCAGATCCCCGGGTAAGAGATCGGAGCGACCCAAGAGTGAAATTTTCAGCTTTAATTGACGTTCCAGTTCGCTGATGGTTGAACGTTTCTGATTGAGCAGATAGTTTGCAACTTCAAGGGGAACGCTGGCTTCAATATGTGCTATTTGGCCTTTAGCCGCTGCAGTATGAGCCTGGCGTAAAAATGTCACAGCCTGCGCTTCAACACTTTTTATCTGTCCAAGTCCTGTGCAATGTGGACATTCGAGATAAGCTCCGACACTCAAAACTGGTTTTAGGCGCTGTCGACTCATTTCAAGAAGGCCAAACTGGCTGATCCGTCCTACCGAAACTTTGGCTTTGTCATCTTTCAAGGCTTTGCGCACTTCGTGTTCAATTTCTCGGATATGTTTACGATCCCGCATATCGATGAAATCTATAACAATCAGTCCCCCCAGATCGCGTAGCCGGAGCTGTCGACCAACTTCGACAGCCGCTTCCAGGTTGGTTTTAAAAGCCGTTGCTTCAATACCACTTTCACCCGACATTTTTCCCGAATTGACATCGATAGCAACCAACGCTTCAGTTTGATCGAGGACAATTGACCCACCGGAGGGAAGAGGAGCCTGATTTTTAGACAAGCCTTCAATTTGTTCTTCAATCTGGTAGCGGGAGAAAACCGGGCGGCGTTCGCGGTGACGTTTAACCAGGTGCTTCAATTCTGGCATCACCAGAGAAAAGAAATCCTTGGTATCTTTGTACACTTTTGGGTCATCAATCAGGACTTCATCCATTTCAGTACTGAAGTAATCCCGGATTGAACGGATCGCCAAGTTTGATTCCTGGTAAAGCTGGGCAGGAGCTTTGATCTGGTCTTTGCGGGTGACAATACCTTCAAATAATCGCACCAGATAATCAAAATCGCGTTTCAGCTCATCTTTGTCTTTGCCGATTCCCGCAGTCCGGACGATATAACCCATCCGCTCTGGAAGATCCAGCTCAGCCATGGTTTTTTTCAGGTTTCGACGTTCGGAGTCAACACTGATTTTACGGGAAACACCCTTGGTGGTGCTGTCCGGCATCAGCACCATGTAACGACCGGGAATCGAAAGAAATGTTGTTAAAGCAGCACCCTTACTGCCACGTTCTTCTTTAACAATTTGAACCAGAATCTCCTGGCCGCGTTGCAGAATCTCCGCAATTCGTGGACGGCTTTTAGTTTCGTCTTTAGGTGGGTAAAGTTTGGTATGAACTTCGCCGATTTGCAGGAAGCCAAGCTTTTCTGCACCATAATCGACAAAAGCGGCCTGGAGCCCGGTCTCTACCCGGACAACCACCGCTTTATAGATGTTCCCTTTACTTTGTTCTTGTCCTGCGATCTCAATATCGAGTTCGCTCAAAATTCCATCAACAACGATCGCCACCCGGTTTTCCTCCGGATGAGATGCGTTGATCAGCATCTTCTTGCTCATTTTTTAAACCTTTCTGTCCGCATTGATCGCGGCTCAACCCGGTTTTCCTCAATCGAAGACCTCACCGCTTATAGCGGGGTCTATGGAAGGTTTCCCGGTTAAATTACGTAATATCAGCGGCTATATTCCCCCTTGGAACGGCCGCATAGAAATCTTTGTGTTCTATTTCTGTCAGTCTCAACGCAGGTAAAGCGGAGACACAACAGATCCATTTATTGTATCTAATCCCACGAACTATAACAGATAATGTTTATAGGTGATATCTAAAATTAGTATGAAAATAGCTATTTTGCATGTTTGTACTTGAAATTATCATAAATATTTCCCCTGCAGAAGAAATTCAATCAAAGGTGTTCTTTTTAGGTTGACTTTGGTTGTATTGATGTCTAATGTCGACATTCGACAGGAAAGGGCGTAATTAACGTTATGACATTTGTTAAAAAAACTTATAAAGATCAGGTTGTTGACTATGTTTATCGGCTTTTGCTGGAAGGTGAACTGAACCCGGGTGATCAGTTGAAAGAGACGCTGTTGGCTGAACAGATGGGAATTAGTAGGGCACCGATTCGTGAGGCGATGAAAGAACTGATCATGAATGGACTGGTGGATTATCGCCCTCAGGTGGGAAATTTTATTCCGATTTTTTCCCCCAAGGAGGTTATTGACAGCTACACCACCCGTGGGGTTCTTGAAGGTTACGCAGTGATGAGTGTCTGTAGTCAGTTCTCTGTAACAGAAATTGACAAGCTTGAGAACTTGACCGAGCAGATGGAGAGTTATGCAGAAAAGAAAAACCATAAAATGGTCGTCGGAGTTGGTGGAGATTTTCACGATCTTCTGATCAGTAAGTGTGACAATCTCCAACTGCTTGAATATACCGACCGCCTCAGCCTCAAACTACATGTTCTGTTTTTTAAGTATTGGTGCAAGCTTTATAGTTCTGTTGAAATAGGGAGGCGACATCGGGAGATTGTCGAGAGTGTGAAAGCGCAGGATCTGAATATGATTGAAAAAGCGATTCGGCAACATTACGTTGAAACAGGATCAAAAATAGCAAATATTAGAAATTGACGCCTTCGGGATAGGCATGCCCCGTGGATTAATAACCTGATAACTATCGTTTAAACCGAAACTGGTATGGAGGAAAAGATGGCAGAAGAATGGGTAAAACAGATGCAGAATGAAGTCAACACGTTGGAAAAATTGGAAAAATATATCAACGTATCTGCTGATGAAAGAGAGGCGATTACCAGCTTGAGAACCAGATGGGGGACAACGCCCTATTTTGCGTCATTGATGGATAAAGATGATCCAAAGTGTCCAATCCGGATGCAGGTGTTGCCGTCGATGAAAGAAAAGGTCAATGAGTATGGGATGGATCACTATCTGGTGTGGAAAGAGAACCGTGCCACCGAGGAAGTGCGTCCCGACAGCATTGCTCGTCAGTATAAAGATCGTATCGCTTTTACCGTGATCGAGACGTGTGGCATCTATTGCCGCCACTGTTTCCGTAAGGAACTTGTGGTTGACCAGGATTTGGAGCTGCGTTTCGATGTTGAGGAGGGATTGACATGGATCAGTGAACATCCAGAAATTCGTGATGTTTTGATCACTGGCGGTGATCCTCTGTTGCTGTCGGATGAAAAACTTGAATATCTGATTACCAAACTGCGTGAGATGCCACATATCGAGATGATCCGGATTGGTTCACGGTTACCGATTGTTTTACCACAGCGTATTACCGAAGGTCTGAAGAAAGCGATTGGTGGTTTCCATAAAGTTCCGGTCTGGATCAACACCCAGTGCAACCACCCGAATGAGATCACCGAAGAAACGGCAAAAGCGGTTTACGAGTTGATGAGTTGCGGTATCAATGTCGGCAACCAGGCGGTACTGCTGAAAGGAATTAATGATACCGTACCGGTCTTCCGGGAGCTTCACCAGAAATTGCTGCGCATCCGTATTCGTCCTTATTACATTTTCTATTGCGAGCCGGCTCCGGGGATCGATCATTTCCGCACTCCGGTGGAGAAGGGCGCTGAGTTGATTCGTGATGCCTTACGTGGACATACCACTGGTCTGGCGCAACCGATGTATGTGCTGGCGACCAATATTGGCAAGATTCCACTGATGCCCGACTACTACATTGTGGACAAGAATGAGAAGGAATATACGCTGAGAAACCACTTGGGGCAGACAACAAAAATTCCGAATATGCCTGAGTAGTATTCCGGGGACATGTACTTGTTACGTGTCCCCGGAATACGGGTTGATACGTCCGGAGCTTGCTAGTTGTTACCCGTTATCCAGGCTTTTGCGGTGCGAACCAGCGCAATTCTTCGTGGATCGTAAACTTGGGACAGCCCCCGATGAGGCTGGGGACAGTCCCAAGTTTACTAACAGTTGCGTTAAAAATAAACGATGGAGGCTGCGGTCACAGCCTCCATTAATATACAGCACATCTCATCAGGGAGAGGCACATATGAACTTGCAAAGTTTACAGGAACTTATCGAGGAAAAGAAAGTTAAAAACATTGATCTGAAATATGTCGATCTGGTCGGGCGCTGGTATCACATCAATTTTCCGGCGCGGCGAATTGAATATGTGATGGAAAACGGTATCCCTTTTGACGGTTCCAGTATCCCCGGAATGCGTAACGTCGAATCGGGTGATCTGATTCTGATGCCTGATCTGGATACGGCTCGCTATGACCATTTTGACAGCAGCCCCAGCCCGACAGTTCAGATTATCTGCTCAATCCAGGAGGCCGATGCTCCGGTCGGGTATAAAAAAGATCCGCGTAGTGTGGCAAAGCGTACATTTGAATATCTGAAAGAAACCGGTATCGCCGACGAAATTTTGTGGATCCCAGAGTTTGAATTTAATCTACTTAGTGAGGCCGTTTATTACAATACCCGCCACAAATCGGGCTACCGTTTCTCTACCATGGAGAATAAAGAGGCGTTGCCGTTTGAGTATGAGGATCCCGATGCTACTGCTATGACCCATCGTAAGGGGTATCATCTTGATCGTCCTTATGATCGCAACGCCGGCGTGCGTGAGGAGATCTCCGATTATATCGAAGAGTATATCTGCCCGATTCGCTATCACCATCATGAAGTTGGCATAAGTTCACAGCAGGAGATTGAAACTGAACTTATTCCGTTTGAGCATGTTGGTGACAACATCATGTATATTAAAGATGCGATTCAGCAGATTGCCCGTAAGCGTGGACTGACAGCGACGTTGATGCCTAAGGCGATGTATGGAGAGGCGGGCAACGGTATGCATTTCCATATGCAGCTACGTAAAAACGGTAAAAATATCTGTTATAAAAAAGGGGGTTATGCCGATCTCTCCGATGAAGCATTGTATTTTATCGGCGGGATTCTTTATCATGGGCGGTCGCTGGTTGCCTTGACCAATCCGAGTACCAATTCTTTTAAACGGTTGTTGCCTGGTTTCGAGGCACCGGTCAAGCTGATCTTCGGGTTAGCCAATCGCAGTGCTGCCATCCGTATTCCAAAATATGCGACCACTGAAGAAAACAAACGGTTCGAATTCCGTACCGGTGATGCAACCTGCAACCCTTACCTGGCGACCAGCGCCCTGGTTATGGCGGGACTTGATGGGATTAAAAATAAAATCAATCCCTCTGATCACAATAATGGTCCGATTGATGAAAATATTTTTGATTGGCCTGAAGAAAAAAGCAACGCCCTGCCAGCTATTCCAGCCAGTCTCGAAGAGGCACTGCAAGAATTGAAAAAAGATCACGACTATTTGCTGCAGGGTGGAGTGTTCAGCGAATCGTTGATTGATGGCTTGATTGAAGAGAAGATGAAGGAGGTTGCCGAGGTCAACGAGCGACCTACCCCGTATGAGATGAATCTCTACTTTAATCTATAGGAGGCTGTCAGCAAATCGGGACTGTCCCCGGTAGCATCGGGGGCTGTCCCAGAATTTTGCGGTGCGAGCCACCACAGCTTCATGGCTCGTAAACTCTCGGGACAGCCCCCGATGAATCTGGGGACAGTCCCAAGTTTACTGCAATAATGCTTAACCTAGCGCCATTCGTACATGTCCCAGGAATGCTACACATACCCCTAATACAGGAGAAGAACGATGAGTGACACAGAGCTGTCCCGAATCAAAGAGCAACTGCAGGAAGCCTACAATACGAAACTTTTTTTTACCGATCTTAACGGTCGGTTGAAGAATCTTTCGGTTAACCCGAATGAAATTGAAAACATCATGGAAAATGGTGTCGGTATTGATGGCAGTTCTATTGCGGGAATAGCTACTGTTGATAACAGTGACCGGGTGTTGAAGCCGGTTCTCGAAAGCTTTCGCTTAGTCGATTTTGGTGATCGTAAGATTGGTTTTTTTGTCGGTCAATTGTTTAATCAGGATGGTTCACGCACCTCGGTTGATCCCCGCTATGCTTTGGAGCGTGCAGTCGAAAAAGCCGCCACTGATAATCAGATCAAATTTCTGATGGGACCTGAGCATGAGTTCTTCCTGTTTAATGGTGATGAAATGAATGGTGATATTCATACCGATAAACTTGACTACTTCGGTTCAGCACCGAGCGATATCGGCGATGTTGTGCGTCAGGAGATTGTTGATGTGCTGGAAAGATGTGGCGTTCAGTACGAGAAAACCCATCACGAAGTGACCTCATCACAGCATGAGATCAATCTTGAGCCGGGCGATCCTCT
>JAYEME010000207.1:0-7238 GCA_034717915.1 Thermodesulfobacteriota bacterium
CATGGTGGAACTGTTTTTAGATAATTTACCGGGAATTATGAAAATAAAAGAGCGCTATGTTGATCATGAATTTTATTTAAGTTGATTGGCAGCTACTTGCGAGAGCACAGAGATTTCCTATGCTGATAATGAAATGCCCAAAATGTAATAAATATATCAGTTCTGCATTGTTGGCGGAAATTACTACAATTGCCTGTGAACACTGTGGTGCTGATGTTGCGGTCAATAATGTCCTGGTTTCATCGAATGGTTTCACTTTTGATCGGCAAGATCTGCTCAAGCGGTTTTTCCGCTACCGTAAATTGTTAGATGAGGTGATTGATGAACATAGCTCAATGGACGAGAATCAAGTAAGTTCTGCTGTCAGCAAAAATAGTGTTCAACAATTTTTGAATATCCTGCAGGGGATGATGACCGGTGCTCGAGATAATTTTCGCATGCAGTTTCTTGCCCCCCTACGGGTCACGATTCGTTATAGCAAGCATGAATGCAGTGGTACTTTCTTTAATCTCAGTATGGAAGGTGCACGTATAGAAATTCCCAGTTCAAATCCTCTTCCAAGGGTGAAGGGGCAAGTCTCTATCCACTTTTCATTACCGGAGCAGCAGGAGGTTCTGTCAATAACTGGAGGAATTTGTTGGACCGAAAAAGCAAAAACGGGTAGGCAGGATATACATAGTGTCGGAATCAGTTTTCACGAGTTGGATAGTTCTGTCAGATCAGTCCTCTGGCAGCTTATTTCGGAATCGGCAGGTAAAGTACAGCAATTGGGGTAGACGGGTGAGTCTGCCTTGGTACCCCCAATAGCTTAATCCATTTGCTAGCAAAACTGACCCTCCTCGTATGGAGGTGATCCCAGGCTTTTGCGGTGCGAACCGTCACCGTTCTTCGTGGATCGTAAACTCTTGGGACAGCCCCCGATGGTGCTGGGGACAGTCCCAAGTTTACTGCAATTGCAAGTCAATTAGTAATCAATCCCAGCTGGTTGCACGCTACCAGGGTCAGTTGCATGGCAGGGAGTGACCCCATAAACCATACCGCAATTATTACATTGGTCTTCCATTGTCTGCATGGTGAAAACAGTTTCACAACTCGTACATTTAATTTCAGGGGGAATTGGCATAGCGTAGCTGCTGAATCCCATCTGCCTTAATTTGTTGACAATTTGTTCTCCATTGCCAAAACTTCCACTACAACCGTCGTGCATTTTATACTCCTTCAATGTTTTCCAGGGTATCCCCGGTACGGATTCTGTTTCTCAGGGCGAGAAGTTTGTTGTCCAGTTTTTCCAGTGAAGCCAGATTTTTCCGTTCTGCTTCACTCGATTCAATAACTTTATCAATACCGCCATTTTTAATCACTAGACGGCGGTCACCCATCAGGGCGAGAATCGGGTCGTGAGTTGCCATCAAAATAATCTTTTCTTCTTGAACCAACAGGTCTAACGCTTTTTTGCGGTCGATTCCGGCATTTTCGATTTCATCAATTAAAGCAATGGGTGATTTACTCAGAATTGCCATGTCAGCGATCATCAGTGCCCGGGATTGTCCGCCACTTAAAGATGTGACGGGCGTATCGGGGGCAAATTGTTCTCCAGCCAGTTCATTGGCCTGCTGCATAATCTGGGCAACTTTTTCTTCCGGATCGGTGACCAGTCGGCTTTCTGCGTGCATACGGATGAATTCTTCGGCTGACAGATCCATGACGAAGTTCATATTCTGTGACAGTTGTGCCACCAGTTTATATTCAGTAGAAAAGCGCCACTTGCTGTCCGGGACTTGGCCGTTAATCAGGATTTTCCTTTTGGTCGGGGTGTCTCCCTGTGCGACCCATTCAATATCAGCCAGAAGGCGACTTTTCCCCGAACCGGTTGGGCCGACGATGCAGATCACCTCCCCCGGTTTCAGGATCAATTCAAGGTTTTCCGTTTTTCCCGATTTATCGTGACCACCAATGATCGTCAGCGTTTCAACCTTATCCATGGGATCGCTCAGAGCCAACATGCCGTCAAGAAATGCATTCAGGCTTTGATGTAGTTGTTCAGCATTGATTCCCAGATCTTCCAGAGTGTCGGGATCAAGATTATCGAGGTAGTTCTGCAGGCTGTCGATCCCTGGTTGAACCACCAGGCCGAAAGAGGTCAGGAAATCCTCTATATAGGGGTGGTCTACAAGAATATCAGCCATCGGCTTATGGAACAGAGCTGTATCTTTCATCTATTTTATCTTTCTTTTATTGAAGTCATGCGTTCAGTCCATAGGTAACGAGGTGTGGAGTAGAAACCTGAAAGCCTTCAGCCTGATTTTGCTAACTGCCTGTTTAAATATCCATCTTGCGGATGTTACCGGTCTGGTGTTCTTCCCCGATCCGGGTTTCACCCAGACAGTAGGAACAGAGTGCTGAGGGCATAGAGAACCGCAGCTCTTTTCCTTTCAGGGTTTCAATGTCTGATGCGTCCTCAAACAGGCTGGTCAATTCAAAGGCTCCTTGCCCGGTGATACCGTTAACATTCATGATGATAGCACCAGGGTTGACCTGCTTGACCCGTGAAGCAAAAACTTCCCGCTCGGCTTGAGAGACGATATCGCCCTTGGTAATGATGACAATGTCTGCCGATTTGAGCATCGGGCCGATTTTTTTTGGTGTGTTGATTCCGCTGAGGTTGTCGATAACGCAGACGGCAGTGATTTCCTTGATGTGAGGAGAGCAACGGTTGCAGAGTCCGGCACTTTCGCTGATCAGGTATTCGCAGCGGTTGGCATGTCCCCAGGTGACACATGCCTCAATATTGCTGACAAAATAGTGATCGGGGCAGAGTGCTCCCGATAACCCCTTTTTGACCAACACCCCTTTTTTGGCGTAGAGCTTGTCATCGTCGGTAAGCAGGCAGTCAAATTTGACCACCCCGATTTTTTTCTGTTTTTCCTGTAATGCTTCAATGACCCGTAAAATCACCGAGGTTTTCCCCGATGAAGGTGGTCCGGATATGGTTAGAAATCGCATAGTATCACCTGTGTGCTGGTTTTCCTGTAGGGGCGAATACAAGATTCGTCCCTACAATTTAGGGCATGTGTTATGCCGCATTCATGGAATTTTCAAAGATTTGCGTCGTGTGCTTGATCAAGGCACCAATATCATTCTGGTAGATATAGTCCCAGCCGACCCATTTCCAGGGATGATCACCCTCGAGTTGATTATCAACTTCGGGATGGACTGATGGGAACAACCCTTTTTGTGCCAGAATTTCTCCGATCGGCTTGCTGGATAGGTACTCAGCAATTGGTTTAACTTTCTCCAGGCTGTCCTGCTTGGTGAGCATGAAAATCGGACTGACGACAGCACCATCTTCAGGCCAGATGATCTCCAGGCTTTTAACCATCCGTGCCATTTTGGTGAAAAAATAGGGCATGATGGTGACCAGAGGTTTCTCTTCTGCCACCCGCTTGGCATTTTTAACCATTTGTGACGGATGCATCGATTTCAACATGCAGCGGCCAAGTTTCTCGATTCCTGCATCGCCATGTTCTTTATACAGGGCGAGGAGAATCGCGTTAAACAGATCGAAATCTCCGACGGGAAGGGCAACTTTCTGCTCATATTCCGGTTTCAGCAGGTCAGACCAGGTTCGTGGAATGGGGAGATCGCCAAGGACCTCGTGGTTAACCATGAATACGGCTGGAACAACGGCAATAATCGAATAATCTTTTTTTGGATCTTTAATGTCGATATCGGTAAAATCCGGATTTACGGCATCACTGGTGATATCGGTGAAGACACCCTGATCCTTGAAACGACCGATCGTCTTTTGATCGAAAAAAGTTTCAAAACCGGCCGAGAGGAAGATATCAGGCAGTTCGTCAGCATCTTCAATCCCCTGGATATTTTCTTCAATCCAGTTCGCTCCAACCGAGGCTGCTTCAAGTTTATAGCTGACGTCATTGCCAGTTTCTTGAGTATACTCTTCAATAAAAGCATCAAAACCTTCCAACAGTGGCAGGCGTACCGGGCAGGGAAGGAGTCCTGAGACATTAACCTGACTGCCGGTTTTTTCCGTTGTCTTCATTGTGACATCAACCTGATTTAACTCCTCGTCAATCTTTTCCTGCAACAGAGCAAGAAAGTTATTCAGGTCGTACTTTTTTGTCTGTGCCGCTCGTTCCAGTTTAAGAAAAGCGCCAACGGCATTGCGTTGCTTTTCATCACGGAAGTTTTCAAAACCATTGGCAACAAAAACATCCAGGGTTGCTGGCCAGCGATCCAGAACATCTTTGACGGTCATATCTTTGTTTAATACGGATGTTGTCATAATTTATATCCCTAAATAGATAACGAGTGTGTTGATCCCTTGTTTTGCGCTAACTATAGAGAAAGGAGTTGCCGGATAAATTGATGCAGGTCAAGAAAAAATGAAATATAACTATTTTTATCACTTTTTGATCTACGTCAATTTTTAAATTGTCTCCCTGTGGCATTTTCCAGCTATAAAATAAATCTTATTCACCCCCAACCAAAGGAGTACATCAAAATGAGTATGTTTTGTTTTCAATGTCAGGAAGCAGCAAAAGGAACCGGCTGTGACGTCGTCGGTGTCTGTGGAAAAAAGGAAGATACCGCCCAGTTGCAGGATCTGCTGGTTTTTGCTCTGAAGGGGCTGTCTGTTGTTGCTGACGAAGCCAAAAAGCAGGGTAAGCTGGATAAATCTATCGGTCTGTTTATTGCGCAGGGTCTGTTTGCGACTATCACCAATGCAAACTTTGACAATGATCGTTTTGTCGAGCTGATTAAAACAGCTATTTCCAAACGTGATGGCTTGAAAACTGCCATTGGTTTCAGCAGTGACGCAGATGTGGTTAACTGGAATGGTGCTGAGGCTGATTTTGTTGCCAAGGGTGCTGAAGTTGGTGTGTTGTCTCAAGCTAATGAAGATGTCCGCTCCCTGCGCGAACTGCTGATTTACGGCCTGAAGGGGATGGCTGCTTATACTGATCATGCTGCCATGCTTGGTTTCGAAAAATCAGAAATTTATGATTTTATGGTTGATGCTCTGGTATCCACAACCCAGGATCTAAGCGTCGATGAGATGGTTGGGATGGTGTTGAAATGTGGCGAAACAGCTGTCACTGCCATGGCTTTGCTTGATGAAGCCAATACCACCGCCTATGGTAACCCAGAGATTTCTGAGGTTAACATCGGTGTCAGCAATAAACCCGGTATCCTTATTTCCGGTCATGATTTGAAAGATATGGAAGAGCTGCTCAAGCAGACCGAAGGAACTGGTGTTGACGTTTATACTCACTGTGAAATGTTGCCAGCCAACTATTATCCTGCCTTCAAAAAATACGATCATTTTGTCGGTAACTACGGCGGTGCTTGGTACGATCAGGGGAAAGAGTTTGCCTCTTTCAATGGTCCAATTCTGATGACCACCAACTGTATTACTCCGGTTCAAGATGCTTACAGAGATCGCATCTATACCACTGGTATGGCCGGTTGGCCAGGTGCTGCTCATATCGGTGATCGTGCCGAAGGCGGCAGCAAAGATTTCTCAGCACTGATTGAGCAGGCCAAGACGTGTGACGCACCAATTGAAATTGAAACCGGTGCAATTGTTGGTGGTTTTGCTCATGCTCAGGTGATGGCATTGGCTGATAAAGTGGTCGATGCCGTTAAATCAGGCGCTCTGAAACGTTTTGTGGTTATGGCTGGTTGCGACGGTCGCCATAAAACCAGAAATTACTACACTGAAGTTGCAGAAGAGTTGCCGAAGGATACGGTTATTCTGACTGCTGGTTGTGCCAAATTCCGTTACAACAAGTTGGATCTGGGTGATATCGGTGGTATTCCACGGGTTCTTGATGCTGGCCAGTGTAATGATTCTTACTCTCTGGCTTATATTGCTCTGCAACTGAAAGAGGTTTTTGAGCTGGATGATATCAACGATCTGCCGATTTCTTACGATATTGCATGGTATGAGCAGAAAGCGGTTATTGTTCTTCTGGCGCTGCTGGCTCTTGGAGTTAAGGGGATTCGTCTTGGACCAACCTTGCCAGCTTTCTTGTCACCAAATGTGGCTAAAGTTCTGGTAGACAACTTTAATATTAAAGCAATCGGCGATGTCCAAGGTGATATCGAAGCGATGATGGCTGGAAATTAAACACAGCTATTTTATTGTGATAAACAAAAAAGGGCGAAAGGTCGAATGATCTTTCGCCCTTTTTTATTCTTAAAAATGAGACTTACATTGATATTTTCACTTCTTATTGGCAGAATGCTGCGGATTGTTAAATCGTGGATCATTATTTTTTAGAGGGAATTGTTATGTCATACGGAAAAAAAGAAGGGGTTCTCTATTTTGGGATACCATCAGGTAGTCTGAATGAGCAGGTTTTGCGGCTGCTGGCAAGATCGGGTCGGCCATTAAAAAAGGGGCGGCAATATGAACTGATGGGCCCTTACGACAAGGATGTGGTTTTCCGGATACTGGACCGTAAAGAGATGGCGCAGAAGGTGAGCGATGGCATTGTTGATTGCGGCATTACCGGAAAAGACTACATTTTTGAGGCAGGGCGTGAGCAAGAGGTTGACGTGCTGGGAGATTTCATTTTTTCCAAGAATACCAATCAACCTTCCCGTTTGGTTCTGGCGAGTCGTCCCGAGCTGGGTATCGAAACTCCGGCAGATTGTAAGGGCAAAATTATTGCTACCGAGCTGCCGAATCTGACCAAGCGGCGGATGGCAGAACTGTATGGAATCGAGGATATCCAAATTCTGCATAGTGAAGGCAAAACAGAAGCAAAAGTGAATATGGGGGAGTGTGATGCTTTTACCGATATTACCGAAACCGGTGCTACACTTAAGGCCAATGGTAACAATATTGTTGCCGAGCTGTTTACTTCTAATCCGCAATTGATTGCCAACCGGGATGCCTTGACCGATGCAGGCAAACGGGAAAAGATGGAAGATATCCGCATGTGTATCGATGCGGTTCTACAGGCTGAACGCGAGCCGGTCTTCATGGTGTTTATGGATGTGCCGACTGCTGTATTACCTCAAGTTGAGAAAATGTTGCCATCGGTAGTTTCGCCGACGGTCAGCCCCATTATTGACAAAGCCTGGTGTAGTGTTTCAGCGGTGATTCGTGAATCGGAGCTGAATATTCTGGCTCCAAAATTGTTGCGACTGGGGGTCGATGGTATTGTGCCTATTCCAGCACCAAAGGTTTTTACTCAGGATATGGT
>JAYEME010000208.1:0-24453 GCA_034717915.1 Thermodesulfobacteriota bacterium
GCTAAGAAAATAACTCTATGGACGGCTTCTTGTCCCAAGGGTTTAAGTCTGATATTTTGACAAAAAGAATAACAATATATTTTAAGGAGATATTTGATGAAAATTACTTCGTTAGATCAGGTTCCTTCTGTGCCGATGCAGATGGAAGGTGCTGTTGGAGTGGATAAGCAGGTTCCCCTCAGCAAGGTCGATGGTGCCCCTAATTTTTCCTTTCGGGTTTTTACTGTTGCTCCCGGAGGTAATACGCCCTACCATGTGCATGACGCAGAACATTTGAATTATATTCTGCAGGGTGAAGGTGTTCTGGTTGATCTGGATGGAAAGCTGCACCCGGTTAAGGCGGGGGATTTTTCCATGGTGATCCCGAACGAAAAGCATCAGTATCGTAACACCTCAGCAACAGAAGAGTTTAAATTTATTTGTGCGGTTCCCGTGGCCTATGAGTAATGTTGTATGAGGTCTATTTTCCCAGTTTTTTAAGCCCGATCAAATCTGATGCCCTCGCAAAAAATTCAGAAGATGGCTAAGCAAAAAATTCGTCCCACGCCGTAACGCCGTAGGACGGACTTTTTGCGACGTCATCAAATCTAACTTGTAGGACATCATCAGGAGGAAGAACTGCTATGAAGAAGATTGTATTGTTATTGTTGCTACTAACACTGCCTTTTGCCTCAGCTGTTTGTGCAAAAGAGATTAAGGCGGCGTTTGTTTATGTGGGTCCGGTTGGGGATGGCGGTTGGACTTTTGCCCATGACCAGGGGCGTATCGAAATGGAAAAACTCCCTTTCGTGAAAAAGACCACCTTTATTGAATCGGTTCCTGAAGGTGCTGATGCGACCAGAGTCATTATGGGTCTGGCGAACAAGGGTTATAATCTTATTTTTACAACAAGTTTCGGCTTTATGGATCCGACTCTTGAGGTGGCCAAAAGATTCAAAGATGTCGCCTTTGAACATTGCTCCGGCTACAAAACTTCCGAAAATATGGGCAATTATTTCGGCCGTTTTTATCAGGGTAAATACCTGTCCGGTCTTGTTGCTGGTTCAATGACAAAATCTAATGTCATCGGTTATGTCGCCGCTTACCCGATTCCTGAGGTTATCAGAGGAATCAATGCATTCACTTTAGGGGTTCGCGAAGTCAACCCCGGAGCAACAGTCAAAGTTGTCTGGACGCAGACCTGGTTTGATCCAGGTCTTGAACGAGAGGCTGCTGATTCCCTGCTGGATGTTGGTGCAGATGTTCTCTCCATGCATCAGGATACCCCGGCGACGTTGCAGGCTGCTGAAGCAAGAGGGAAATTTGCTATCGGTAACGATTCTGATATGAGGCAGTTTGCCCCCAATGCTTTTTTAACGGCACCGATTTGGGACTGGAGCGTTTTGTATAAACATTTCGCCACTGAGGTTCATAATGGGACTTGGAACGCTGAAGAGATCTGGTGGGGAATGGAGACCGGAATTGTTAAGTTGGCACCTGTCAGTAATAAAGTGCCACAGAAAGTTCAAGATCTGGTTGCTGAGAGAAAACAGGCTCTCGTGGATCATAAGTCACAGGTCTTTACCGGTCCGATCAAAGGACAGGATGGAAAAGTTCTGCTTGCAGCGGGTAAAACCTTTAATGATAAGGAGCTGCTGAGTATGAACTTCTTTATCGAGGGTGTACAGGGGACGATTCCTGAGTAGCTTTTGGATGGCAGGATCACATCCTCTATTATTTGGGATGTGATCCTGGTTTTTCTTGTTTTCCCTCTCTGAAATAACCTAACAGCGACTTATAGCCGATTAAATCCATTCAGTGCGGCAACCCGATATGCCTCTGCCATCGTGGGATAGTTGAAGGTGGTATTAATGAAATATTTGATTGTATTGTAGGGTTTTGGTTGGGTCATGATCGCCTGTCCGATATGGAGAATTTCCGCGGCATTGTGTCCGAAACAGTGGATACCCAGAACCTCCAGTGTTTCACGATGAAAGAGCAGTTTTAGCATGCCCGCCTTGTGATCTGTAATCTGTCCACGCGCCAGGTGACGGAAAAAAGAGTGCCCCACTTCATAGGGAATGTGTTGTTTGGTTAACTCCTGTTCCGTTCCACCAATGCAGCTGATTTCCGGTGTTGTGTAGATTCCGGTCGGGATGTCACTGACCAGGCGCTCGTTGCAACGTCCTTCAGCAATATGTGTTCCGGCAAAGCGTCCCTGGTCATAGGCTGCGCTCGCCAGACTGGGAAAGCCGACGATATCACCGATTGCATAGATATGCGGAACCACTGTCTGATATGCTTCATTCACTGCAATATTGCCACGATGGTCAATATCGATACCGAGTTCCTCAAGTCCCATTCCAGATGAATTTCCGCTGCGCCCGTTGGCCCATAGTAACATATCGGTTTTGATGATTTTTCCAGTTTTCAGGTGCAAAACAACACTCTCTTCGTTTGTCTCGACCCGCTCATATTCTTCATTCTGGCGAACCAGAATCCCTTGCTCATCACGCATATGGTAACTGAGGGCGTTACTGATCTCTTCATCCAAATATTCAAGGAGACGCTCTCTGGTATTCACCAGGTTGACTTTCACCCCCAGCTCTTTAAATGCAGAGGCATACTCAGAACCGATCACTCCTGCACCATAAACTGTCAGTGTGGCAGGAAGGGTTTCTATTTGCAGGATCGTATCGCTATCGACGACCCGTGGATGTTCAAAATTGACATCTTCTGGTCGATAGGGATGTGACCCGGCAGCTATGACAAAATTATCTGCTGTGAAGTGGCGAGAACCGCCTGCGTCATCTGTGACCTCGACACTGTGTAGATCAGTAAAACGAGCGTGACCTTCAATCACTTCGATGTTGTTACGCTCATAGAATCCTTCGCGGTCACGAACTTGTTGATCAACCACATCCTTGACAACATTCATGATATTTACTGTGGTTGTCTTGTCGTGATGATGCATCCGATCGAACAAGCGACTTTTTTTCGCTTCTGAATATTGTCTAACGACATGAATGAGGGTCTTGCTTGGAATTGTCCCGGAATGGGTGCAACCACCACCTACCAGGGGATCTCTTTCTATGATAGCGACGGATTTGCCAGACTTGGCCAGCTTGATCGAGGCTCCTTCGCCACCAGGGCCACTGCCAATGATAAGGACATCAAAATGGTTCTTCTGTTCTTTCATATAAATTATCTTCTCTCGCAATTTCTTAAAAAATAGCCAACGACGTAAATTTCCTCAACCGGATAGGTAGTTCTACCATACTTTTGCTGTTTGGCGATGCTGTCGAAACAGATAACAGATACATTTTTTATGGCTACCGTCAGGGTTGTGGATTTCTCAAAAATTATTCATCTTTCTTATCCCCTAAAAACGGTTTCAACAGGTCAATCGGCATGGGGAAGAGAATAGTTGAATTCTTCTCAGCAGCAATTTCGGTCATGGTCTGCAGAAAGCGTAACTGCAGTGCTCCTGGTTGGGAGGAAATCTGTTCCGCAGCATTGGCCAGAGTGGAAGACGCCTCAAATTCACCCGTGGCATGGATGACTTTAGAGCGCCGCTCCCGCTCCGCTTCTGCCTGGCGCGCCATGGCGCGCTGCATCTCGGTTGGCAGATCGACATGTTTGATTTCGACATTGGAAATTTTCACCCCCCAGGGATCGGTTTGGCGATCAAGAATCTCCTGCAGGTTATGATTGATTTTATCCCGCTGTGCCAGAAGATCGTCCAGCTCTACCTGCCCCAGCACACTCCGCAGTGATGTCTGAGCCAATTGGCTGGTCGCATAAAGATAGTTGTCCACTTCAATCAAGGCTTTCTCTGGCTGAACGACCCGGAAATAAAGGACAGCATTGACTTTAATTGAGACGTTATCGCGGGTAATGATATCCTGTGGTGGAACATCCATGGCGATAGTGCGCATGTTGATTTTTTTCAGCTGATCAATAATCGGGATGATGAATTTCAGACCCGGCCCTTTGACCCCAGAGAAGCGTCCGAGCCGGAAAACAACACCGCGTTCATATTCAAGCAGTATCCGGATGGAAGAGCCTATGATGAGCACCACGAAAGCCAATGCAATAATCAAGAAAAATCCAGATCCCAATCCAAACATATTTTAGTCCTCCTTTGGCTCGATTTCTTCTATCGAGCTGACTGTTTCAATGGCTTTAACTTTCAGTTTCAATCCGTCCATAACCTGAACAACCTCGATACCTGCTCCGGCCTGGATCGGCTGATCGGAGCAAGCTTGCCAATCCTCGCCATGGACAAAAACCCGCCCTTTACTATTGATTGATTCGATGGCTTCACCAGTTTTTCCGACCATCCCTTCTTGCCCGGATGTGATCGGCCGTCGTTGAGTTCGGATCACCATCCCGGTGGCAAAAGTGAAAAATCCTGCACTGACTGTCACTGTTGCAGCGATGACCGCTCGGGAAATCTGTAGATAGGGTTCGCTGCTGTCGATCAACATTAACGATCCGAATGCCATCGATATAATTCCACCGACAGCAAGCATTCCGTAGGAAACAACCTTCACTTCAAGGATAAACAACACCACAGCAAGCAGAATCAGCAATACCCCAACGTAGTTGATCGGCAAGGATGAAAAGGCAAAGAGCGCCAATAAAATGGCGATTGCACCGATTGCGCCGGGGAATACTACCCCCGGTTGGGAGATTTCAAAGAAAATGCCGATGATCCCGAGCATCATGAGCAGATAGGCGATGTTTGGATTGCTCAGGGCGTTGAGAATCTTCTGCCGCCAGTTCATCTCAATTTGATTCAGAACCGTATTTTTGCTTTCAAAAACCAGCACCTTGCCGTCACGGATATATTTATATCCATCCAGTTGTTTCAACAGATTCTCAGTATTGACCGCAACCAGATCGATAACCGAAAGATCCAATGCTTCTTCTGCGGAGATTGAGACACTTTCCCGTACCGCTTGCTCTGCCCAGTCCTGATTGCGACCCCGTTTTTGTGCCAGACTTCGGGCATAAGCAGCGGCATCATTCTCGACTTTTTCCATCATGGTGCTATCGGGTTTGTTGCCGGCGCCGATTGCAACCGGGTGGGCTGCCCCGATATTGGTTCCCGGAGCCATAACCGCAAAGTCTGCTGCCAAAGTTATCAGCACTCCGGCCGAAGCGGCTCTTGCTCCCTGTGGGGCGACGTGAACAATCACTGGAATCATCGAATTTAACTCGGCCTGAATAATGTCGCGCATCGCCGTATCAAGACCACCGGGAGTATCAAGTTGGATCAGGATGGCTCTTTCACTGTTCTGATTAGCTGTTTTGATCTGTTCGGCTATGAATGAAGCGGTTACCGGATTGATGGACGAAGCAATATTCAGGTGCCGGATGCTCGTTTCTACGGCACTGCCGGCAGCGGCTGGTGAACCCACAAATAGAATCAGGCTCAGAATTGTGATGAGGAGAAGTTTATTCATATCTTTAGCTTAGCGTTGATCCGTCAACTGTCAATTTCATCATAACAATCATAGTTGGGAAAAAGAAAGGGTGGAGGTAAATAAAATATTGATTTGTAGGGATGAAACACATACACTGCTAGATTATTTTAAATCGGTCTTGGCTGAAGGTATTGATGATATCGGGGTCATTTTAAGACAAATATTTTGCTGTGGGTGCCGGAATTCTCCGGGTACCCTCTTTGTATTTTAAGCGCCAGAGAAAAATTAAATTTTCCTATTTACAGGTGAATCTATGAGCCTTAAAGATCAACTTATGCAGGACATGAAAACGGCGATGAAGGCCAAGCAGGCCGATCGTCTTGGAACCATTCGTCAATTGCGGAGTGCAATAAAAAATAGAGAGATCGAGCAGCGTCAGGATCTGGATGACAACGGTATCCTTGGTGTAATCGGTACGGCGGTGAAGCAGCGGCGTGAAGCGGCGCAGATGTATAGCGATAATGGTCGCCCTGAGCTGGCGGCTAAAGAAGAGGCTGAAATGGCTGTTTTGCAGGAGTATCTTCCTGCCCAGTTAGGTGAAGCCGAAGTTCGCGATATTGTGGTGGCGGCGATTGCTGAAAGCGGCGCAACTTCGGTGAAGGATATGGGAAAGGTTATGCCGCAGGTTATGGCTAAAACCAAAGGTTCAGCCGATGGGAAAATGGTTAATCAGCTGGTACGGGAATTGTTGGCAGGATAAGTGGAGTAATTTTGGGACTGGTTGATATTGCCATATTGGGAATCCTCTGTTTCTTTCTGTTGAAAGGAATTTTTCGAGGGTTATTGAGGGAGATATGCTCGCTGCTCGGGCTGGTATTGGGAGGTGTCTTTGCTTTTGCCTTTCATTTGCCGTTAGCGCAATTTTTGCAAGATTCTTTCAATTTGCCGGCACAGCTCTGTATCTGGGGTTCTTTCCTGGCAATTTTTTTTCTCATGATCATTCTCTTTGCCGTCATTGGTTTTGTTTTACACCGCTTTGTAAAACTGATTTTTCTCGGTGGCTTTAATCGGTTAGCCGGGGCGATATTTGGAATTATTCAGGGGGTTGTTGTCCTGTCAATGCTGGTTCTTGCCCTCAACTCATCGGTTGCTCCAGATGCTGTCAGAGGAACGCTTAGGAACTCACAGTTGGCACCTCCTTTTGTCACTTTGGGAGAGTCGATTTTTACCGGTAGCCGGAGCTTGATTGGTCGGTAGCGGAGCAATCTTTTGGCGAAATCATAAATGATCTGTAACGAAGCGGCATTGCAAAGACTTGAATACCCGCGTTTGAGAACCTTGCTGGCAGGCCAAACGCAGTCGGAACCGGGATATTTACAGGCAGAACAATTAGCTCCATTGCTTGATCAGGCTGCTGTTGAAACAGCATTGACAGAGGTCGATGAGGCGGTTCGGTGGCTACTTGATGGACAGGCTCCATCCTTGGGTGGCTGTTGGAATCTCTCCGCATTGCTGGGATCGGTCAGGGCTGAAGGGAGTTTGATCGCTGCCGAAGATTTGTTAAAAATTGCGCACTCGCTGCGGGTTATGGGCGATTGTCGGCTCTGGTTTAAAGCACAGAACCAGCAGCTTTTATTAGCCCAATTAGCTGCCGGAATAACCGCGTTGCCTGAATTGCAGCGGCGTTTGCAGGATTCAATTGGATCACGTGGTGAACTGCTCGATAGCGCCTCGTTTGAACTGGGCGATTTGCGTTATCAAATTCGTCAGACCCGCAGTCGGATCAAACAACAACTGGATCAATTGTTGACTGGGGATCGTTCTTCGAGCTTGTTTCAGGAACGGTTGATAACAACCCGCAATAACCGCTATGTGGTGCCATTAAAAAGTGATTGTCGAGGCCAGTTAAAAGGTTTTGTTCAGGATGAATCAGCAAGTGGGCAGACCCTCTATCTGGAACCCTCTCAGGTGCTGGAAGGGAATAATCGGCTCCAGCAATTAGCTCGTGAAGAGCAGCGTGAAGAGCGAAGAGTTCTGTTGCAACTGGCAGAACTGGTACGGCGTGATGCCACTCTTCTGCAGAAAAATCAGACTTTGCTGGCGCGGATAGATCTGCGCTTTGCGGCAGGACGATTATCACGTCATTATCAAGGCTGTCGCCCTGAACTGGTGGACGACTCAGTCGTTGAATTGAAGCAGGCGCGCCACCCGTTACTCATGGAAGTTGAGGGAGGTTTTGACCTTTCTGCTGCTGTCGCGGTTGATATCTTGCTCAAAGAAGGCTGCCAAGCTCTGGTGATCAGTGGTCCGAATACCGGGGGGAAATCGGTTGCATTAAAAACTTTGGGGTTGCTGTTATTGATGGTGCGATCAGGGCTGCATATTCCCTGTCATTCCGATAGCCGCTTGCACCTCTATCAACACTTGTATGTTGATATTGGCGATGAACAGAGTATTGAAGAGAGCTTGTCGACGTTTTCTGGCCACCTGCTGAAAGTTCGAGAGATTCTTGAACATGCTGATGCCGAAACGTTGGTGTTGCTTGATGAGGCGGGAACCGGAACCGATCCGGAAGAAGGGGCAGCACTGGTTCAAGCAGTGCTTGACCAGCTTTGTCAACAGGGGGCAAAAATCCTGCTGACAACTCATCTTGGACAGCTGAAACATTTTGCTCATGGACATGCTGTTATTGAAAATGCAGCGGTTGAGTTTGATCCTGAAACTCTGGTGCCAACTTATCGCTTGAGCTATGGAATCCCGGGAGTTAGCAGTGCTCTGGCAACGGCTAAGCGTTTGGGGTTGCCAAAACAGGTTATTCAGCAGGCAGTTCAATATTTAGGGGAAGATGAACACAGCCATAGTACCCTGTTAACCAGATTAAACGCGCGTCAACAAGAGTTAGAAGAGGAACTGTTGCAGGTTAAACAGTTCAGACTTGATGCGGATACTGCGCAGCAGTTACGTAAACAGCAATTGCGCCAGATCAAGGAGAAAAAGCAGGAAATTCTTGCCCGGGCAACTCGCCAGGCTGAGGAGTTGATTACAGTCACCGAAACGCGCATGAAAAAAGTGCGTAAACGCAAGAGTGATCCTGTGTCACCTCGACAATTTATTGATGAACGTCAGCAATTTTCCGTTGCCAGAGAAGAACTGAAACCTTTTAAACCAAAACGCAAGCGGACGGGGATCATTCCGGTAGAATTGGAAGTTGGGGAGTTGGTACGAATTTCAGTATTGGGGATTGAAGCACAGGTTGAACGTTTGCATGGCACAAGCATTGAACTCTTGGTTGGTGGTAAGCGAATGCGGCAACCACTTGATGCGTTGGAACAGTTCGAACCACGCCGCTTTGTTGCTGCGCTTAATAGTGGCGGGCAAGTTTCCCGCAAGGTGGTCAATAGGCAGATCAGCACCGAGCTTAAGCTTGTTGGTCAACGGGTTGACGAAGCGTTGTCACAGTTGGAGCGCTTTATCGATGATGCTCTGCTGAACAATCTGCATCAGGTTGAAATTATCCACGGCTCAGGAGAAGGTATCCTCCGTCGAGCGGTACGCGAACATCTTGCCGGGGAGTCTGGGGTGACAGCTTTTTATGCTGCTCCGGCAGATCAGGGTGGAGAAAATATTACTATTGCCGAATTGAGTGCATAAATGAGGGCTTATCCATTTCATTTTTGTGAGTACGTCAATTGATGACTGGGCAGATTTCAGACAGTAAAATCAATGAAGTCCGTGAACGGACGGATATTGTTGAGCTGATTTCGCAATATGTCAGTTTGAAGCGCTCCGGTGTGAACCATATGGGGCTTTGCCCGTTTCATTCGGAAAAATCACCCTCGTTCAGCGTGAATGCTGCGCGGCAATTTTTCCACTGTTTTGGTTGTGGTGTTGGTGGCGATGTTTTCTCCTTTTTGATGAAGATCGAAGGTCTCACTTTCCCTGATGCTGTGCGGCGTTTAGCCGAACGGATCGGAATTGATTTAGAAGAGCACACCCTGTCTCCGGAAGAGGAGCTTAGGCAGCAGCAACGGGAACGCCTTTATCGCGTCAATGAGATTGCCGCAACCTATTTTCATCAATTATTGATGGAACATCCGGCGGGTGATCCGGCAAGAAAGTATATGAAACGCCGTGGCTACGGACGTACAGCTGCCGGTGAATATCAAATTGGATTTTCTCTTGATTCTTGGGATGGACTGAAGAAACATCTGGAAGAACAAAAAGTTGCAGCTGCTGATGCGCGAACTCTGGGATTGATTCGACCACGTAAGCAGAACGATGGTGATTATGACCTGTTTCGGGGACGCTTGATCTTCCCTGTTTATGATCTATCCGGGCAGATTGTCGCTTTTGCCGGGCGGGTTTTGGATGACGGTAAGCCGAAATATATTAATTCACCAGAATCCCCCATCTATCATAAAGGGCGGGTTTTGTTTGGCCTCTATCAGGCTCGACAAGCGATGCGGAAGAGTGGTGAAGTTCTTCTGGTCGAAGGTTATTTTGATCAATTGGCTTTGTATCGAGCTGGATTCCCACAGGTTGTTGCCACTTGTGGAACTGCTCTCACTGTAGATCATGCGCGAATTCTCAAACGCTATGTCCAGCGGGTGGTTCTGTTGTTTGACCAGGATTCTGCAGGAAAAAAGGCAACATTTAAGGCGATGACGGTGCTACAGGAGGAGGGAGTCCCTGCTGTGGTGATTGAGCTGCCAAGCGGTGACGACCCGGATTCTTTTATTCAGCACCAGGGAGCCGATGCTTTTCGTGCCAGGCTTGAAAAAGCACGTTCAGTTATGGATCTGTTTATCGATGATGTTCTGATCGAAGCGGGCAGTGGTATTGAGCAGAAAGTTCGGGCTGCAGAACGGATTGTTGAGCAGATATCCGGTCTGAGTAGTGAGTTGGAGCAGGATCTTTACTTAAAAGAATTAGCCAGTCGGAGTGGTATTGAGCTGGAGCAGTTGAGAGAGTTGAGGAAGCGAGTCAGTCAGAGGCCGCAGAAAAAAAGGGGGTATTCTGCACCGCCGCCAGCAGAAGAATATCCACTCCCAGAGACACCTTTTTCTGGAACCGTGGGAGGTGGCTATTCTGAAGGGACAACATTGCCTGAAGTCAAACCAGGTTGGAGTCGTTCTGAAAAAACTTTACTCTGTCTTTTGCTGCAAAAATATGTTTCTCAAGAAAAAATAATCGCGGCAGGGGGGCTTGATCTTTTTAACCATCAAGATGCATTGGCAATAGGACAGTTACTCCTCGATAATGGTACCGCTCCTGATCTCGATATGGAATCATTGATTCGCAAGCTTGACCCGGATAAAGTTCATTTGTTAACGGCTTTGTCGTTATATGATCAAGGACAATTCAGTGAGAATAGTGATGCTATCTTTCGTGATTGTTTGAAGTCTTTGCAAGATGAACAAGCCAAACGGAAACGGGGGGAGTCCCTTGATAAAATTCGACAATATGAGCAAGGAAAAGATACAGAAAACTTAAATGATTCATTGAAAGAGTTTACAAATCTAAAGTAGTCGTTACACTTACTTAAATATATGATGGCGTCGCAAAAAGTCCGAACCACGGTGTTGCAGCGGTTTTTCAAAACCTTGACATACCACATGTATGTCTTCGCCCTTGAAAAACCACTACGCCTTGTGGGACGGAATTTTTGCTTAGCCATCTCATCAGTTTTTGCGAGTGCATCATATATAAGTCTGAATATATTCAGACAGCAGAGGAGAACAGAGCGATAATGGCTAAAAAAATAAATCCTGATGAAATTCAGCAACTGATCGACATGGGAAAGGAAAAAGGTTTCCTCACCTATGATGAAGTTAATGACATGCTGCCAGCCAATATGGTGTCCTCGGAGCAACTTGAGGAAGTCATGAGTATGTTTGGTGAGATGGATATTGAAATTGTTGAGTCTGAGAGTAAAGCGACGAATGCAAAAGAAGACGAGAGTGAAGAGGATGAACGTGAGGTTGAGTTAGAAGCAGGAACCCTCGGTAGAACCAGCGATCCGGTACGCATGTATTTACGTGAAATGGGGCAGGTTGCTTTGTTGACCCGTGAAGGTGAGGTTGAAATTGCCAAGCGGATTGAAGAGGGTGAAGCGCAGGTAACGAAGGTGGTGATGCGCACCCCGATTGCAGCTCAAGCGGTAATGCATTTATTGGGGCGGCTTGAGAAAGATCAGGGTCGGGTTTCAGATATTACTCGTGACTACGATGAGGAGGAGGGTGGCGAGGCTGAAGGGAAGCAACGTGTCCGGCTGCTGGGGTTGTATGAAAAACTTCGCTCACTGGAACAACAACTCCTGGACGTTCACACCTCCCTGCAAGGAAAACCGAGTAAGAAAAAACGTTTAGAGCTGGAGGAGCAAGAGGTTGCAGGGCGTAAAAAGCTTATCAAATTGTTGCGTGATATCCGGTTGAAAGATTTTCAGGTCGCCAAGATCGTTGATCGCCTTAAAGATATGGGTAGCCAGGTTAAAAAAGGGCAGGCAGAAATCGCAGATTGCGAGAGAAAGGTCGATCGTCCTTACAGTGAAATTAGTGCCTATCTAACTCGAATGCGGCAGAGTGATGATGACGCACATGCTGTTGCCGATGAATTAAATGTTGCCGGGGATGTCCTGTTATCTGTGGAAAAACGTTTGCAGGCAGCTGAGAGAAAGTTTAAGCGGGTGACCGAAGAATCAGGATTTGAACCTGATGACTTGCTGGAATATTTAAAAAATGTCTACAAGGGTGAGTGGATTGCCAAAAAGGCAAAAGCAGAACTGGTTGAAGCCAACCTGCGCCTGGTTGTATCAATCGCAAAAAAATATACCAACCGCGGACTGCAGTTTCTCGATCTGATCCAGGAAGGAAATATTGGCTTGATGAAGGCGGTTGATAAATTTGAGTATCGCCGTGGATACAAGTTTTCAACCTATGCCACCTGGTGGATTCGTCAGGCAATCACCCGGGCGATTGCTGATCAGGCTCGAACTATCAGGATTCCTGTCCACATGATTGAAACGATCAATAAACTGATCAGAACAACCCGTCAACTGGTTCAGGAATGTGGCCGCGAACCGACCCCGGAGGAAATTGCCGAGCGAATGGATCTGCCCCTGGATAAAGTTCGGCGGGTGCTGAAAATTGCCAAGGAACCGATCAGTCTGGAAACTCCCATCGGTGAGGAGGAAGATTCTTCTCTCGGAGATTTTATTGAGGATAAAGGGGTTGTTTCGCCTCTTGAGGCGGTTCTCAAGGGGAATCTGTCGGATCAGACCTCACGGGTTCTGGGTTCTTTGACTCCTCGGGAAGAGAAAGTTCTGCGGATGCGGTTTGGTATTGGGGAAAAATCAGACCATACCCTTGAGGAGGTTGGTCAGGATTTTAACGTTACCCGTGAACGGATTCGGCAGATTGAAGCCAAAGCATTGCGCAAGCTGCGTCATCCCAGCAGGGCTAAGCGGCTGAGAGGGTTTGCTGCAATTGATTGACAGATTTTGAATTACTGTTTAATGTGGGTAGAAGTCGCTTGACAGTTGTGGGTCACTTTACTTATTATTCTGCTCCTTTATGCAAAGGGCCCATAGCTCAGTTGGTTAGAGCCGCCGGCTCATAACCGGCTGGTCCCAGGTTCGAGTCCTGGTGGGCCCACCAATTTAGGACTATCTCACGATTGTTGTGAGTTTATTAGTTATTAACCTTGGTGGTAATTAAACTGCCAAATTTGTTAGGCAATATAGATTGAACGGAAACAATCGCTTAAAAAGGTTGACGCTTCCCGGTATTGAACCGCAGAGAGGCAAAGAAATTGCGACACAGTTTGCAACTGTGGGGAACTAGATAATCAAAGAGTGCACCGGAAAACCGGTGCACTCTTTCTTTTTGCAGGAGAGGGCAGGTGGCCAAGCAAAAAACTGCTCATGTGTCTGATGTTATCGGACTTCTAAACCGGCTTTGTCCCCCTGATCTGGCAGAAGAGTGGGATAATGTAGGCTTGCAGGTGGGCAATCCGGCAGCAGAGATTGATAAGATTCTGGTTTGTCTGGATGCGGAGGAGATTGCTATTCAGGAGGCTATTCGTCAGAGTGCTCAACTGATTATCTCCCATCATCCATTGATTTTTAGACCGATAAAGCGCTTGAGCCCTACAGATATGACGGGAAGAGTTCTGTTTCAAGCCATCAAACATGATATCAGTGTTGTCAGTGCGCATACTAATTTGGATCGTGCTGCAGATGGATTGAATGATTGGCTTGCTGACCGACTGGGGGTGTTTGACGTTATTCCCTTGGAGCAGCCTACGGGCGGTCATTTTTATAAATTAGTTGTGTACGTCCCATTTGGCCATGAAATGGAAGTCAGGGATGCTGTTTTTGCGGCGGGAGCTGGACAGGTTGGCGCCTACGATCATTGCTCGTTTAACAGCCGTGGCACCGGAACCTTTCGTGGTAACCAAGAAACACAGCCGTTTATCGGCATTCCAGGAGAGCTAGAAGAAACTGAAGAGGTGCGTTTGGAAACAATTGTTCCCGCTTCGGTTTTGAATAAAGTTGTTTCACGCATGTTGAAAGCCCATCCCTATGAGGAAGTGGCTTATGATCTGATTCCATTGGCAAATGAACACTTTCAGGTCGGATTAGGGCGGGTTGGTCAACTTAAAAAAAGTATTTCATTGCAGCAGTTTGCGGAACAGGTTAAGGAAAAATTACAGCTTCCAGCACTCAAATTAGTCGGCGATCTGGAACAGAAGATAAGTCGAGTGGCAGTGTGTGGTGGAACGGGTATGTCGATGTTTTCTGCTGCCGTACGTCACGGAGCGGATTGTCTGGTAACGGCTGATATAAAGTTTCATGAGGCACAGAGAGCCAGGGCTGAAGGAGTTGCATTGATTGACGCCAGCCATTTTGCAACAGAACAAATAATGGTGGCAGAGCTTTCCGCTCGGTTGAGGAACGAATTTACGCAACACCAATTAAAAGTTGAAGTAATAGAAATGACAGCAGAGCAGAATCCCTTAATTGTATTCTGACTGCACAACGTGGACTAAAAGTGGAGGTTATTAACGTGCAAAACAAAATGAGCCTGCTGAAGGATCTTCAGGAAATTGATCAGGAAATCAGCGCCATTGAAGCAACCCGTCATGGATATCGCGATGAGCTGGATGCTTTTGAAGCTGATACGACCAGAGTTCAAGAAATGCTTGATCAGCTAAACGATGAGGTGGCTCTGTTGCAGCAGTCAGAAGCAGAACTGCAACAAGATCTGCTGAAAGAGCGGGATAATGTGGCTCGTGTCGAGGCTCGATTGCCCGAGATCCAAACTCAGAAAGAGTATGTTGCTGTTCTGAAAGAGATTGATGTCGCCAAGAAATCGAACAAAGACATTGAAGATCAGATGCAGGCAAAACAGCAGGAGGTTGTTGCTCTTGAGGATGATCTCAAGGAAAAAGGGAGTGAGCTTGCAGATATTCAGGAGAAATCAGAGGCACGAGGTGGTGAACTGTCGCAACTTTTGGAGGAGTCTGAAAAGGTATTACTGAAGCGGACTCAAACACGGGAATCAGTTGCTGCAGAACTTCCCGTAAGCTTGCTGCGCAAGTATCATACTTTGTTCAAGCGGCGTGGTGGTCTAGCTCTTGCTTTGGCTAAAAATGGTGCTTGCCTTGGCTGTAATATGCAGTTACCGCCACAGCAGTATAATGAATTGCTGCAAATCAAAAAAATACAAACCTGTCCCCACTGTAACCGGATTTTGTACGTAGAAAAGGATGTTTAAGCTTTAAGTAAAAGTGGGACTGTCTCGAATGTCGCTAGTTTACGATCCACGAAGAACTGCAGCGGTTCGCACCGCAAAAGCCTGGGACAGCCCCCGTTCGGGGACAGTCCCGCTTTTGCTGAATAGTTAGGTTTGAATTTAGATTCAATGTGGTCAAAGAGGGACAGATGATCGCCGGTTCGCTCTGCGGACGGGAGGAAAGTCCGGGCTCCAAAGGACAGGATGGTTCCTAACGGGAACCGGGGGCAACCCTAGGGAAAGTGCCACAGAGAGAAGACCGTCCATCGAAGCTTTTGCTACGCTGGATAAGGGTGAAAGGGTGAGGTAAGAGCTCACCAGTTCCGGCGGTGACGTCGGAAGCTCGGTAAACCCCATCCGGAGCAAGGTCAAATAGGGGAACGTTTGAGGGCTGTCCGCCCGAAGTTCCCGGGTCTGGCTGCTTGAGGCCGTTGGTAACGACGGCTCTAGATGAATGATCATCGCCTTGCTGTGGGTAACCATAGTGGGGAACAGAACCCGGCTTACGGACTTCTTTGGCCACTTTTTTTATGGCAGTATGATATGATCATGCTGCCGTTTTTTTCGAAACATAAAGAAACTCAGTAGTGTCCGGTTAGGAAATTGCCAGATTTAACTCTGGCATAAAAACTGGCATAAAAAATCCCCCTCAATCCCCCTTTTTTAAAGGGGGAAACTTAAAGGCTCCCCTCTTTGGCAAAGAGGGGTTGGGGGAGATTTGATGGTTTGGTTTAAATGCAGTTTTTCATCCATACAAATTTTTAACCGGACATTACTGAAAATACTATCATCAACAGAAGGAGCCTGTGTCATGATATTAAGTTTTGACCGCAGCAATGGTGAAATTGACGAGCTTATTGATCAATTGATGGATAAGGTCGGGGTTTATCATCCGGAAATGATTCGTGAAATGATCATGGGGGCATTGAAGTCGGGCCAGGAAAACGATTATCTGGCAGATCAGAAACTGATGCGTACCACCATGAAGGAAATGCGCTATACAAATAAAGTGTTTGCTCCCTATCGACAGCGTAAAAAAGTGACTGTGTTTGGTAGCGCCAGAACTCCTTCTGATGCGTCTATCTATAAAAAATGCGTTGAATTCAGCCGGTTGCTGGTTAAGCAGAATTATATGGTGATTACCGGGGGTGGCCCCGGAATCATGCGGGCAGGGAATGAAGGTGCCGGGGTCGAAAATTCTTTTGCGGTCAATATCCGCTTGCCGTTTGAACAGGACACCAACCCGGTGATGGATCAGGATGAAAAAGTGATTACCTATAAATATTTTTTCAATCGTAAGGTCGCTTTTCTCAAGGAAGCCCACGCAGTTGCCCTGTTTCCGGGGGGATTCGGTACTTTAGATGAATCGATGGAAATTATGACGCTGATTCAGACCGGTAAAAATCCACCGATTCCACTGGTGATGATTGATGATGATGGCGGCTACTGGGAAGACTGGCTGGAGTTTCTCAGAAACAGTTTGCTGAAGCGGGGATTGATTTCCGGCGAAGATTTTTCTTTGTTTAGTATTACCAAAAATCCGGCCGAAGCAGTTCAAATCATTGATGATTTTTACCGCAACTACCATTCTATGCGTTTTGTTGGAAACAAGATGGTCATCCGTTTGAACAATGTTCTTGATTCCGAGCAACTGCAGATACTATCCAGCGAATTCGGTGATATCCTGACTTCTGGGGGCACAATGAACTTAAGCCCATCTTTACCGGAGGAAGATGATCAGCCCGATTTAAAGCATCTACCGCGCCTGACGGTTGACTTTAATCGCCGCAGTTATGGGTTGCTTAAATCTTTCATCCGACGCATAAATTCTTTTTAAGATGTCTGATAATCAAGGACTTCCGGTCAGTCGAGTAACAGCGTATTTGCCGCATCGGGATCTACGCCATATGTTGCGGCTGGTACGCCTATTGTTTCGTCTGAGCCAATCAGATACATACCAGCGTCAAGTTTCCCTAGAGCTGCCAGAGATTGCCCGGTTTGACCCAGGTCATGCAGCATTGATGATGGGGTACGATTTTCATCTGACCGCCAATGGTTCACGACTGATTGAGGTGAATACCAATGCAGGTGGCGGTTATATCGCCTGGTTAAGTGAACTATTAGCTGGCAAGGTGTCACCTGCCTATCTATCAAATCGTTTTCAGCAACGCTTGTTGCAGAGCTATCTTCAAGAATGGCGAGACTTTTCTGGCGGAGATCAACCATTGAAAAGAGTTGTTGTGATTGATGAAGATCTGGAACATCAGCCTCTTCTACCAGAGATGGTTGGTTGCTGTGACTGGTTGTGTCAGCATGGTATTGATGCTCAGACCGCTTCCCCGGAACAACTTCAGGTACGTTCTGGGGGGGTCTATTTGCACGACAAGAAAGTTGATTTAATCTACAATCGGCACTGTGATTTTTACCTTGAAACTCCCCTGATGTCGGAACTGAAATCAGCTTATCTTGCCGGTTCAGTTTGTCTTTCTCCCAACCCCTTCGCTTATGGATTGTTGGCAGATAAACGGAGAATGGTGCTCTGGTCTGATCCTGAAGCTTTGGAGAAGCTGGAATTAACTTCCCCTGACAGACAACTATTGCTGGAAATGGTGCCGCCCAGTTTTTTGTTATCTGAACAGAATCGTGACGTTATTTGGTCTCGACGAAAAAAGCTAATATTCAAGCCTGTCACCAGATTTGCAAGTCGTGGTGTGCTGATGGGGAAGGGGATCACTAAAAAACGATTTGCCGAACTGGATCCAGAAACAACTTTGGTGCAGGATGTGGTTGCGCCATCAGTAGAAACCTCTGAGACCGGTGAAGAATATAAAATGGATTTGCGACTCTTTGTTTATCGTGATCATCTCATCGGGGTAGGAGCCAGGTTGTATCAAGGGCAGGTGACAAATTTAAGAACTGAGGGTGGAGGTTTTGCACCAGTCAGAATAGTTTAATTGTCGGCGGACACTTTACTTAGTTATCATCGCTGATGGTTGGTGCTAAATAAGAAAAATCTACGACCATTTTCCTTTAAGGCATGCAGGATACGAAATTCCAGCCCCGAAAAAGAAGATAACACTTCCTTCCTCCTGTGCCTGCAATAGTCGCTCAGGAACATCTGGTTCATTTTTAACAAACTGCATTATTGAACCCGAAACACCTTCATAACTTCATCCCCCAAATGATTAATAACCTTCACAGCAATTCTACCTGTAGACGGCTTATCAAATGGCCGCGGCATGTCGCTGTTGAGTGTTTCCCATGCCTCCTGATTGATTTCAGCTTTGAGGGTCGTTTTTAGCGCTTTGTAAGGATCATTCGCACCGAGGAAATAGGCGTGACGGACGAAGAAGCTTTCTTCGTTGTAGTCGGTGTCGATAAACCAGCATGCGATTCCATCGGCATCATCATAACGACCTTCAGCACAGATCAGATCACCCGGCCAGGGAGTCAGCGAAGTGAAATTGATCTTGTCCTCTTTGTGCGCCTGTTGAACTCCGGCGGTTTTCAGGTTTTCCCGCACCATCTGGACAAAACCCTGCTCCTCCCCGAACTCATCCTGAGATTCTGCATAATCGACTGATGCTCAGCCGTGGGGATATTTTTACGCGTCGCTTCCTCATGGGTGAGAGATTCAACAGATTTAATCGTTGTTTTTTTTGCCACGATCAGGCGCCTTCCTGCAAAGAATCTCGGGTCAGAATCGCGTTTAATGCGAGATTGATGTAGTAGTTGCTGCGACCTTTTTTGTGTTTTTGCAAAAAACCTCCAGCGGTGAGAGCTTCAAGATATTTGGTGGCAGTTAAACGTGACACATTCAAGTCGCGTTCGATGAACTCGATCTTGGTGTATGGGTGAGTAAAGAGGTTATTGATCAAGTCCTGACTGTAAAATTTATACTGCTCACGAATACGGTGCTTAATATCCATCAGTGCCACCCTTATTGACTGAATGGTTTCAATGGTATCAGCGGCAGTAGATTCTATAGCCGTAAGCATGTAGAGCACCCAGTCTTCCCATTCATCGTTTTCACGCACCGCTTGCAGCAGTCGGTAGTAGTCTGGTTTGGTGCGTACGATGTAGCGACTGAGGTAAAGTACAGGAATCTCCAGAAGCTCTTCTTTAACCAGATAGAGCACGTTGAGAATCCGTCCGGTGCGGCCATTGCCATCGTAAAAAGGGTGGATACTTTCGAACTGATGATGAATCAGCGCCATTTTAATGAGTGGATCGACAGCATATGCCTGTTGGTCGGCATTGATGAACTGTTCCAGATCGCCCATCAGCGCAACGATCTCTTCAGGCTGTTGCGGTGGGGTGTAGACTGTGTCTCCCCCGCCATTTTTCAGTGCCGTACCCGGCAACTTACGAAAACCAGCATCGTTCTGTTCCAATTCGGCCTGAATTTGAATAATGTGGTTCGCTGTGAGCAATCCAGTCTGGCACACCTGCTCAAAACCGATGCGCAAAGCCTGACGATAACGTAAGACCTCCTTTGCCGCGGGGCTGGCCAATGTTTCGGAAAAAAGATCGTCCTGAAAAAGTTCATCGTGCGTGGTCACGATGTTCTCGATGGCGGAACTGTCCTTGGCTTCCTGCATGCCAAGGGTATTAATAAGGATTCCCTGATTGGGGATGGCAGCAGCGACACCCTTGAGTTCAGCCAGTTTTCGACTAGCCTGAGTCAGCTTTTTCAGAATCGCCGCGGTTTCAAATCGATCGGGCGGTAAATGGTGTAACGGTAGGATATGTGTCATGCTCACCCCCCCCTTTCGAGAGAATGTGTATGTAAATAACGATTTTCTATACATATCACGATCGACATTTATAGAAAAGAAGGATTTTGTATGGCTATTGTTGCTGATCCCGACGTGGTTGCCGAAAGATGTGTGGTGATCATGCTATCAAATTCATCTTAGGACAAGACCGTTGCTTAAATTTGAGGTGTAAAGTTTTGGACAAATATTGCGAATTCGTCCCGATTTGACCGCTCGTGATATTTTCGCGCTATGGCTTGTATCTGGAATGAAGAGAAATGGAAATTTTTCACAATAGGGCTTATTGCGTCAATTTTTTTAGTAAGAATGGTGAGTAAGTACGATTACTACAGCCTAGCTATCTCATGATCTTTTGCGAGTCTTCTTAGTCACCCCCCAGCTTTTTTAACTTTCCAACCCTTCTCCTGCAATAAATCTAATAATAAATCACGATGATCACCCTGAATCTCAATTACGCCGTTTTTGATTGTTCCCCCGGTTCCACATCTCTGTTTCAACGATTTAGCCAGTGACTTTAATTCGTCTCCAGCCAAAGGGATACCGGTAATCAGAGTCACCCCTTTCCCTTTTCGCCCTTTGGTTTCTCGCTGGATACGAACGATGCCATCTGATTTAGAGCCATTTGCTGATTTACTATTGCACTGGCATTTTTTGAGGGGTCGGCCACACTGGGGGCAGGTATGTCCAATTTCATCGGAATATACAAGTCTAGTATTTGACATGATCTCGCCGTTATGAGGGGCAGGCTTTATAATTATTGGTTTAGGCTCTTTTTGAACTGACACTCAACACAGATTTTTTTCAGTTCATATAATCCGGATTCCTGGTTTAAGACGGTTGCTGTGGTGATGTGCTCATTGCAGGTCAACATAAAACATTCATCACAGACAATTCCCTCGCCTACGGTAGAAAACCGTTCACAAACATGGCACATCCAGGGAGATTTTTCTTCAGACATCATGATTTTCCTCAAAGCAAAACGATAAGAAACATCATAATCAAAGAAGATTTTTTGTGCCAGATTTTAATCCTGGTTTTCTGGAGACAGATACTTTTTATGCGTCTCTCAGAAAATGGAACGGAAGCATATTGATGGTGAGGTGCATGGAGCAAACTAGAATTTTTTTTCAGGAATATCTCTAATCAATTTCATCAAGGACAGTAGATAAAGAATCGGCTCGTATCACTTTGGTCTTTTGTCTGTATTGTTCTGTCTCTCCAGCATAAACCAGTAGGGTTGACCACGGGAGTGCATTGGGAAAAAGAAGGGTGAATTTTTTCAGGTTGCGGAAATAACTGTTACTGATAGTTTGTCCCGATTTGATCTCAATCGGAAGCATATTTGCCCCTTTGGTATAAAGCAGGTCAATTTCATTCCCATTACTATCCCGATAGAAATAGAGATTGTTGCGCTTGCCATGGTTGTAGCGATATTTAAGCGTCTCCATAATCACCACATTTTCAAATAAATTTCCGCGCAACGGATGAGTCGCTAGCTGTTGCTCCTTTTCTATGCCGCAGAGCCAACTGACTAAACCGACATCATAAAAATAAATTTTGGGTGATTTGACCAGTCGTTTGCCAATATTGGCATGATACGGTTGCAGAAGAAAAACGATATAACTTGCTTCCAGTACGGTCATCCATTCTCTGGCGGTACTTTGTGATATGCCGGTATCATTCGCCAAATTATTGAGGTTGAGCAATTGACCACAGCGCCCGGCACACAATTTAACGAAGCGTTGAAATAAACTCAAATTTTTAACGTTGACCAGTTGACGAAGGTCTCGTTCCACATAGGTCTCAAAATAATCGGCATAGGCTTGACTCGGGTTAATATTCTGATCGTAAATCCGGGGATAAAAACCCTTGAATAAGATTTCATCAACAGTAAGAGATTCGTGCGGAGATATTTCTGCCAGACTGAAAGGGAGGAGTTTGAGCAATGCTGTTCGTCCCGCCAGTGACTGGCTGATCCCCTGCATCAATTCAAATTGTTGGGAACCAGTGAGAACGAAGAGTGAATTTTGTTGTTTTTCATCAACGATGGCCTGAATATAGGAAAGCAGGTCGGGAACACGTTGAATCTCATCAATAATTGCCCCCGACGGATATTGATTCAGAAATGCAACCGGATCTGCTTCTGCAAATTGACGAGTTACGGGATGTTCCAGATTGGCATAGGGCTTGTCCGCAAAGGTTGCTCTGGCCAGAGTTGTCTTTCCCGATTGCCGTGGTCCGGTTATGGTCAGAACTGGATATTTCTTAAAGGCACTGACCGCATATTCAGCTAATATTCGTGTAATCATTTTTATGTAATTCCATGGTTGTATCGGGAAATTGCATGGTATTACGTGGCAGCTTTTTTGTCAAATGTGTTTGCAATGTGAGAAAACAAAAAAGCTGCCAGACGGAATATTTCGACTGACAGCTTTCTGGGTTATCTCTTTTAATCAATGTTGGGTCGAATTCCCCGCAGCTTGCTGCGTAGAATCCAGATGTAGGGTGGGCACTGCCCACCGAATACGATTGGTGAAGTAAAACTTGGTGGGCAGTGCCCACCCTACTGAATTTCGATACCCCGTAGCTTGCTGCGGGGAGGTTCAATTTGGGTCTATTTTCCGCAGAACTCTTTAACTTGTCTGGCAAGGGCTTGACCTTGGGCGAGAGCCAATTCAAGCTCTTTGTCTCCAGGTGCTCCCATCCACTCGATAGGCTCAATAAATTCCCATTTCATCTTTTCTGTCAATTTATCCAGTTCGCGTTGGGCACCACCAGACCATCCGGCTGAACCGAAGCGGAGAACTTTTTTATTCCAGACTTTTTTCCGCCTGAACATATCGAGCACCCAAGCCATGGGGGGGAACATCTCATATTCGTATGTTGGCATTCCAAGAATAAGACCGGCCGATTTCCAGGCTGAGGCGAGGATAATACCAACATGCTCATCAGGTACCCGATGGACGTGTACCGGCAGCCCTTCTTTGCGAACCCCCTGAACAACACTGTTGACCAGTTTTTCAGTGTTTCCATACATACTTGACCAGATAACAGTCACTTCAGCTTCTGCTGGGCCGTTCATGTAGCTGGCCATCTGGGCATAGGACTCAATAATTTCTTTCGGGTTTTCCCGCCAGATAATTCCATGTGATGGAGCAATGACTTTGATATCAAGATTGCTGAGATGGTTGATTCCTTTGGTTACAAAGGGGGAAAAGCTGGCGACAATATTAGCGTAGTAGCGCAGTGCTTCATTGCTGTAAAAGGTATGTTGCTCGGTGGAGAGACGGTCGTCAAAGAATACTCGTTCCAATTTTCCGTAGGAGCCAAAAGCATCACAGGAAAACAGGGTTCCACTACTTTGTTCGAAAGTCATCATTGTCTCAGGCCAGTGAATATTTGGGGTTTCGTGAAAACTTAGAATTTTCCCCTGACCCAGGTCGAGAGTATCACCATCTTTGATGATGTGAATATTCTCCTCAATACCGCAGAACGATTTCAACAAACCGGCTGCTTTGTTGGTGAGATAAAATTGGAGTTGGGGGTTTTGTCTGTAAAACTCTGGAAGCCAGCTGGTATGATCGGGTTCCATGTGATTGATGATCATATAATCAATATTTTTTGCATCTACAGGGATAGAATGGAGTTCTTCTTCTAATTCTGCGGGTTTGCCATCGATATCTTCAACCAGATCGATCATGGCGGTTTTATCACCTTGTACAATGTAGGAATTGATTGAAATTCCATTGGGCATAGGCCACATGCCTTCAAATAACTGGTAGCTTTCCAGATTGACCGGCAAACAGTAAATTCCATCAGTGAGTTTTACAGCCTTCATGTTGTTGATCCTTTGTTGGTTGAAGTGAGTGTTGTCGGATGTCTTATTGGGTAAAATTGAACCGGTTTATTCGCGCATCCAAGTCAAATATCTGGTGCACGTACTTTTTTACCCCACATTTTTTACCATATATTCTTTCATATCGGGCCATGATTGTAAACTTTACAATCATACAATCATGCGACCCCTAACTCACCTTTCAATCTCCTCTTTCACCTGCGTAAAATAGCGACCAAGGGTTTCCGGTGTGTGAGAGTCTGAGCTCAGGACAATCGGGATTTTTCTTTGTAGTGCTTCCAGAATGATCCATTTGCTGGGGTATGGTTGTTGAATCGGGTGTTTAAAACCGCCGGTATTCACTTCCAGTGCCATTCCTTGTTCTTTGAGAATCTCCAGGGTTTCGATGATCAGGTTGGAGTACCAGGAAGAGGATTCGTCAAAGAAGATATTTTTTGCGTTGAATTTTTTTATAATGTCCAGGTGTCCGGCAATCTGAAACAGACCGGTCGAAAACCCTTCCTGCAGGGTTTGGTAGTAGTTGCGGCAGAGTTTTTCCCCGTCGTTATCGTGCTGTTCGATTAACCTAGTGAACTCTTCAAGTGAGCCATTCACCAGATGAAGTTTGCCACCCC
>JAYEME010000209.1:0-1550 GCA_034717915.1 Thermodesulfobacteriota bacterium
TATAGATTGTGTTGATTTTGGGAGAACGAGATTCAACAACTACCGCAATCCAGCACACTCGGTAGAAGTGTCAAAATCAGATATTATGGAAGGTCAAGAAGGCTCGAAGGGCAAGAGCGGGAAACGTTTCCCGAACAAGCAAATGATTGACTAAATATTCAATGTATTTTATGTTTTCGCTCATGTACATAGTGTTGTGTCATGGATGAAATGTTGTAAAATTGCGCTGGAATTTTGGGTGTCAACTCTCCTATTTGTGCATAAAGGCACTCACTGTGTCAGATATCGATGCAGGGGTGCTCCTTCTTAATGTCTCAGGATTTCCTACAATATCTCTTTTCTGGACTGACCAGTGGCGCAATTTATGCTCTGATTGCGCTCGGTTTTTGTGTGGTCAACAACACCATGGGGATCGTCAACTTTGTCCAAGTTGATTTTGTTTCCCTGGGTGGGATGTTGATGTTTTCAGCATTGTTTGGCGCTGGCTTGCCAATGGTTCCGGGATTGCTACTGGCAGTCGCGGGAGTTGCACTGGTAGCAATGTTGGTCGAACGATTTGGCTTACGTCCGGCACGCTCTGACAATCATCTGGTTCTGATATTTCTCACCGTTGGACTCTCGATTATTCTGCGTGGTGTCATCAAATTAATCTGGGGAAAAAATCGCATGGCACTGCCACCGCTCACCCCTGATATTCCGGTTAAAATCTTCGGTGCCAGCGTTCTGCCTCAAGCACTCTGGATTCTATTCCTGACCATTGTTGCCATCGGTCTACTGACCTGGTTCTTTTATCGAACTTCTTTAGGGTTATCGATGCGTGCGGTTGCCTCTAATCCAACCGCAGCAGCGGTTGTCGGAATACCTGCAGGTCGAGTGCGGCTGACCAGTTACGCCATTGCCGGAGCACTGGGTGGATTAGCCGGAGTACTGGTAACCCCGATCACCACCTTGAATTACGATGTTGGAGTTTTACTCGGCCTTAAAGGATTCGCCGCCGCCATTCTCGGTGGGTTCGGGTCATTTCCCGGCGCCATTCTCGGTGGCCTTGGGCTTGGTCTTCTGGAGTCCCTCTCAGCTGGATATCTGTCGAGTGCTTATAAAGATGTGGTTGCCTTTGTCGTGTTGTTACTGGTGCTGTTTGTGCGACCAAAGGGGTTATTGGGGAAATAAAACAAGAAATCGCCGCCAAGAGAACCAAAGTCAGAAACTCTTTTTAGGTTTTGAAACACTAATAGAGATGATTTTCTTGGTGCTCTTGGAGCCTTGGTGGCCAAAAAAGGTTTAGTCATGAAAAATCAAATGCAACTATTAATGGGTAATGAAGCCATCGGTCAGGGACTTATCGAAGCTGGTTGCCAGATCGCTGCGGCTTATCCTGGAACCCCTTCAACTGAAATCCTGCAGGCGGTGATTGATCGTCAGGAACAAGCAGTTGAACCGATCCATATCGAGTGGTCGGTTAATGAAAAAATTGCTTTTGAAGTTGCTCTGGCTGCCAGCTATACCGGAAAACGTTCTGTGGCAGTTATGAAACAAGTTGGGCTGAATGT
>JAYEME010000210.1:0-1547 GCA_034717915.1 Thermodesulfobacteriota bacterium
CTCTTGTCTGACAGGCATTTTTTAATCGCAAACTACTCACCAAACTATTCACCAAACTATTCACCAAACTATTCACCAAACTATTCACCAAACTTTTCACAAAAGTTTGATCAAAAACTGCCCTCCGGGTCAGATACCAGTTTCTACCCACAAACCGCCCACAAACGTTCAACCAAAAAACGACCCCCACCCGGAGGTGATTTCTTACTCGCAAACTATTCACCAAACTTTTCACAAAAGTTTGATCAAAAACTGCCCTCCGGGTCAGATACCAGTTTTTACTCACAAACATCTCACAAACATTCAACCAAAAAACGACCCCCGCCCAGAGGTGATTTCTTACTCGCAAACTATTCATAAAAGTTTGATCAAAAACCCTCAGGATATAGGGAGTCACCCGGGAGTTCGAAAATATGTGTTCATACAAAAAAACGACCCCCACCCGGAGGGCAGTTTTTACTCGATTTTTTGTGAAAAAATCGTTTACCATATACACACCACCAGTTTTGCAGATGGCATCGTGATATTGCCCACGGAATCGCCCCAGTCGGATTGGTTGACCCACATATACGACACGTTGCACCATGCAGCGTTTATCGTGATGTTATTTGAGTCGCAGAGGTAGCTGTCGATCACGGTCTTGTTGAATGCGTGCCAGCCAGCGACGTAGAGGCCGGAGACGCCTGATTCGTTGTGTTTGTTGATGACTGAGACGTTGTTGTGTTTGGTATTGTTCAAAATAACATTCACCCGGGCGTCTGCTGTCCGGTTTGCTTCACGAAAGTCCCCTGGTCCGACCCTGACCACAAACGAACTTAGTTTGGGCAGGGTCAGGTTGACGCTTGATGTGTTGGCAGTGGCATCGAGATTCAGGCACTGGACTCCGGAGTCGCCCTCGATAGCTACCAGCCGTTCCATCTTCTCGACTTCTGTTGTTTCCGGGATCTGGTTACCAATAGAGAGAGCGGGGTGCGTGTTGTTTGGTATGTACTTATGCTCTGCGGTCGTGCCGTTCAGGTACTGTAGCGAGATGTTGTATGCGTATATCCTGGTGATGTTCAGTCCGAGCCGGTCCCTGATCCAGTTATGCGTCGTCTGGTTCGTGTATGTCAGGTTCAGCGCTTTTATCTTGTTTTCGCTCAAAACACAGACCTTTCCGCGGTTCATCAGTTCTGAAAAATTGCTCGGGTTGTGCTTGTTTGCCGCAAGCCCGAGTCTACAGACATTATCACGCGGAACATTCTCCCAGTCTGTACCATCCTGACCGTTGCTGCTATCATCCCACCACCCTGCATCCTCCACAAGAATCATGCCTGTGCGGTATGCAACCGGCTGGAGATCGGTGCTCTGGGTCTGGAATGGTGCGAAAATCGAGGGGATCTGCACCATGAGATATGTGAGGGTAAGCATGAATATCACAACTCCGGTCAGGAAGTCGATGCTACTCTGGGCACCCTTATCCGAATGCAAACGCCGAACTCCACCACATTCCCACATTGTGATTATAATATGACCGCGAGACTATTAAATATTTGGGATCGGTTAAT
>JAYEME010000211.1:0-24269 GCA_034717915.1 Thermodesulfobacteriota bacterium
CTGACCCGCAGGGGAGTTATCGAGCTGGTACGCACGATGAACAGCTACTACTCCAACCTGATTGAAGGACACAATACCCACCCAGCGGATATCGAACGAGCCATGTCCCGCAACTATTCACATGAGCCAGCAAAGCGCGCCCTGCAAATGGAGAGCGTTGCCCATATAGACGTTCAGCGACTGATCGAACAGCAACTCGCTGACAAACCGGACGAAACGATATGCTCCAAAACGTTTTTATGCTGGATTCACCAAGAATTTTACGATCGACTTCCCTCTGAATTCCGGGAGATTGAGCTCCCAAGTGGAGACATCAAAACGGTTGTCCCAGGAAAATTACGCGAAAACGAAGTCGAAGTTGGTCACCACCTTCCCCCTGCCTCAGGAACTCTTGACCTTTTTCTAAAACGCTTCGGGGAATACTATGGAAATGCCAAATTAGGAGAAACCCAAAAGGTCATAGCAGCGGCAGCGGCACATCATCGCCTCGCCTGGATTCACCCTTTTCTGGATGGTAATGGCAGAGTGACACGCCTCTTCACACATGCCTATCTGGTCAACGCACGTGTTGACGGGCATGGATTGTGGACCGTTTCAAGGGGGCTTGCACGAAACAGGAATGATTACATGGGAGCCCTGGCCGGTGCTGACGAACACCGACATGGCGCCCTGGATGGGAGAGGTAATTTGTCCAACAAAGGCTTGTTCGAGTTTTGTACATTCTTTCTAAAAACGGCATTAGACCAAATTTCATTCATGTCGGAACGCCTAGAATTGGACGGGTTTCTGCGTCGATTAGAAGGGTATGTGGGACGTCAGACAAGCTTTGGTAATTTGCCACGGGAAGCAAACTTTTTACTCCGAGAAGCGTTTCTTCGTGGAGAAGTTCCAAGGGGTGAAGTTGCACGTATTACCGGCAAACCCGACCGAACTGCACGGCGTATTCTCAAAGACTTAGTTGAAAAAAAACTTCTGACTTCGGATTCAGAAAGAGCCCCGGTTCGCCTGTCATTCCCAACCAAAGTCGTTGGATACTACTTTCCGCAACTTTACCCGGAGGGGGTGGAGATGATCGAAGAATAATCACTACTTCTCTATAACTTAGGGATATCACCAAAAAATGATGGGTGCGAGACAACGATACGGAGATAAGTATGAATCAATACACGCCTCGAGAAATACTAAGCCACCCCATCTCATCAGAAGTTATCTTCTCCGAACATAAAGCCACCAGTAGACGGCCCCGACAAAGATGCCACCACCAACAAAATTTCCCAGTGTGACTGAAAGCAGATTGGTCTGCCACATGGCTCCCCACCCCAGTTGATCAATCACCGCGTGATCAAGCCCGGATGCTGAAAGTGCCCCCGGTAGATTTTTGGCAAAAATTCCTGCCGGGATGAAATACATATTAGCGACAACGTGTTCAAAGCCCGCCGCAACAAAAGCCATGATCGGGAAAAAGATGCCAAGCACCTTGCCACTGATATCCTTTGCCGCCATGGCCAGAAGAACCGCCAGGCACACCAGCCAGTTACACCCTACCGCACGGAAAAAATAGGCCCAATTATGGGAATGACCGACCACTTCCTGACTGACCTTTGCTGATGCGATCTGCAAAGCGGTACCACCAAAAACACCATCCATGATTCCGGTCTGACTGACAATCATCCAGGCAAGAAAAACTGAACCCAACAAATTGCCGAGATAAACCCAGAACCAGTTGCGCATTACTTGTGAAAAAGAGACTTTTTTCTCCAGAAAAGCTGCGGTCAGCATGGTATTTCCGGTCCAGAGTTCAGAACCAGGGAGAATGACCAACATCAGACCAACACTAAAAGCCGCGCCAACAAAAAACTTTTGCAGACCAATCCAGGAGAACTCTCCTGTTCCGACAACGGTTGCCAGATGCGCGGCAAAGCCGATATAGGCTCCGGCCAGAAAACCGAGAACCAGCAGCTGCAGCGATGTTCGCTTAACCTTGGCCTCTCCCCAGGAAATAAGTGAAGTGGCCAGCTCTTCGGGGGGCAGGAAGTTTTTCATAGAGAGTCCCCTTGTGACAGAATGGAAACTTAATCAGTGAAAGTCATGGTGACAAATCGGGGTATTCCACCACCTCACCATCAACAGCCTGTATCAACAGAAAGCCCCCCTGCCTTTTGATGGATTGTGGCAGCAGCGGCACCTTCCCTTTTCCTCCAGGAAGGTCGATAACATAGTGCGGTGATGCCAAGCCCGACACCGGTCCACGCAGTGTTCGCATGATTTTCATTCCCGTTTTGACAGGCGTCCGAAAGTGTCCGGTGCCACGGGTCAGATCCATGTGATGTAAGTAGTAGGGACGCACCCGCATTTTTAGCAATCCACGAAACAGATCACTGATGATCTCTGGTTGATCATTGACACCACGGAGCAAGACGGTTTGATTACCGAGCACAATTCCGGCATCTGCCAATCGAGCACAAGCTTCTGCCGCTTGCTCCGTCAGTTCACGCGGGTGGTTGAAATGGGTATTCAGATAGAGTGGTTGAAAGCTCTTCAGCATGGCACATAATTGATCGGTAATCCGTTCTGGCAGAGTCACCGGAACTCTGGTTCCAATGCGGATCATTTCAACATGGGGGATCGCATAAACCCTGGCGAGTAAATCTTGTAAAACGGGATCGGGCAACAGCAGGGGATCACCACCGGAAAAGATCACATCACGAATTTGTGAATTTGCGGCAATATAGTCGATTCCCTCACGTAATTCACGAAAACTCGGTGCCATATCAGTACAACCAACCTTCCGTTTGCGGGTACAAAAACGGCAATAACTGGCACAACTGCCGGAGACATAAAATATCACCCGGTCGGGATAACGATGAATGATGGCGGGAACGGGAGAATTATCCTCTTCAGCCAGGGGATCAGATAATCCATCATCGGCAAGTTCGTGCAGATCAGGCACACATTGTTTCCAGATCGGATCTCCAACCTGTTCAATCAATCCCATATAATAGGGGGTAATACGCATGGGATATTTTTCCTCAACCACCGCAAGTGGACGTGGATCAAAATCAAAAGAGTCAGCCAACTGAGCTGCCGAGGTTACAGCATCCTGCAAAGATTGCTGCCATAGGTTCTGAGCCATCAGTCAGCCTCCACAGGGTGTCGCAGATCACGCAGAAACCAGGCGGTAATCATCAGAACAAGCAGCCCAGCATCACGCCACAATGCAGCTAAAGGACTGGTTGGATTAGTCGAATCGGGCTTAAAACAACCACAGTCAATATCAAATCCACGGATAATGGCAGAGGAGAGCGCAAACATAAAAATAACATTCAGGACAAACAGAACCAGGAGCGCAGGTCGCACTCGCATGTTGAGTAGTAGCAATATGCCACACAGCAGTTCAAGATAGGGGAGAATTGAGGCGATCAGATAGTTCCAGGCGTACGGAAGGATCTGATAGTTGGCAATCTGTCCGGCGAAGGCGACAATATCATTCGACTTGACCACCCCGGCATAGATGAAGACTGCGGCCAAAACAAAACGACTGATATTATAGATGGATTTACCCAGCAGGGTCATTGATCCGCCCCTTCTAACGCTCGACCGGAATCTTTCCACTCGGGAAGACCCCCCTCATAGGCCAGGACATCCAAATACCCTTCCTGCATAAGACGGACGCCCAAATCAAATGAATCGGGACAGCCATAGCCACTGCAGTAAGTTATCAGCGTCTGGTCAACAGGAATCTGCTGCTTAAATTTCCCAATCTGATCAGCAAAATCAGCAAATGGCAGGGAGAGTGCCCCCGCAACATGTTCTTGTTGATAGGAGTGAAAACTTCGGGCATCAATCAGCAGAGCTCCTGCAGAAAGAAGCTTATCCAACTCAACCAACGCTACTGGCATAGGGAAAACATCAAGAGTATTGATATCAACAGTTGCAGCTTCGCCAGTTTCTACGCTGCTAGAGACAACTGGGGCAACAGATTTACCTGAAAAAGCATTGAAGATCAGCTTAAAATTCAGACTCAAACCAACCGTAGCGGATAACACACAAAGGATAAGAGCTTCCAAAATAATCCGGCGTATGGATGAGCTAAAAAGCAGGCTATTCATCCGGGGATTCTTCCAGAGATGGAGCAAGGGTATTGACGGTTGCCCGTAAGCGTTGATTTTCTTTACTTAATTGAACAATCCGGTGATTACAATCGGTGAGGACTTCATTAAGTTCATCAAGCAGTTGAGTTTGATGGCTGAAACGAATTTCCAGCTCAGTGACCCGTTCTTGCAGCTCTTCAAGCATGGTTGGTCTCCTTTGACAAAGTGCAGACATTTATAGCGTGCAGAGTCGGTGGATGCCAATACCATTTTATATTTTAATCGTGGTAAGGCGGGACATTTTAAGAAATTCAAACTCGTCCTAATTTGTGAATTTGTAGAACCTGAACAGGTATTCTCTTCTCAACATGCATGTTATTTAGTTATTTACTCTACTCAAGTAAAGGAAATCCGGTAAGTACCCGTCAAGTACCGCTACAACTTATTCATCAGCTACCGCCCACCATGGGACATATTTCTTTTGTTTAGGTGATGCCTGCCGGTCATTCATTCTCGGACAGGCTTCTAGGAAAACCTTTTTATCGCCTTCTCGCATGTCTTGGCAATAAACTGATTTAACCGATACAGACAATCACTTTTGTTCATAGCGAATTTTTCTGAGAAGAGTTGTAATCGAACGGTCTCAATTTTATTGGCGATCAGAACAATTCTCGGTACGACATACTTGGGACTGATTTGAATTCCCTCTGCGAGAGCTTCCCAGTTTTTCTTCGTCACCTTGTCCGGGTCAACTTCACCGCCAATCTTCATGGCCATGTCGCTGGTCAGGCCATAATGCGCGTAGATCCGTGTCGACACAAGATCATAGAACGGCGCCAATATCGGGCCTTGCGGCAGCAGTAACAAGGAAAGGTTTTTGCCGTGTGCATCTGAGTTGCCGATTAAAAAGTTGAAGATCAGCCAATCGAGCACAAACATGACATCTTTACCCGGTTTTGCACTCATCCTGCGAAGCAATTCGACGCATTGCGTAAAGCCGGGACCGCTCTCATGCTCATATTTGTATTCAGGCAACATTCCCATGGCCTGACAGAAATCCTCTTGGTGGACTCTTTTTAGCGCGTCTTTACCCTTGGCGCGGTCGTATCTCTCAATGGCAAAAATCCGTGAACCATCAAGGTCATGGATAAATGAGTTGGGCACAAGCAGACCGATTGCACTGGCCAAGGCCATGCAGAACGCTTCGTTTTCAACTGTACCATCCAAGGTTTCTATCGGTGGTTTGACGATGGTGTTGCTCGGAGCCCCTCCCTGGGACAGCGCAAACTGCCCCTCTGAATAAAAGAGGGGTAATTTATTCTGCACTCCGGCGAGAGAGAGTCGAAACCCTTTTTCTCCGGCAAGAAAAGGTTTTTTCGGCAGTTCCTTGATGATTTGAGCCAATTCCTGCGTGGACACAGATATATAGGTCTTTTCAGCCGAAGAGTGAACTCCATCGGGGTATAAAGAGACGGCCCCGGCACAATCTCCGCCTATTTTTTCCAACAGGCCGAAATCGTTTTGAAAGGAGACCCCTAAATTTCGCGCAACAACTTTACGAATTTTCTGTTCAGGCAACAGATTGGCGAAAAAGGCGTGAGCCTCATCCTCGAGATAGGTTTCACTGCGTAAGGGGAGAGAAAGCGAAAGTGGAATCGCGCATGTTTGCAGCCAGGTCTCATCGTATTGAAAACAAAATGCTTTCTTTTCATCCAGCCACAGATGGCCAACTACGGCATTGTCGATGAACACAACCAGTTTCGTTATCATACTTGATACCCTCGCAAAATCTGATTAGATGGCTAAGCAAAAATTTTGCCCCACAAGGCGTAGTGGTTTTTCAAGGACGAAGGGATACATACGGTATGTCGAGGTCTTGAAAAACTGCTGCAACGCTGTGGGGCGGACTTTTTGCGACGCCATCATACTTGCGTATCCCTGGCTTTCCAACCTCTGAATTGAGCGTGGATGTCAATGCCTAAACACGCGGTGACCTGTAGCACTTTATTCAGTTGTACGGAATCTTTGCCATTCTCCAATGCCGAAAGGAAGGCGTGACTGACGCCGCAGATTGCGGCAGCATCATGAAGCGTGAGACCATCCTCTTTGCGCTTTTTGCGAATCAGCGTGCCGAGATCGCCAGCATTTTGAATTTCCATCGTTCACCTCCAAAATTTCAACGTTCGCTTACTATAACACTCCAAACATTCAGGATGGGTGAAAAATTCAATGACCGTTTACTTTTTTTCCTTGGAATGTCAATTCGAAGAAAAAATAAACGTACGTTGAAAATCAGAAAATTAGCTGGCACATCACCCGATATTTCAAAATCGCCACTCATAAATAAAACACTAACCTGCTTTTAACAATCGACTAATCTTTCCCAAACAGAATCCTTTCAGTCTGTGCGCTATCAAACAGGGATCTGGTACAAATTCTGGCGCATTACAATCAATGAGTCTGTGATTGCAACCCAGTGGCGATCTGGTTTGTCTGTCAATTAATTTCAACAAACAGGACACGCGGAACAAATATGACTGACATAGTGAAAGAACAAGTCCGAATCAGAGAGGCGACCGCCGACGACCTGCCCGCTCTGCTCAAGCTTTATGGCCAACTTGGTATGGATAACGGCCAGGTTCTCCCACTGGATCTTGCTGAAAGTCTATTTTTGCGGATCAGCAACTATCCCGATTACCGAATTTACCTTGCCGAGGACAGATACAGATCGATTGGAACTTTCGCCCTGTTGATTATGGACAACCTTGGGCATATGGGAGCCCCTTCGGCAATTATTGAAGATGTTGTCGTTTCCGACAGCTGTCGCGGGCAGGGTGTCGGTCAGGAAATGATGGCTTTTGCTACAGACCTGGCAAGAGCAAAGGGCTGCTATAAATTCTTTTTCAGCAGCAACATTAATCGCACTTACGCCCATCGTTTTTATGAAAACCTTGGCTTCGAAAAACATGGCTACAGTTTTTATCTCAACGTGTAACAACAAAGGACATCTACAAAATGCAAGAAATATCTGAACATAAACTCTGCACTTCAATCGTCAATGATATCTCACGGGAAGCGGTGCGGGAATTACTGGAACTGGCAGAAACCGCACCAATCGAAATTGTCAGTACGCCCAGATCGGGATTGACGATGATGCATGTCCTCGATGCGTTTGATAGTGAATTTCTGCTGGGAGAAATATTGGTTTCCAGCGCCGAAGTGGTTTTAAACGGCCAGCGCGGCTATGGAATGGTCATCGGGGATGAGCCAGAGCGTTCGCTGGCTCGAGCATGTGCAGAGGTCCTGCTTCATGGAGAGGATGAAGTACTGAAAAATCGTATGCAAAAGCTTCTGGAACGTGAGCGACAGACTCTCAATGAACAACGTCGTCACGAGGAACAATTGATAGCCGGAACCAAAGTCTCTTTTGATCTGATGGCGGGGCAATAACCATGAAATCTTCTGTCCAGAGTTGTATAGACAACCATACATGTTTTCGCCTGCTGTTACAGGCGATGAGCCGCCCAGGAAAAATCTTTCAGATGCCTGATTCTGTTGGAACCACATTTGTGACAGGTCTGATGCGTTTACTGGATTCAATTCTTGACCAGCAATCCAGTTGTCACCTGATCAACAACAATCCAGAGTTGGAACATAAAATTAAAAAAAGGACTGGAGCCCAATTTACTGACGCACAATCAGCAGATTTTCTCCTTGCTCTATCGGGCAGTAGTCAGGGGAAAATCATGGTTGCTAAACGCGGACAGCCGGATTTGCCAAATGAAGGGGCAACCATCCTGTTTGGAGTTGAACGACTTACGGATGGCACCGAGAAAACAGGTATCAAATTGACCGGCCCAGGGATTAAGGAAACTGTCTATCCACAAATTGAGGGCTGGAGTGACGGGGAATTAAAACAACTGCAAACAATTAATATCGAATTTCCTTTGGGGATCGACAGCATATTTCTTGATCAGAGTAGTCGCTTGATGTGCATACCACGTTCAACCAGAATCGGAGGAAACTAACATGGCTTATGTTGCTGTCAAAGGAGGTCGCCAGGCCATTGAAAATGCCTGTGATCTGCTGAGTTATCAATTTCAGAAAGGAACCTCTGAACCCCTTGGGCTCGATCAAATAGAAGAACAGCTTTACCTGGGTGTTGACCGAATTATGAGTGAAGGCGGTCTCTACGCCCCCAAATTGGCAGCCCTTACTTTGAAACAAGCTGCTGGAGATAGCTTTGAAGCTGCTTTTATGTTGCGGGCATACCGGGCTACCAAATCCAGGTTGACGCATTCACAGACCCTCTCGATGGACAAAATGAGGGTCACCCGCAGAATTTCTGCCGCCTTTAAAGAAATTCCCGGTGGGCAAATTCTTGGTCCAACCAGCGATTATACCTTGCGGCTGCTTGATTTTGAGCTTCTTGAAGATAGCGAGTCCCGGAGACAAGCTTTCCGTGAGAAGTTACTCAGTCACTTGGATCCAGAACTTGAATTACCGGATAGTTTTCCCAAAGTTGTAGAAATCCTCCGCCGCGATGGCCTTCTGGTTGAAAAATCGACCATGGAAAAGGAACCGGAGCCCTTTGATATCACCCGCCAATCATTAACTTTTCCCGCATCGCGCAGTGCAACCTTACAGTCGCTTTCACGTGGTGAAACTGGCGGTATGTTGACTCTGGCCTATTCGAGTATGCGCGGTTACGGCGATGTTCATCCTTTTATTGGTGAACTCCGAGTAGGTTATGTTCCTTTAGTGATTCCCCACCCGGAAACGGGAGAATCATACACCGTTGGCGAAGTTAAGGTCACCGAAGCTGAAGTGGTTACTCAGTATTATGGTGGCACAGAAGATGGACCGGTCAAATTCACTCTCGGTTACGGACTTTGTTTTGGCCAGAACGAGCTCAAAGCTATTTCGATGGCGATTCTGGATCGAACCATGCGCAGCGAAGATGGTGAATCGCCGGTGGAAGATCAGGAATATGTCCTGTCACATATTGATGGTATCGAGGCGATGGGTTTCTGTAACCACTTGAAGCTTCCACATTATGTTGATTTCCAGTCAGACCTTGACCGATTACGCAGAACCCAGAAGCAAGGGGAACAACAGGAGTCAGAATCATGAACCTGCAGGAATGGCAAGCACAACATCAGAATGAATCTTTGCAAAGCTATAATTTTGCTTTTCTCGATGATAGCGCCAAAAAAGAGATCCGCCGCAGTCTTCTCAAAGCTGTTGCCATCCCCGGCTATCAGGTTCCGTTCAGTTCTCCGGAAATGCCGGTAGCACGTGGATGGGGAACCGGGGGGCTACAGATTACCCTGTCTCTGGTTCTGCCACATGACTTCCTCAAGGTTATCGACCAAGGTTGTGACGACAGTGTTAATGCAGTCAACATCAAAAAGTTCGTCGCCAAAGTTGCTGAGGTTAATTCAACTACAGACATATCAGAAGCGACCCTGATCCAGACCCGCCACCGGATACCGGAAGAGCCTATGACCGAAGAGCAAATCCTGGTTCTTCAGGTTCCCTACCCGGAGGCGCTGCGTGAGGTTGAACCTTCAGAGTTAGAAACCCGACGTATGCACGCCGAGGGCGATTATGCGCGGATGTGGTTGCATCTTTATGAAGATATTGTTCGCTATGGTGAAATCAGCATCAGCTACCGTTACCCGGTCACGGTGAATGGTCATTATATTATGGATCCCAGCCCTATTCCTCGCTGGGACATCCCGAAACTTCACATGTCGGAACATCTTTCTCTGTTTGGTGCCGGACGGGAAAAAAGAATTTACGCCATCCCTCCGTATACCAGAGTTGAACCTCTGGAATTTGAAGATCACAAGTTTCGTATTGAACAGTTCCCGGTTGCTTGCAGCCGCTGTGGCAGTTGTAACAGTTATCTGGACGAAATTATCAGTGATGTTGATGGCAGTCGCCAATATTTCTGTTCCGATACCGGTTATTGCGATAAGAGGAGTGCCTGATGGAAACACTGCTAAAAGCGAGAAAGCTGAGTAAGGTGTTTGGTTCCGGTTGCCCGCTATGTCGTGAATCAACCGGGCCCGATTTTGATACCAATGTCTGTCCACATTGCCATTCAGTCGTTGCCTGTAATGCCGTCGATTTTGACCTTTATCCAGGAGAAGTCCTGGGCATTGTCGGTGAAAGTGGTTCCGGTAAAAGCACCTTGATCAAGCTGGCACATTTTGAATGGGAAGCAACAGGTGGAGAAATGAATCTGCATCGCTCGGCACTTCCTGAGGGTTTAGGAGAACTGCTGGCAGACGCAGCTGATCAATATACTCGTAACCTGTTTGGACTGAGCCAGTTTCAGCAACGTCAGGTGCGTAATGCTTTGATGGGGATTGTCTATCAGAATCCTTTTCTTGGGTTGCGGATGAATGTCAGCTCTGGTGGCAATATCGCTGAACGGCTGCTTGGGGCCGGTTGGCGCCATATTGGCAAGATGCGCGAACGCGCCTCAGAACTCCTGGAGAAAACCGAAATCCCCATCTCAAGAATGGATGAACCACCGAAAAACTTTAGTGGTGGGATGCAGCAGCGGGTGCAGATCGCCAAGGCGCTGTCTAACAATCCTCTTCTTCTGTTGTTAGATGAGGTGACCACTGGTCTGGATTTATCTGTACAGGCTCGGGTTTTGGATCTAATCCGGAGTTTGCAGCGCGAGTTTCAGCTCTCAATGCTGGTTGTTTCGCACGACCTTGGCGTGATCAATCTGCTCTGCAACCGTACCATGGTGATGAAACATGGGCGGGTTGTTGAGTCGGGACTGACCGACCAGATTCTTCAGGATCCACAACATCGCTATTCACAGCTTCTGGTTGCCTCACAGCTGTAATCTGTAACTCAGCAGCAAAAGGACGAGATCAATGCTCAGTGTCGAAAACCTCAATAAAACTTTCAATATACAGATCCTGGATAATATCCGGATTCCTGGTTGCAGCGATGTCTCTTTCAAGGTTGAGCCGGGGCAGTTTTTTGCTCTGGCCGGGCCGAGCGGCAAGGGGAAGAGCACGGTTCTGAAATGTATTTATCGGACCTATCTGCCGGGATCAGGACAGATCTGGTACGACTCCGCCAATTACGGTCGGGTTGATCTGGCCAGTGCTCCGGAACGTATGTTGCTCGATATCCGCAGTCGGGAAATGGGTTATGTTTCCCAGTTTCTTAACGTCATTCCGCGCGTTTCGGCCATCGATCTGGTGATGGAACCGATCATTGTCCGCAATGGGGTAAGTTATGCGGACGCCCGCGAAAGAGCCTGCAACCTGCTCGAAAGGCTGCATATTCCACAAAAACTGTTCAATGCCTACCCGGCAACCTTCAGTGGCGGTGAGCAGCAACGGGTCAATATCGCCCGGGCGATCGGCTGGAAGCCGCGCTTGTTATTGCTTGATGAACCGACCGCTTCGCTGGACACAAAATCGATTGAGCGGGTGCTGGAACTGTTAGATGAACTGCGTGAACAGGGGACGACCATGGTTGGGATCTTCCATGACCAGGACATTATGAACAGAATTGCCAGTCAGATTTACTACCTCTAAAAGGACAAGAAGCAATGACGAACAATACAATCATTAACGCTCGGGTGGTTATGCCGGATGCTATCCTTGAGGATGCAACGGTGACCATAGCAGATGGCTTGATCAGCAACATTTCTCAGGGCGAAGCAGCAGCCAACGCAAACTGTATCGATGCTATGGGACAGTATCTGATCCCCGGTTTTATCGACCTCCACTGCGACGCCGTAGAAAAGGGGATTGAACCTCGGCCACAGACTTTTTTCCCTGCCGATGTTGCCCTCTCAGAACTGGATAAAAATCTGGCCGGTTGCGGCGTGACCACCATGTACCATTCCCTCTCGTTTGCCGAGCAGGAAATCGGTATCCGCGCCAACCAGATGGCCTCATCGGTTCTGCGTAAAATCAATGAGATGCAGAGTAATTTCCGGGTTAAAACCAGAGTGCATACCCGCTTTGAAATTACCGATAAAAAAGCGGTGCCGATCTTGAAAGAGTTGATCGAAGAGAATCAAGTGAACCTTTTTTCTTTTATGGATCATTCGCCGGGGCAGGGACAGTTTAAAACCATAAACTCATTTAAAAATTATTACGGTTCCGTTTATAAAAAGAGTGATGCGGAGCTGGACGAACTGATCGAAAAAAAACTTCAGGCACGCCAGGGAACAGCACAGCAAGATATTGACGAATTACTCAACTTATGTCGGGAAAAACAGATTGCTATCGCCTCTCACGATGATGACAGTCCCGAAAAAATTTCCTGGCTGAAGGATCAGGATATCGGTCTCTCCGAATTTCCGGTCAATATGGAAACCGCCAAGGCTGCCAGTGAGCAGGGGGTGCAGACATTGCTTGGTTCACCCAATGTGTTCCGTGGCACCTCACAATCGAAAAATCTGAATGCCCGCGAGGCAATTGCTGCGGGTTATGGTGATATTCTCTGTTCTGACTATGCCCCCATGACCCTTTTGCACGCGGTTTTTACGCTGGTATCGTTGGGATTAAAGACGCTGCCGGAAGCCGTCAGGATGACCAGTCTCAACCCGGCCCGGGCGGTTGGGATCGACCGGCAGACGGGTTCCATCGAAATCGGCAAAGCGGCAGATCTGGTTCTGGTCGGCAACGGTGGCCACTTTCCTCGCATTCAACGCACCTTTGTCAACGGCCGGGAGGTTTTTCGTACATGTTAAGAATCGGTAGTAATATCAGTGAAGTCCGAATTGACGGCAGCCTGGAAAAACTGCGTCACGACCTCGATGCGTTTATCGATTTTGGCCTGACAGCTGCAGAAATTGGTGTCCATGGCACCGACGTGATCCGCAATGGCCAACTGGATCAGCGGCGATTAACCGACATCTGTCAACTGTTGCAGGAGTATCCACTCTCCTACAGTGTCCATGCCCCAAATCCGTTAAACCTGATGGATGAGGATGACTTTGATTTACATCTGGACGTCATGCGTTCCAGCCTGGAATTTACCCGACAGATTGATGCTGAGGTGATGGTCTATCACCCCGGTCGATTTCAGGCCGAAGAGACTTTCGGCCCTCTGGGGAAACTTGAAATATCTCCTGCAAGACAGCAACAGATGCTCGATCTGGAAGCTGACATCATTCGAAATTTTGCTGCTGAATTCCCCGCGCAGACGATCGCCATGGAGAATGCCCGTCCGTACCGCTACCATTCTCCTTACTGTTATGCTGAAAAGATCGATGATCTGAAACAGCAGGTGGAGAGGATTAATCAACCAAATGTCGGGATCACTCTCGATTTTGGTCATCTCAATATGGCAGCGAATTTCTATGGATTTGACCAGGTCGAAGCCGTCAGGGACATCGCTTCGCTCATCCGCCATTGTCATGTCCACGACAATTTCGGTGGTTCTGTCTACCATACCGAAAAACAGCAAACCCACCAGATTCCCCTTGGAAAGGGCGATTCGCACATGCCGGTTGGTTGGGGCAATATCGATTTCGCCGCCCTGTTTGCCTGCTTTCTTCATCAGTATGAAGGGTTGTTCATTGCGGAACTGCGTGGTCGATATTTTGCTGCGACGGGTGAGTCAGCCGCAAATCTGCTGCGAATTGCTCAGGAACTGAAAGCAGCGTAACTGACGATAGCGTCAGCAAGACTATTCAAATCCTTATCAAATCCTAACCTCGGGTTAAAATATTAAAATTACTATGGCGCAGCATTGAGAATTGAATTGGTAATGATCTGACACCGGCATGCAGAGGTTATGATGAATGATTTTTACGAAGACTGCTCTCCAAGTGAAGAAGAACCGTATATGTGCGAACAGCAGAGGTCATATTTCAGAGTGCACCTGATCCGGTGGAAAAATATATTAACCGATGAGAGTCGTCGCTGCCACACGGCGTTGCATCAAGAAAACAGCCGGGTTCCCGATATCATTGATCAAGTCACCGAAAACACCAGTCGCAATATCGCCTACATTAACGGACAACGCTCTTTGCTGATTATTCGCCAGATTGATGCCGCTCTGGAAAGGATTGAGGATGGAAGTTACGGCTACTGTCTGCAGTCTGATGAAGAGATCGGTGTGCGCAGGCTGCTGGCATGGCCGATTGCCACATTGAGCCTTGAGGCTCAGGAGGAACTGGAGTCCAGGCACGGTTATCAGCAGAGGGTAGCAGTGTAAATTTCTCGTAGATTCTCCTAGGAGGTTGTCCGAGAATAGGAGGCGTAGCGAGAAATCGGCTGATCGAGGACAGTTTTTCGCAGATTTGAGAGCGAATAGCACCGCTATTTGTCGAAAATATGCGGAAAAATGGACCGTTCAGACGGTTTCGCAATAGCCTCTTCTATTCTCGGACAGCCTCCTAGAGTAGAGCTTTCACTTTGCGGGTGACAAAAATTGAGAGATAGGTTCTGATCTGGGCATCAAAAATCATTGGTTTCAGTGTATCCAGATAGTTTTTTTGGATGAATTGACACCTCTCGGGATACTCTTGGCATAATACCTTGATTGCCTCTTCGTGCTGATTCTCTTCCAATTCATTTTTGAACATTGTTGAAGTCATTAAGGGTCACCTTTCAAAATAAAATTGTGAACAGGAAACATATCTCGGATTTGTTAGCGTTGTGTTAGCGATCTGACGTTTTTGGATAGTTTCTGTCGATCAGGCTGTAAAAATTTTGCTATGGGCTATGTTCGGTTCTATCGAAGCAAATGTGACAACGCGAAATACAATTCTATAAATAATGTAACAAGATACTAATCAACCACCAATCTCACGATAATAGTTATCTGTTTTTCTGTCTTTATTTGAATCAACCTTTAGTGGAGGTTTTCATGGTGGGAAAAACAGAGAGACTATCAACGCCTTTTTCCGTTAATCAATCTGAGAGTAGCCGGTCAGCATTGTTGCGACGACCATTCCTCAGGGGTGCAGAGTACCTGCTTGGGTTGCGGCGTTGCCAGAAACTTTACGCAAAAATTGCGAACTGTGCGCCGGAGGATTTTGCCGATAAAGCACTGCAGCAACTGGGTGTGACCTGCCATCTGGATGACCATGGCCGAAACAGAATTCCGACTTCGGGTTCGTGTATCCTGATTGCCAACCACCCTTATGGAGGGATCGAGGGGTTGGCGATGTTTGCTCTACTGCACAAAGTTCGTCCAGATTTTAAAATAATGGCTAACTTTATGCTTGAGCGCATTCCGCAACTGCAACCACATTTGATCAGTGTTGACCCGTTTTCTTCATCAGGCAGAAATCTGGTTCCGTTACGACAATCTCTCAACTGGTTACGACATGGAGGACTGTTGGTTATTTTCCCGGCGGGTGAAGTTTCGTCCAGGCAGTCGCCCGGTCAGGATGTGAGTGACCCGCCATGGGATTCGGCCTTGCCACGACTGGTACGGATGAGCAAAGCCCCGGTACTGCCGGTTTTTTTCTCTGGAGAGAATGGGCGGGTATTTCAGTGGGCAGGACAGATCCATCAGCGTGTACGCACAATTCTTTTGCCGTGGATGCTATTAAATAAACGTGGCAAGATCCTGAGTATCAAGGTTGGTAATCTGCTGCCGCGAAAAAAAATGGCGGAATTTAACTGTGATCAGAATTTGTCAGATTATTTACGGTTGCGGACTTATGCTTTGGGGCTGGAAAGTGGCCGAGAGACCCTCCTGCAGGAAGCAAGATCGACTCAGCATGAACAGGAAAGATTGATTGAAACGCAGGATGTTGATCTCCTCCAGGCAGAGATTGACCAGCTGCCAAGAGGGCAGCAATTGCTTTCAAGTGGAGAGTTTGACGTCCTGGTTGTGACTGCCAGTCAGGGGCCGACGTTGTTGCGTGAAATCGGTCGTTTGCGGGAGCTGACCTTTCGCCAGGCTGGCGAAGGGACCGGACGAAGCGTAGACCTGGATCAATTCGACAACGACTACAGTCATTTACTGCTTTGGAACCGTAAAAAACTGGAGGTGGTCGGTTCCTACCGGATTGGGCAAATTGATCGGTTGCTGGCCAGGAGGGGAGCTGCCGGGCTGTATACATCAACCCTGTTCGACTTTAAACCTCAGATATTGGAAAAATTGCAGAATGCTCTGGAATTGGGGCGCTCATTTGTGCGACCTGAGTATCAACGTTCATATGCTCCCTTGTTGCTGCTGTGGAAAGGGATAGGGCACTATCTGGTTGCCAATCCACAATATCGCTATCTGATTGGACCCGTCAGCATTTCCAGTGATTACAGCAGTAATTCGCGGCAACTGATGATCAATACCCTTTCTCGCCACTATCTGGTTGACGAACTGGCAAATCTGGTTTCTCCGCGCTTGCCGGTGCCACTGAAGCCATTGAAAATTTGCGGCTTTTCCGCGCAGCAAAGTGATCCTCTGCTTCAGGATATGGAGACGGTTTCTACTCTGATCGCCGATCTTGAGTCTGATAGCAAAGGAATTCCTGTTTTGCTGCGTCATTATTTGAACTTGGGCGGAAAACTGCTTGCTTTCAACCTTGATCCAGCGTTCAGCAATGTTATTGACGGTCTGCTGCTTGTCGATTTACACCAGACGAGCCGGAAGCAATTACAGCGCTACATGGGACGGGAGGGGTATCAGCTCTATATGGACAGGCAACAGCTTTCTACTGCACAATGTGCCTGAAACTGTTCGACCTGCATGCTTGGGCATACTCCCTAGAGCTATTCCGCTGTTCTTAAGGTTCCAGGTGGTGCTGAGTTATGCAACAGGAAAAAAGATTTGACAGAAGATCAAAAAAAGGCTATCTTATATATATACAATGTATAATCATTGTACAGCAAATAACCTCAAAGGAGTCGAAAAATGGCCAAAAAAATTAAGTCAATCAAAAAAGAAATCAAAGCAAGAAAAGCAAAAGTACAAAAACAAGAAGGCAAAATCAAAAACTTGAAAAAAGCATTGAAAAAAGCCTAGAGAATCTATCGTCTTTACCACCCTTAGTGCCGTAAGGACATTCTCTGCTGAACTTAATCTGAAAAACTCTTCCGGCTACTCGGGGGAGTTTTTCAGTATCCAGAGGTCTGTTCGTCTGAAATGATTCAGAGCGACGAGGAACCTTCCCTTCGAGCTTGCTACGTTGAACCGCAAGATTTTTTCAATGTTTGACGACTACTTAATTCCTGCCCGCATAAAGCTCTGAACAAACTGCCGCTGAAAAAGTAAAAAAGCGATAAGCAACGGTCCTGATGTCATTATGGTGGCGGCATTTATGACCGACCATTCAATACCTGAATCAATGGCAGCAAAGATGCTCAAGCCGACGGTAACCGGTCGTGTTTCTACCGAGTTGGTGATAATCAGCGGCCAGAGAAAATTATTCCAGTGGAAACTGACGGAAACCAGTCCATAAGCGAGATATACCGGCTTTGCCAGAGGGATGTAGACTTTCCATAATATTTTTAAAAACCCGGCTCCTTCTATCCGTGCCGCTTCATCCAACTCCTTGGGAATGGTTCTAAACGTCTGGCGTAAAAGAAAAATACCAAACCCTGAGGCCATATAAGGCAAGCCAATAGCCAGAATTGTATCGACCAGATTAAGAGCACGCATGGTCTTGTAGTTTTCAACGATCAGGATATCCGGCATAACGAGGAGTTGAAGAAGGACCAGGGAAAAAAGGACGGTTTTGCCGGGAAAATGAAAGCGGGCAAAGGCGTAAGCTGCCAGGGTGCAGAGAATAAACTGTGCGGCGAGAATCGATGTTACCAGCAAGAATGTATTTAGAAAATAGCGGCCAAATGGTGCTGCAGACCAGGCTTTGCTGAAATTATCCAGAGTCAACGGAGCAAAAGGGGAAAAGTGCGCTTCATAGGCTGCTGGATGAAATGCGGTCCAAATGGCGTAGATAAGGGGGGCGCACCAGAGGATCGCCAGAGTCCAGGCACCACACCGGTTGAGGAGTGAATCAGCAGAATAACTTTGTGGTGAGTTCATCATTGATAATGAACCTTGCGGTCAAGAAAGAAAAACTGGCCGATGGCAATTACTGAAAGAATGACCAGCAACACAACAGTCAATGTCGCTCCGTAGGCAGTATCCCAGTATTTGAAGGCGGTTTCATAGATATAGTAGAGAAGCAGTGAGCTGGCGTTATCTGGCCCCCCTTCGGTCATGATTAATATGTGATCTATAAGGCGGAAGGAGTTGATTGTTGCGTTGACCATAACGAACAGAGTCGTCGGCATCAGCAGGGGGAAGGTGATCCGGCGGAAAAAATACCAGTTGCCTGCCCCTTCTATTGCTCCCGCTTCGCGCAACTGAACCGGCATGGCCTGTAGAGCGGCGAGGTAAAAAATCATGAAAAAACCTGCCTCTTTCCAGACTGCGACAACCATGACAGCCCAGAGAACAGTACTTTGTGTGCCGAGAAGATTTTGCTGATGCAGGCCAAAAAGATTTCCGATCTGGGCAAAGAGTCCAAATCCGGGGGTATAAAAAAACAGCCAGATATTTCCCACCGCAATCAGGGGGAGTACGGTTGGGGAAAAATAGGAAATGCGTAAGAACCACCGTCCCGGCATTTTTGAATTAACCCAGAGGGCCATGGCGAGCGCAAGAGCGATAGAAATTGGAACGGTCCCAAAAGCATACATGGTATTGTTCCACAATACTTTCCAGAAAACTTCGTCCTGCAGCAGTTGGCTGTAATTGTCAAGACCGACGAATATGGCTTTCCGCTTCCCCCTTGGTGTTGAGAAAAAGCTACTGAACAGCGTGACAATGGCAGGGTAGTGGGTGAACGCGAAGAGCAGGATGAGCGCTGGTGAGAGCATCAGCCATCCGTAGATCCAAGTAAATTTATTTTTCATAATAACTCACCGCAACCGGCATTATGCCGGTTGCGGCAGAAAATAATTAACGATAGGATTTGAGAATCTTGTCTGCTTTCTTCTGGGCAGACTTCAGTGCTTCTTCAGGTGTTTTGGCTCCGGTTATGGCCGCTTCCAGAGCATCATTGAAGATTGTCGTGACCCGTTGGTTCTCATGGGTAGACAATTCGGCAACAGCATATTTCAGCTGATCACGCGCAACCAGTGCCGGTGGAAAATCCTTGGTATAAGCTTGCATCGCTGGCGTTTCCCAGGCATCCGGGCGTGGCGCAACGTAACCTGTGGCAATAGTCCAACGAGCTGCCTGCTCGGGGGCAGTAATCCATTTGACAAATTCAAAGGAAGCTCTTTTCTGCTCTGTTGTGGAATCTTTGAAAATATAAAAATTCCCTCCACCTGTCGGTGCCCCGCGGCGAATTTTTTTAGGAAGCATAGCAACGCCAAAGTCAAAAGGGGCGTTGTTGCGGACATTGGTCAGGTTGCCGGTGGAGGTCCACATCATTGCAGCCTGACCTTCAAAAAAGGCTTTCGGAGTTACCCCCCATTCAATAATGCCAGGCGCCATCACTTTGTGTTTGGTCGAAAGGTCGACGAGGAATTGCAAAGATTCTACGACTCTGGGATCGTCGAAATTGGTTTGATTACCATCGTTATTGGCCAGGATCACGTTGTTCCCTGTGGTCAAACCCTGAAACAACCAGTAGGGGAAACCGGAAGAAGGGATCCGTAAGCCCCATTGCATAACCTTGCCGCTGGCATCTCGTTTGGTCAGCTGTTTCGCAAATTGGACCATCTCGTCCCATGTTGCCGGCGCTTTTTCCGGGTCCAGTCCTGCTTTGCTGAAGGCTTCCTTGTTGTAGTAAAGGATCGGGGTTGAGCGTTGGAAAGGGATGCCGTAGGTTTTTCCGCCGGTGCGACTGTTTTCCATGAAGGCAGGATAAAAGGCATTGAGCCAGTCTTTGTCCGTATCGTTTTGAACCAGAGAATCAAAGGGGACAATCACATCTTCATCAATCAGGGTGAACATATCGACAGACAGGATAACTGAGAGCTGCGGTGGTCTGCCCCCGCGGGCGGCGGTGAGAGCTTTGGTTACTGTGTCCTGGTAACTTCCGGCATACACAGCATCGATTTTCACGTCCGGATGTGCTTTGGTATAATCAGCTGTCAGTTGCTCAATGGTTTTGGCGGCTTTGCCACCAACGGCAACTGGGAAAAAGAATTGCAGGTTAACGGCAAAAACACTCCCTGCAATGAGACATAAAACTGCGGTGATAGCAGCCACTCCGATACTTTTTTTTAAAAATTGCATGAGACCTTCTCCTGGTTTGTTGTTTGTTTGTCATCGTTGTCAGGTGACTTGCGCGTTTTGGATATATAATTTTCATTACTATCTTTATCTGCCTGGGGGAGTCGCAGGCCGTTGTTCTGATAAAAGAAGTGTTGAGACTGTTCGCTCCAGTCCAGACGGACAATTTCCCCGATTGTCGGTCTGGTTGTACCGTTACCGCGGGCGAGGATGTTATGAGATCCTATACAACATTCAACCAGAGTATCCGCCCCGAGATATTCAACTGCACTGACAGTTGCCCTGTAGCCTCCACTCTCACTGATAAAGATATCTTCTGGACGCAACCCCATATTTAGTTCCCCGGAACAGGGAGCAGTAACGGCGAAACTGGTTCCGCTGATGAACTGTTTCTCCAGAGGAATCAGGTTCATGGGAGGGGTTCCGATAAAACTGGCGCTGAATTGGGTAGCGGGCTGAGTGTATATCACATCCGGGTTGGCAATTTGCTCAATTTTCCCTTTATTCATCAGTACTACCTGATCTGCCATGCTGATGGCTTCGGTCTGATCATGGGTGACATAGACCATTGTGATCCCCAGACTTTGCTGCAGCTTACGAATTTCAAGGCGCATTTCATGACGCAGTTTGGCATCGAGATTGGACAGTGGTTCGTCCATCAGGCAAATGGGTTTTTCCGCTATGATGGCACGCCCCAAAGCCACACGCTGCTGCTGTCCTCCTGAGATCTCTGCGGGCTTGCGTTGCAGGAGGTCACTGAGACCAAGTAGCTCCGCTGTTTTGTTTAATCGGATTCTGCATTCATCCCTGGCAACCCGCCTCACCCGAAGTCCGAAGATGATATTTTCGGCAACTGAAAGGTGAGGAAACAGCGCATACGACTGGAAAACCATGGAAAGATCGCGTTTGTCCGCCGCCAGGTGTGAGACATCTTTGGTGTTGATAAAAACAGAACCGGAGGACGCATTTTCCAGACCGGCAATAAGTCGCAGGGTCGTCGACTTGCCACAACCGGAAGGGCCCAGAAGAACCGTAAAACTGCCGCTGGGGACAATGAATGAGATATCATCAACTGCAGCGTTGCCCCCCCAATGCTTGCAGAGATTTTTGACTTCAATCGTACTCAAACGAATAATTCCTTCGCGTGAAAAATTTTACAGGTAATTTCGAAGTTGCTCAGGTCGCTCTTATTCTGTTTACGATAATCACTATTTGTTAGTCGGTTGTTTTGGGGGTGTTAGCAAACCATTAAAGCCGGACGCGGTATGTTTCAGATGGCTCATGTCACAATAAAAGTTTGCGCAGCCGGGAAGAGAGCATATCAATCAGGCTGACAGTGATAATCATAACAATGATAATCGTTGAAGCGCGATCATATTGAAAGGCGCGAAATGATTCATAGAAAGTAAAGCCGATTCCTCCGGCACCGACAATTCCCAGTACCGTTGCAGAGCGAACCAGAGTTTCAAAGCGATAGAGGGTCAAACTGCTCCACAGTGGTAAAACCTGGGGAATGACACCATAAATAATTTCATGCAGGTAACTACCACCGCTGGAACGGATCCCTTCAACCGGACGCATATCGATGGCCTCAACGGCTTCAGAAAATAGTTTGCTGATAACACCGAGGTTATGAACGAACAGAGCCATAACACCAGCCATGGGTCCCAGACCAACGGATGCGACAAACAGGATGGCAAAGACCAGCTCGTTGATTGCCCGGGCAGCATCCATCAGCCGCCGGGTCGGAAAAACAATCCAGGCGGGAGCAACATTATTTGAAGATAGTAAAGAGAAAAAGACACCGGCAATAACCGATAAAAAAGTTCCCCAGAGTGCCATATAGACAGTTTCCAACATTTTCTGAATAAACATCAGCAGATCAGTAAAATCCGGGTGCAGAAAATCTTTCAGAAAAATCATCATGTTGCCTGCATCAGTAAACAACATCGGCCAATTGTTGAGTTCAGCTGGGTAGTATGAAACCCCCAGCAGGACAGCCAGAATAAGTGCACTTATGGCGTTGGTCACGGTCTTTGACCAGCGTGGTTTGAGTTGTTCTGTCACAGCGGAAGAAAGTTGTGAACCGGGGCTTGACATAAATCACCTGTCTCTTTCAGATTCAATTGTAAAGCACCTGCCAAGAAAGAACCTTCACCTCTCTCAGCAGGTGCCTTCTGGAACGGGGAGTACAAACTCAGCACAAACCCCGGGATTTTCTCAACTGCAGATGGATATTAATATCCACCCTGGCCAACGATGGCTGCAGTTTCTTTCAGCTGAGCGATTTCCGCGTCCGCTTTTTTGATGGCTTCCTTGTCTCCCTTTCTTTCAGCTTTCAGCTTCTTTTTGAAGGCTTCAATTTGACGGACATCAAGTAACTGGGCGTCTGATGAAGCAAGGAAAGGACCCCATCCATCGGATGTGTTAGCAAGAATTTTACGCTCTTTCTCAACTTTTTCCGGGCCGCCGAAACGGCCGAACTGGATGAAGAAATAGAGGATTTTCTGTTTCAATTCTTCGGGTAGATCCTTACGCCAAACCATGGGATCGGATGGAATTAAGGGAGAGCGCCAGATTTCTTTGATCTTGCCGGCCATTTTCGGGTTGGTTTTGGGGATACGGTCATACAGGGTTTCGGTATTGTTGGTGGCAACATCGACCTTCTGGGTCGCAACGGCAATGGCATTGCCCTGGTGGTTGGAGCTGACAACTCGTTTGAAACAACCTTCCGGGGTCTGATTGTTCAAGGCCCAGACGTAATATCCTGGAATGGCGAATCCTGAAGTCGAGTTCGGGTCACCGTTGCCAAAGGTTTTACTGCCATCACACTTTAGAACATCTTCTAGGGAGTTTAGCCCAGAATTCTCGTGGGTGATCAGTAGAGAATAGTAGCCACGCGCACCATTTTCTTTGATTGTCTGGGCAAATACCTCACCACCGGCACGGTCGACAGCCTGGATAGCTGATTTATTGCCAAACCAGCCCAGGTCGACCTTTTTAAAACGCATCCCCTCGATAACTCCGGCATAATCGGAAGCAAAAAACATTTTTACCGGGATGCCAAGAGATTTTTCCATCGCTTTGACAAAAGGGCCGAAACTTGCTTCCAGAGTAGTGGATGACTCTGTGGCAATAATGCCAAAATTGAGCTGTTTCGGCATATGATGCGCAGCTAAAGCAGAACTACAAACCATCAGGGTCAGCAAAAGACTCAATACTAACTTTTTCAACATTTTTCTCTTCTCCTTATTTTGTTGTTGGATATAAAAATTCAGCTTAAATAGCTGAAAATAAATGACTACCCAGCTTTCATGATGGGGGCGGGGCGCTCTGCACCGAGGCCACAAACCCCTTCTTCGACGCCATAAAGTTCAATCAGGTCGGCCCGGCTGATTCCAGAGGCTTTTCCATCGTAAATAATTTGCCCATCTTTTAAGGCGATGATCCGTTCACAGCGGGTGGTTGCTACCTCGAACTGGTGCAATGACACGACAACCGTCGTCCCATCCTGACTGTTGATATCACAGAGTAGATTCATGACCCGATCAGAAGCTGCCGGGTCGAGGGAGGCAATCGGTTCATCAGCAAGGATCAGTTTTGCTTCCTGGGTCAGAGCACGGGCAATGGCGCCACGTTGCTGCTGTCCTCCGGAAAGAGTTGAGGATCGTTGATGGGCGAACTCAACCATGTTGACCCGCTCAAGGGCTTGCAGTGCCTTGATTCTTTCCGCAGTGGGGAAAAGCTTGATCATCCCTCTCCAGGAGGGGTTGTGAGCCAGACGACCAATCAGAACATTGGTTAACAGGGACAGACGACCCACCAGATTGAACTGCTGAAAAATGATGCCGACATCTCGCCGCAATGAACGATAGCTGGCAGTTCTTTTGTTCCCCAGTTGGGTTGGCTCACCAAACAGTTTGATGTGCTGACTGGATTGATCCATGGTTTCCAGCCCGGCAATCGAACGGATCA
>JAYEME010000212.1:0-24252 GCA_034717915.1 Thermodesulfobacteriota bacterium
ACCATAACCCTCTTTGCATAATCACCAAAGACCGTCTTGATCGCCATTGTTTCATACAGATCATTAAAATGGGTCGATGTTCCGTGAGCGTTGATGTAATCCACCTGCTCCGGATTCAAACCAGCACTACTCAGCGCCATTTTCATACAACGGGCAGCACCTTCACCACCAGCAGCTGGTTGAGTTAAATGATAAGCATCACTGCTGAGACCGTACCCGGCAACTTCACAGTAGATATCAGCACCCCGTTTTTTGGCACATTCATACTCTTCAAGAATCAGAATACCGGCCCCCTCAGACATAATAAAACCATCACGGTTGTTTTCAAATGGGCGGCTCGCCGCCTGAGGATTGTCATTACGTGTAGAGAGGGCTTTCATAACATTGAAGCCACCAATCCCAAGGGGAGTAATTGTTGACTCTGTACCACCAGCAAACATCGCATCGGCATCTCCACGTGCAATCATGTGGTAAGCATCACCAATGGAGTGGGTTCCGGTTGCACAAGCAGAGACTGATGACAGATTTGGCCCTTTAGCGCCGAATTTGATCGATATATGTCCGGGAGCCAGATTAATGATCAGCATCGGAATAAAGAAAGGGGTAACTTTTTTGTAGCCTCGCTCAAGCATCACCTTATGGTACTTCTCAATTGCGGGTAGCCCGCCTAGCCCTGAGCCAACAAGAACCCCGACACGTTCGGCATTTTCATCATTGATCTCAAGTCCAGAATCTTCCAAAGCTATTGTCGCTGCAGCTAGACCATACTGAATAAAGAGATCCATTTTTTTGATCTCCTTCTTGTCAATATAATCTTCCGCATTAAAATCTTTAACTTCTCCAGCAATCCGCGATGGCAGATCAGAGGCATCAAAACGGGTAATCGAACCTATCCCGGATTGACCACTGGTAATCGCTGACCAGTTTTTTTCTGTTCCAGTTCCCAAGGGAGATACGACACCAATGCCGGTGACTACGACTCTACGCATAAATAATCTCTCTTTGATAAATTATGGATGATTTAAATTGAACGGCAGTATGTACAACGGTGGTGCCGGATAAAAAACCGGCACCACCGGTTCAATCAGGAAGCTTTGCTGATATAATCGATAGCATTTTTGACGGTCTGAATTTTCTCTGCATCTTCATCAGAGATTTCCACGTCAAATTCTTCTTCCAGAGCCATGACTAATTCTACAGTGTCCAGAGAATCTGCACCCAGATCATCCATAAATGCAGCCTCATCAGTTACTTGCTCTTCGTCAACACCCAGTTGCTCAGCAACAATTTGTTTTACTCTTTCATCAATAGAAGCCATTCTATTTCCTCCTTTTGAGTTATGTTGGCCATCTCATCAGCCAGTCTGCTACATGTACATTCCACCATTGACGCCGATCACTTGACCGGTAATATAGCCGGTATTCTCAGACGCCAGAAAGAGAACCGCATTTGCGATATCATCTGCAGAACCCAGTCTTGCCAAAGGGATTTGGTCTGCAAGTTCCTGTCGTTTTTGTTCAGGTAAAGCTTCGGTCATCGCAGTCGCAATAAATCCAGGAGCAACAGCGTTTACAGTGATATTACGCTTTGCCAGCTCACGGGCATTTGAACGGGTCAACCCCATCAAACCAGCCTTGCTGGCACAATAATTTGCCTGCCCGGCATTTCCCATCTGTCCAACGACTGAAGCAATATTGATAATCCGACCACTGCGTTGTTTGGTCATCAATTTAGATACTGCACGAGTGCATAAAAATGCCCCCTTGAGATTAACATCAAGAACAGCATCCCAATCTTCATCTTTCATTCTGAGAAGCAATGCATCACGGGTGATACCAGCATTGTTGACTAGAATATCTATCCGCTCAAAAGTTTCCTTGGCAACCTTAACCATTTGCTCAACATCTGCTGAGAGAGTAACGTTACCCTGCACCGCAACCGCTTCTGCACCTGAAGCTTTGAGCTCAGCAACAAAAGCCTCAGTCGCCTGAAGGTCAACATCGACAGCAACAATTTTAGCACCCTGATCTGCCAGAGCCAATGAAATACTCCGACCAATTCCACGTGAAGCACCCGTTACTAATGCAACTTTATCTTGAACCATAAATATCTCCTTCAGTTTCGATACTAAAATAATATATCACATTATCCTTGATGGTCTCAAAAAAATGATCCATAAGGCTAAGTGAAAAGTTTGTCTAAACTGGCAACTTCGCCAATATTTTTCTGTGTTGATGATCGATCAATCCGCTTGATCAAACTGCAAAGAACCCGCCCTGGACCAATTTCTACATACCTGGTAACACCTAAATCCTTCATCTTCTGAATCGATTCATCCCAGCGAACCGGTGCACAGACCTGTTCTACTAATAAAGCCTTGACCCTGCCCTCTTCCTGGTAAGGGATAGCTTCAACGTTACTGACAACAGGACAGGTCAGCGGTGCAACATTGATCGACTCTAGCTCTGTCTGCAATCGTTGTGCAGCCGGAGCCATCAAGGTTGAGTGAAATGGGGCACTGACTGGTAACAGCAGCGCACGTTTAGCACCTCGCTCCTTCGCTAGCGCAATGGCTCGCTCAACTGCAGTAGTGTGTCCAGCAATGACAATCTGTCCCGGACTATTATAATTGGCCGGGGCAACAATCTCCCCGGCTGCTGCGTCCTGACAAAGCTGTAAAAGATCTTCCCCCTCTATTCCCATAATTGCCGCCATGGCTCCAACACCAATCGGAACGGCTTCCTGCATAAAGGTGCCACGCTGCCGAACGGTTTTTACTGCCGCAGCAAAAGTGAGTGAATCAGAGGCAACCAACGCAGAATACTCTCCGAGAGAATGGCCCGCAACAAAAGAAGGGAATAGGTCAGTCTCTTTCTGGAGCACCCGTAGAGCAGCAATACTGGTTGTCAGAATGGCTGGCTGAGTATTAGCTGTCAGCTTGAGATCATCTTCAGATCCTGAGAAACAAAGCGTTGAAATATCAAAACCCAGGGCATCGTTGGCCTCTTCGAATACCAACTTAGCGGCATTAAAATTTTCCGCGAGATCTTTTCCCATCCCCGAATATTGTGAGCCCTGCCCTGGAAAAACAAATGCATCCATTTATTCAACTTCCCTGATAAAAAAGATTCAAAGCCCTGTTTACCTACTTACCAACGGATTAGCGTTGATCCCCAGGTAAAACCACCACCAAAAGCAGCCGAAAGAATAAGATCACCTTCTTTTAACAGGCCTTGATGATAAGCCTCATCAATAGCGATAGGGATCGTTGCTCCCGAGGTGTTACCGTACTTATGCACATTGATAAAACTTTGTTCTTTGGTTAAGCCAAGACGTTTAGTTGTTGCTTCTAATATCCGAAGGTTTGCCTGATGGGGAATAAACTGTGCAACGTCAGCACTGGTATAGCCATTTGCAGTCAAAGCCTCTTTTGAAACCTGGGTCAAAGAACGAACCGCAACCTTAAAAACTTCATTCCCTTGCATCTTTAAAAATGGGTGTTTAGCTTCCAGCCCCTCAGCAGAAGCCGGGTTTCTTGCACCGAAACCGGGTTGATAGAGGAGCTCAAGGTAATTCCCGTCCGAATGCAAATGACAGGATAGCACTCCGGAATCACCCTCCTGAGCTTCTAGTAATACTGCACCAGCACCGTCTCCAAACAGAACACAGGTATTACGATCAGTCCAATCTACAGAACGGCTGAGGGTTTCTGCCCCGATAACCAGAGCTCTTTTACCACGCCCCGCCATAAGAAAGTCGTTAGCACTCGATAAAGCAAACAGAAAGCCACTACAAGCAGCAGAAACGTCATAGGCAAAAGCTTTTTTTGCACCAAGATTAGCCTGAACAATACAGGCTGTTGCCGGCCAGGGGTAATCACCGGTGATAGTCCCCATAATAATCAAGTCGATATCGTCTGCTGCAACGCCTGCCATGTCCATAGCACGTTGTGCTGCAATCGTTGCCATATCTGAAGTGCATTGGTGATCAGCAGCAATACGCCGCTCTTCAATCCCGGTTCTGGTAACAATCCAGTCATGACTGGTATCAACCATCTTTTCCAGATCGTAATTTGTCCTGATATTTTCAGGCAGGTAAGATCCTGTACCGATAATTCGTGATTTCATTTTCAACTGACTCCTTTGCCAGAAAGTAGACAAGTTTTATAGAAAGGGTTAGATCAGGGCTGCCAATTTTTCCTCAAAGCGAATCTTTGCATATTCCTCAGCTTGGTGAATTGCAATACTGATTGCAACCGGATCAGAACTACCGTGGCAAACAATCCCCGCACCAGCAATACCAAGTAAAGGAGCACCACCATATTCCGCAGGATTGGTTCTCCTCTTAAATGCAGAAAATGCTGGTCGACTGAAAAAATAACCAAGCTTAGCCCAGAAGCGACTTTCAATTTCCTGTTTGAGCATCGTGCCGATAGCAACAGCTAACCCCTCAGAAACCTTCAGCAGAACGTTGCCAACAAAACCATCACAAACAACAACATCAACTGAGCCATTGTAAACATCACCACCCTCGACGTAGCCAAGATAATTGAGTGGTGAGTTTTTCAGCAACTGGTGTGTTTCCCTAGTCAGGTCATTACCTTTTTTTTCTTCTTCCCCATTGGAGAGCAAGCCAACCCTCGGGCGGGATTTATTCAAGGTATGTTCGACATAAAGGCTGCCCATAATAGCAAACTGATAGAGATGTGGGGCTTTACAATCGACATTTGCACCCATATCCAGAACCATAGTCTGATCATTCAGGTTGGGGAGAAAGGTACCAATCGCTGGACGCTCTATCCCTTTGACACGCCCCAAAACAAACATCCCATTTGCCATGATAGCACCGGAGTTCCCAGCACTAACCACAGCTGAAGCGCCTCCTTGTTTAACCAGATCAAAAGCGACACGGATAGATGAATCTTTTTTCTTACGTAGGGAATCTGAAGGTGATTCATGCATGCCGACAACCTCACTGGCGTGCTGAATTTCAAGATTCAAATCTGGGAACTGGTGCTTCTCAAGTTCTGTCTGTATCTGCTCGGTATCTCCAACAAGAATAACCTTGCAGCCCCAGTGTTGACATGCAGCAACTGCACCTGCAACCTCGGCTGCAGGTGAATTATCCCCACCCATAGCATCAACAGCAATTTTAACAGACATCGTCAACGTAAGGCCAATCAGACGTCGTCGCTACTAAGAACTTCTTTACCCTTATAGGTTCCACAATGGGGGCATACACGATGTGGCAACTTGGGCTCTTGACATTGAGGACAGACAGAAATACCCGGTGCGGTAAGCGCAGCATGAGAACGACGCATATTTTTTTTGGATTTGGAAGTTTTCTTCTTTGGTACTGCCATTTTACAGTCTCCTTGCAATTAGACAAAAAATCAAATTTATAGTTGTCTATATGGTTTACGTCCTGAATATCTACTCAGGGCCTTTGAATTCAATATCAGCCAATGCTGTAAATTTATTATTGAAAGGTTTTTTAACGCAGTCACATCTTGTTACATTCAAATTTTCACCGCACTCAGGACAAAGACCCTGGCAAGATGTTGTACAAAGAGGGTTGATTGGAATCGCCATTAAAAGTTGTTCCTGTAATGGCTCTTGCAATTCCAGAAGATCATCTTCATAAACAATCAGACCCAACTCTTCTGCTTCAAGCTCAACCTCCTCTGCCACTTGATCTTCGTCGCAAAGAGGTGAAAAAGTGAGCACAAATGATTCAGATAACGACTGCTCAAAACTCTGCAGACAACGACCACACTGCAGACCGACAGTGGCGTTCAAACAACCATCAACTTCAACAAACTGACCGGTTCTTTGCAAACGCAGCTGGAATTCTAATGGCTCACTGAATCTTGAGCCACCATCTTCAGCTATTGCAATCAGATCAGGAAAGTCAGATAAAGTACAAGAGTACTCTTGCTCCAGCACTCCCCCTTTGATATCTTTCAGCTCAAGACGCACTCTGTCACCACCAAGGCAAAAGATACAGTATAGAGAGAGACAAAACCATGTCAAGCCAAAAGGCTAGCTTCGCAACTGTTTAGAATCGCGCATTTTCTAGCCTATCCTGCGACGATTTGCAAGGATTTTCTACACATCTACCCACACTGGTAATTAATATCAGAACAAGCACTATATCCATTGAAAGCTGATTGTTTTAAAATCCACCATAAACACCTTTCTACAGGAAAAATTGATGGCAAAGAATAGGGAAATGGAAGAAATTATCAAATTAACCAATATTGTGGAAAAATTAAGGTCACCCGGTGGATGCCCTTGGGATCAGAAACAAACAACAAAAACTTTAAAACCCTATATCCTTGAAGAGGCTTATGAACTAATCGAAGCTATTGACAATGGAGACATTTCAGAAATTCGTGACGAATTGGGAGATTTACTGCTTCAAGTGGTCTTTGTTGCGCAAATTTTTAGTGAACAAAAAAAGTTTAATCTGGCAGATGTTGCGACTTCAATTAGCCACAAAATGATTCGCAGACATCCACACGTTTTTGCCGATGCCAGCAGAGATGAACATGCCCTACGCTGGGAAGAAATCAAACAACAAGAACGCCTAACCCAAGGAAAAGGGAACAAATTGGCAGACCGCATCCCCGCCAGCCTTCCAGCACTGAAACGAGCAACCAAAGTGGCAAAGAAAATGGGGAGAGAAGATCCATCGGCACAAATTAGTCAGCTCCAGCAATACTTTTCAGAGCTCTCTCAACTCATTGAGGAGCCTGCTCCGATTCAAGATGAAATAAAACAGACTCTTGGAAGTATTTTTTTTGGCACAACTCAGTTATCTGATTCTCTAGATATTGATGCTGAAGATTTATTGCGTCAAAAAACCATCCAGGTGATGACAAAAATTGATAGATAAAAGAATTATTTTCAGGTCATAAATTGCAAAGTCGTGAAAAATAATAGTTTTTAGAAACCATCAACGCTGACTGTTGAAAAGTTGTTGGCAAAGCTGTTGAAACGTCGGTCATCAGACTAGCAGAAGCCCACAACATCAATTTGCCTATTTTTTGATCAGTTTATTTTTACTGTATTTTCAATAACTTAAACGACTATGTCGGTTGATAATAAAAATACCATATAACTCCTATAGATAATTTATTATTTCTTATGAAAGGTTTTCCAGATGTTTATAAAACTCCTGATTGTCTTCACAGTGGTGCCAATAATTGAGCTATATGTATTAATTGAAGCGGGTCGACAAATTGGTGTTGGAGCAACAATCGGGATGATCTTTTTAACTGGAATTGCTGGTGCTTACCTGGCAAGAAGTCAGGGATTTAATTTGATAAATAGGATTCAAACAGAGATGTATCAGGGACGAATTCCAGCGGAAGAAATGATGGACGGAGCAATGATTTTATCAGGTGGGCTACTTCTATTAACTCCTGGTTTCTGTACTGATCTGTTTGGATTCTGTCTTCTGACCCCAGTGACCCGACAATTTTTTAAGGTTTGGCTGAAAAAATGGTTGGATCTCAAAATTCAGCAGGGAGAGATCAATTTTCGTCAGTTTCGCTAATATCATCCTCTGCGACGCAACAGTTGCCACCCTTGTCGGATTTCATCTACTTTAAATAAATAGCAACATCCCAGATAAACCAGAGCACCAACAGCGACAGCAGCAGACAACACCAGGGACTTGTTCAATAATAAACCATCCTGCAGCCAATCCACACTACTCAGCAAAAATGAAACGCTGAGTGCCATCAACAGACAGGCGGGGATCACTTTTAAAATTGGTGCATAGAGAGACTTCTTAAAAAATGATCCGACCTTCCGTTGCAACAGTAAAAGCAACATAAAAGCATTAAACATCGAGGCCAGTGTCAAGGCGATCGCCAACCCCATAAAGCCATAAAACTGCATTAAAAACAGACCTAGAATCAGATTAACCAACAGTGTCCAGAATGAAATGACAACTGGAGTTCTGGTATCTTTCAGAGCATAAAAAGTTTGCGCAGCAATCCGACTATAGCCAACAAATATTAATCCTGGAGCATAACAAATCAATGCCAGTGCGGTATTTTTCATGGCGACCAGATCAAATTCACCGCCGAGGAAAAACAATGAATAGATGGGCTGGGCACAAACGACAAGACCCACCATGGCAGGGAGGGTAAATAATGTAATCAGGGTCATGGCAAAGGTTAGAGAGTGTCGCAGCCCTTCTTGATCATCATCAGCAACCTGACGACTCATCATGGGTAATGCAGCCTGAGCCAGAGAGACAATAAAAATCCCCTGCGGGAATTCAAATAGTCTTTGGCCATAGTAAAGATAGGAAACGCTCCCCTCAGGAAGAAATGATGCCAGCAAACGGGTCACAATGATGTTGATCTGATAGATAGCAACACCAGCTATCCCGGGTAACATGAGAGTCATAATCTTGCGTAAATGAGGATCTCCCCGAAAATTAAAATCGAGCTTTAAACGGATTTGATAACGGAATAAAACCGGAAACTGCAGCAATAGTTGCACAACTCCACCCAACAGCACCCCAACCGCGAGAGCATAAATCGGTTGCTCAAACAGATGTCCCATTGTCAGGGCACTGAGGATCATTGCCAGATTCAGAAATAAGGGAGAAAGAGACGGGACAAAGAAATGACCACGGACGTTTAAAATACCGGTCAGTAGTGCCAGCATTGAGACCAGTCCGATATAGGGGAACATGATCTGGTTCAATTGATTCGTCAGTTGCAATTTTCCGGAGACAGATCCGAAACCATAACCGATCCCCTGAACGATCCAGGGGGAAAATACCACACCCAGAGAGACAACAACCAACATGATAAGCAGCAGTAAGCTGACGCAACGATTAGCTAACTGCTGAGCTTCTTTCTCACCCCGCTGATGGAAAACTTCTGAAAACGTCGGGACAAAGGCAGCGGTCAACGACCCTTCGCCAAAAAAACGCCGTAACAGGTTTGGAATGGTAAAGGCCATAAAAAAAGCATCTGTCATCATCCCGGCACCAAACAGTCGGGCAACAACAATATCGCGGATCAAGCCAACAATTCGACTGAGCGAGGTTGCCGAAGCCATCACCGTGGTTGCAGCTGCTATTTTTTTCTTCTCAGACATTTAGATATTTTAATCCCGGCTGAACACCCATTAACAGACTAAATATGCGAGATATTTTCTCTGTAATTATTATTTTCTAACTTGACAGAAGAAACATTGGCCATTATTATCCCGTCACTTTGAAATCAAGAGATTAACCAGTCAACAAGGAGAATTAATTCGTGGCTACCCATAAATCAGCAGCAAAACGTAATCGTCAAAATGCAGTAAAAAAGACACGCAATGCCCATATCCGTTCAACCATGCGTAACCTGGTCAAGCAGGTTCGTGAAGCAGTTATTGCAGAAGATAAAGAGGCAGCACAGGCGGCTCTCGCTAAAGCTATCCCCTATATCGACAGAACCGCAACCAAAGGGGTCATCCATAAAGCGACTGCCAGCCGTAAAATCTCCCGCTTGAATAAACTGTTCAATACACTTGCTTAAGTAGATTTATTATTTGAATTTTAAGCTGGGGCTGGTTTTACAGTCCCAGTTTACTTTAAGTATTCTTTCTAACTAATCGCAATATCAGACTATCTAGTAAAGCTCCAGGATCCGCACCACTTGACTTCATCGCAAGATCAGTTTCTAAAAACAACTCAAAAGCGCGATGAAAATCATTTCGAGAAAACTTTTTTCCCTGCCTAATCAAACCATCAACAACAAAAGGGGGAACGCCAGCAACCTTGGCGATCTCATTTGCGGGGCGGTTCTGAACCTGTAATTCACGCACCTTCCAGAGGCGACGAAAATGCAAAACCAGCAGTGAAAGAATCTTCAGCGGAGCTTCACCTGCGGCACTGAGCCGCATAATCAACGTTAACGCCTTTGCAGTATCTCCCCGACCAACCGCATTTCCCAATTCAAAAATGTTTTCTGCCCGCCCCCGTGAAACAACAGCCTGAACATCGACAATATCAACGAGAGTCGCAGAACCGATATAAGTTAATAATTTATCCAGTTCCGCATGGATTTCATGCAAATTTCCACCCACCATCGAACAAAAAAGATCGACGGCATCAGCAGAAATTTTTATATCCTTCTGGTTGAGAAAATTACGTATATATTGGGGGAGTTCTCTATCGGAGAGCGGTTTGAATTCAACTAAATCGCCATATTTTTTAAATTGTTGAAAAAACTTGCGACGACTATCAATTTTATCTGCAATGAACAGCAGACACGTTTCTGAAACTGGATTCTGAATATAGGGGAGTAATTTTTCTAACTCAGCGGCAGGCAACTGGTGCGCATCCTTAACTGTCACCAGCCGCTTCTCGGCAAAAATCGGGAAAGTCATTGCCGCTTCAAGAATAGGTTCTGCTGCGGTCTCTTTGCCATAGAATTGATTATCGTTGAAATCATCCCTATCATTCGGCAATACCGCCTGCCTGACGGAACGTGCTGCCTGTTGGACAAGATAGGGTTCCTGCCCATAGAGGAAAAGCAATGATGGGACATGATTCGAACTCAATTTACGATACAGATCGTCAGCAGTCATCGATCAAAAATCATCAAGCAGTTGATAGAGAATTTCCTCCGCCAGGCGCAAAGTGATCTCATCTATTGCCTGCTGCTCCAGATCCTCCTGAAGATTTTTATCATCACTAGCACTATATTCAGCACTCCAGCTTACCGTTCCCTGCCAAAGGGATTGGTCTTTGCCGGCTGGCTTGAGTACCACATCAACAATCAAGGTCGAGCGATATTCACCAATATCATCGTTGCTGTTGTAAGAAAGAGCCCGGGTATTATAATTTCGGATAGTTCCCAGTAAAACAGCCTCAGCATATTCTGCCTTTTCAACTTGCGATATTTCACTGTTGCGTGAAAAAACCTCACTGACCCGATTGGTCATTTTATTCTCAAGTTGTGGCTCAGCGGTTTTATTGATAAATAATGGGATATAAAGCTTCTCAACTCCCTCAGGCAAAGCACCAGATTGTCCTGGAAAGTGGTAACCACACCCGGACAAACAGCTAACAACGACAAAAAGCAGGAGAAACCGCATCAGGACACCACGATATTGATCAAACGACCAGGAACCACAACAACCTTACGAACCTGTTTTCCTTCAATAAATCGTTGCACATTCTGCTCAGCAAGAGCCTCTGCCTCAATAGACTGTTTATCAGCGTCAACAGCAACCGTAACCTTGCCACGAACTTTTCCGTTCACCTGGACAACCAGAGTTATCTCATTGGCAACTAATGCAGACTCATCCCACCGAGGCCACCCAGAAGTTTCAACACTCTCCTGATGTCCCAACAATTGCCAGAGCTCTTCACAAATATGCGGCACAAATGGATTCAACAAGCAGACAACAGCTTCCAGAGCTTCACGCATCACCCCGGGATTTTCCTGTCTGGATTTAAACGCATAGATAGCGTTAACCAATTCCATAACTGCCGCAATGGCAGTATTAAAATGAAAACGGTCATCAACATCTTCACTGACTTTTTTGATAGTCTGATGGGTTTTTCGCCGTAGGTCTGCCGCTTCGCCTGAAATATGATCAGGGATAGCAGCTGCAGTGATCAGCTCCAGATTGTCACTAACGGCTCTCCAGACCCGACCAAGAAAACGGTAACACCCTTCGACCCCCTGTTCGTTCCATTCCAGATCTTTTTCAGGAGGCGCTGCAAACAGAGAAAACAGCCTGGCGGTATCAGCACCATATTGGTCAATCAGTTGATTTGGGTCGATGACATTTTTTTTCGACTTACTCATTTTTTCGGTGCGTCCCAGCTCAACAGTCTGGCTGCAAAGAGTACATTTGCCATCAACCACCTGCTCAGGATACAACCAACCATGCTCTGGACAACGTTGGGTCTCCTTGCAAACCATCCCCTGAGTCAGCAGCTTGGTAAATGGCTCATCAATATCCAGCATCCCCAGGTCACGTAATATTTTGGTATAGAAACGCGCATAAAGCAAATGCAGCACCGCATGTTCAATCCCCCCAATATACTGATCGACTGGCAGCCAATAATTAGCGGCCTTTTTATCCAAGGGACCATCGGTATAGTCCGGGCAAGTATAGCGGGCAAAGTACCAGGAGCTTTCAACAAATGTGTCAAAAGTGTCACTTTCACGTTTTGCTGGCTTGCCACATTTTGGGCAGTTGACGTTCAAAAACTCCTGATGCCGAGCCAAAGGAGATCCACCCTCACCAGTCAATTTGACATCCGTTGGCAATATCACTGGCAAATCTTCTTCAGGAACAGGAACAGCACCGCAGCTGGCGCAATAAATAATTGGAATTGGCGTTCCCCAATAGCGTTGCCGTGAGACACCCCAGTCACGCAAACGGTAATTGACTGTTTTGCGCCCTTCACCTCGCTCATCCAGAAAAGCAGCAATCTGCTCTTTTGCGGCCACATTATCGACACCATCAAATTGAGCAGAATTTGTTAAAGCTCCAGAATCGGTAAAAGCCTCAGTCAACTGTTCGGAGTTCAGTTTTTCGCCCAGCGGTTGAATAACCACCCTGATTGGCAACTGGTATTTTTTCGCAAATTCAAAATCACGTTGGTCATGAGCAGGAACCGCCATAACAGCACCAGTGCCATACCCCATCAGAACAAAATTGGCGAGGAAAATTGGAATCTTTTCGCCATTAAGAGGGTTGATGCAATAGGAACCTGTAAATATCCCGATCTTTTCCAGATCACCACTGCTTCGATCACTTTTATCCTGACGCTTAACTGTCGCGATAAAGTTATTGACCTCAACCTGTTGTTCAGCAGTGACTAATGTTTCTACCAGAGGGTGTTCTGGAGCCAAACTCATAAATGTTGCACCGAACAAAGTATCGGGGCGGGTGGTAAAAACTTTGACCTTCTCACTCTGATCAAGAATAGAAAATTCAATTTCACAACCGTAACTCTTGCCAATCCAGTTGCGTTGCATTGACAATACCCGCTCAGGCCAGCCGGGAAGCCTATCAGTCCAATCAAGAAGCTCATCAGCATAATCAGTAATCTTAAAAAACCATTGTTCCAGTTCTTTAGGCTGAACCAAATTATGACAGCGCCAACAACAACCATCTTCGACCTGCTCATTGGCAAGTACGGTTTGACAATCCTCACACCAGTTAACAGAAGATCCCTTTTTATAGGCCAGACCTTTTTCAAACATCTTCAGAAAAACCAGTTGTTCCCAGCGATAATAATCAGCATCACAGGTAGCAAACTCACGTGCCCAATCATAAGAAAGACCGATTTTCTTCAATTGGTGACGCATGCTTTCAATATTCTCATAGGTCCACTTTGCCGGGTGGGTACTATGCTCAATCGCTGCATTCTCAGCCGGCATACCAAAAGCATCCCAGCCCATCGGATGGAGAACATTGAACCCCTGCATCCGTTTAAAGCGCGCTACAACATCGCCAATCGCATAGTTACGGACGTGACCCATGTGGATACGACCAGAGGGATAGGGGAACATTTCCAGCAGATAGTATTTTTCTTTTGTAGTATCTACGGAAGCAGAAAAAGATTGATTATCCTGCCAAAGTTGCTGCCACTTGGCTTCGACATCTTTGGGATTGTACAGATTGTCCATAATTCCTCCGTAACGGGAGCAACACCGTTACCTGTCAAAATCGTGTATATACACAAAAACCGGCTAAAGCCGGTATTGTTATAAACAAAGTATCGAGGAGATAAACTTCCTCTATATTCTACTGTCCCGGCAACCGAACAGAAACGCTATAACCTGTCAGGCTATTTAGCTCGATAAGTGATACGACCACGGGTCAAATCATAGGGAGAGAGTTCGACTGTTACGCGATCACCAGGAAGAATCCGGATATAATATTTACGCATCTTCCCGGAGATATGTGCCAAAACAATATGATCGTTATCCAGCTTCACCCGAAACATCGCATTTGGTAGCGGCTCTACGACAGTTCCTTCAACTTCTATTGCTTCTTCTTTTGCCAACTGTGCCTCCTGAATATTGAATTATTTTTCAATTAAATTGCAGTGGATTCTTATGCCATGTTCACACAGACCTGTCAAGCCCAAGCGCAGACTCAGTCACGTCCCGCCTCTGGATCGAGAAGATTACGGACAACGGTGATAAGCTGAGCCGTTTGAAGTGGTTTGGTAATATATTCGTTGGCTCCGACTCTGAGGGCACGTTCCCGGGTCACAGTCGACCCTTCCGTTGTTACGACAATAATTGGCAGGTGCTTGTAGTTAACATCATTACGGACGAGACCAACTAACTTTAAACCATCCATCATCGGCATATGTATATCGGTCAACAGTAAGTCATATTTTTCAGAGGATAGTTGTTTCAACGCAGCAACCCCATCGCCTGCCTCATCTATCTGCAAACCTGGCAGCCGTTGTAAGGCAAAAATAATAAACTGCCTCATCGTTGGTGAGTCATCAACCACCAGAACTTTAGCGGCGTGCATTCTTTTTAAACTCCACCTGCTTAATAGATATAAACATCAAATGAGTTACTAACCTTAGTCAATCCCGTGGCAATAGGCGCTCAATGGTTTCCATAACCAATGCAGACTTAAACGGCTTGGTTATATATTGATCAGCACCAACTTCCTCTCCACGGGATATATCTTCCGGGGTCTTCTTTGCCGTCAAAAGAACAATTGGAATATGTCGAGTTTCCGGATTTTTCTTGATTTGCTCACAAACCTCAAAACCATCTAATTCAGGGAGCATGATATCCAGCAAGATCAAATCGGGAACCTCAGCAGCCACTGCTTCAAGAGCAGCTAAACCGGTTGTTGCCCCCTGGACCAGATAGCCCTTGGTTGTCAGCAGAATACTTTCCAACTTCAGCAAACTTTCCTCATCTTCAACTATGAGAATCTTTTTTTGCATGAGCTAACCTCCAAGCAGCAGGATATCTGTTGCAGCCACTATAACAAAAATTGATCGATAATAGTTATTTAAACTCAATTGGTACTGCCCAAAGCTTGTTCCATCGCGAGTCCGGCCTGCGAAAGAAAAACTTCAAAAGCGTTTGCCGCGTGAATAGGTTGATTAGCAGAGAAATTATCGCCATACAGAAGGGCAACGACTTGACCATCACTGACCAAAGGTCCGAGAAAAACTTCTTCAGGGACTCCATTTAAAAAAACTTTCAGATTTTTTTCTGCAACCGTTTTATTGAGTGGAGAATGGACAGCAACTTTATCTCTTAGAACCTGGGCAAACAACGATCCAGGATCAACCGACAAGGTCATCTTACGCACCATGTCATCGGCAGCAACACTGAGACCTGACAACCCAAACTGCCCCAACCCAACCAGATGATTTCCCCTGACATCAAAGATAATAGCTCGATCCATGATCTCGCTGGCATAGCGGAGAATTAAAAGAATAATTCCACCACCAAGTTCTGGATGTTCTAATTCAGCTAACATCCCCCGAAGCAGCTCTAATCCATGCTGACTTTGCTGATTTTCCAACTCAGCCAATTCAAGATCAATTGTAGCCTCATCAAGAGCATCTTCAGAACCCAGTTCAGCAAACTTCTCCCCCTTAACAACCAGACGCCGCGAGCTGAGCCCCTGTTCCAACATAAAATCAAGGGGGTTCAGGAGGGCACTACCAAACGATTTTATCTCTTCAAGTCGAAAAGTAAAATAACCCTCGGTCCAGGAAAAAAAACTAAAAATAATTTTTTCGATCTGGGCAGCAACAACCTGCTCAATTTCACTGGTTGCAATCCGGAATTTATCAATTAAGATTGCACCCAACGGTTGATGGGAACGAAGATCTTGTTGGTACCTTAGAGCCTCATCAACCTGATCCTCGGTGACAATATTATTCCGGCGCAAAAGTTGTCCCAGGGTTTCTGGAAACAGGCTGGAAGAAGCACGCACGACCTGACCGTCCATGAAGCAAACTAAACCCTCTCCCTGCTGACCTTTTAGGGTCAGGGTTCCAGATTTTTTACTCAAGCTGAGGATTTGCAGGATATCACGTATCCCTAAATCTTCCAGATAACCTTCAAGTGCCATAACGGTATTTGTCCAGCCTTATTTCTTTCACAAGGAGTATTTCTTGTGGTGATATCAAAAATTCTTTTTCCCCCGCCCTTTGAACTGTAAGCGTAAGGGAACCTGACCGAAATCGAATTTTTCTCGGAAACAATTGACTAAATAACGCTGATAAGAAAAATGTATTTTATCGGGTCGATTAGTAAACAAGACAAAAGTAGGTGGTCTCACCGCAGCCTGAGCCGCATAATAAAACTTGATCCGCTGATCACCAGCCATTGCCGGCGGATGTTTGCTGACAAACTCTTCCAGTCCCTGATTCAATTTGGCCGTTGGAATCCGCTGATTAAACTCTGCAGCGACCTCCTCCACCTTATCCATAATTTTACTGACCCGCTGACCGGTCAATGCAGAAACAAACAGCAGTGGTGCAAATGGCAAGTATTTGAAACGCCGCTGCACCTCTGCAATAAATTTTCCCATTGTCTGATCATCTTTTTCCGGCAGATCCCACTTGTTTACAACCAGAATCAGTGCCCGCCCTTTTTCATAAGCGTATCCTGCAACGGCAAGATCCTGATCCGTAACGCCATCTTCAGCATCAAGAACCATCAAAACAATGTGAGCTCGATCCATTGCCTTCAGCGCAGTAACGGCACTATATTTTTCTACCGACTGGCTGATTCTCCCCTTACGCCTAATCCCGGCAGTATCGATAAGGACAAAACGCTTTTGATTATAGGTAAAAGGGGTATCAATACTATCCCTGGTGGTCCCGGCCACCGGATTAGCAACAACCCGCTCATAGCCAAGCAAGCGGTTGACCAATGATGATTTCCCGACATTTGGACGTCCGACAATCGCCATTCTAATCTCATTTTCAGCCTCAGAGTCTTCCGGAGCGGGCGGCAACAATTTTTCTAGATCCTCAATAAGATCATAGATCCCGCGTCCATGTTCAGCAGAAAGAGAGTAGAACTTGTCAACTCCCAGAGTGTAAAAATCGACCGTCTCAGCCTCTTGCTTATCACCATCGACCTTATTAACCAGATAAAAAACCGGCTTATCAACCTGGCGCAACATTTTAGCAATTTCGATATCAGATGGAGTCAACCCATCTTTCACGTCCATCAGGAAAAAAATAATATCTGCTTCTTCAACAGCTAGTTGAGATTGCTCACGCATCTGAACCAACAACCGATCTTCACTGACAGGTTCAAAACCACCAGTATCAATCAACAGAAAAGGTCGCAAAAAACGGTTCACTTCAGCGTAATGACGATCCCGCGTAACTCCGGGAAAATCTTCAACAATCGCTTTACGTTTTCTTAGTAAGCGGTTGAATAATGTTGACTTTCCGACATTAGGTCGTCCAACAATGGCAACGGTCTTTATCATGAACTATAATCTTTCTTTATTCTATCTATCCAGAAAACTGTTAGTAAACTTGAGACTGTCCCCAGAGTCATCAGGGGCTGTCCCGAAAGTTTACGCTCCACGAAGAAGAGTGGAGGTTCGCACCGCAAAAGCCTGAAACAGCCCCCGTGCGGGGACAGTCCAGCTGTTACTGAAAAGTATGCAAGATCTTGAAAAATTGCAGCAACAGCGTAGAGCGGATTTTTTTTGCGACGCAATCATCTTTTACTATATCCCAGCTCACGCAACATCCGCTCATTCTGGCTCCAGTCCTTATCAACCCGCACAAACAGTTCCAGAAAAACCCGGGTACCGAGGAGCCGTTCGATATCTTTTCGTGCTTCCTGACCGACGGTTCTAATCATCTGCCCGCCCTTGCCGACAATGATTTTTTTATGACTATCCCGTTCAACATGAATCAGTGCCTGAATAACAACCAGATTTTTCTCTGGTTTTTCTTCAAACGACTCAACCTGAACACCAACCCCATAGGGAATTTCCTCACTGGTTCGACGCATGATTTTCTCTCTAACCAGCTCTGCGACAATAAACCGTTCCGGCTGATCGGTCAGCATGTCTTCGGGGTAATACTGTGGACCTTCCGGCAGATAAGGCTCAATAGCCTGCAACATTTGCGGAACACCATCTCCCCCCCTGGCCGCAACAGGAATCACCTGTGCAAAGTCGAACCGTTCACTGTATTGCTGGATCAACTTAAGTAACCGGGGAGGCTTAACCAGATCAAGTTTATTGATGATCAGAAATACGGGAACGGATGATTTGTCCAACAGCTGAAGAATATATTCATCACCCCCGCCGGGCGAATCATCAGCTTCAACCAGAAATAGAATCAAATCAACATCCGAACAAGCACCAACAGCCTGATCAACCATAAAACGGTTCAATTTCCCTTTGGCTTTATGAATCCCCGGGGTATCCACAAAGAGAGCCTGACCATCAGGAAAGTTATGAATACCAAGGATCCGATTGCGGGTTGTTTGCGGTTTGTTAGAGGTTATCGCAATTTTTTGCCCGAGAATCCGGTTGAGAAGGGTTGATTTACCAACATTTGGTCGACCGATGATTGCAATAAAACCGGATAAAAATTTCTGTTTGTTCATCAATACTTATTTCTCTCTTAATAACGGGTGATCCAGTGCCACCGCTGCTGCTTTCTGTTCAGCATTTTTCTTACTGCTTCCATTCCCTTTGCCCAACAATTTACCAGAATAATAAACTGCCATGGAAAAAACACGTTCATGGTCAGGACCCGACACTTGAGCCAATATATACTCAGGAAGAGTCCCATATTGTGCCTGTAAACGTTCTTGCAAACAGGTTTTATAATCACTCCCGTAACGTAAGAGGGCTGACGCCTCGATCACGGCACTAAAAGCTGTATCAATGACCCGACTCGCCGCCGCAAAACCACCATCCCGGTAGACAGCCCCAAGGAGTGCTTCCAATGCATCGGCCAGCAAACTTGATTTTTCACCACCACCACTCCGCTGTTCCCCCCTCCCTAAACGTAGGCCAGTACCAATCTCCAACTTTCTGGAAATTTCAGATAACCCCTTCTCACTGACAACTTCGGCACGAATACGGGTCAAACCACCCTCTGGAATATCGGGATAACGACAGAATACCCAATTACTGACAACCAACTCCAACACCGCATCACCCAGAAACTCTAACCGTTCATTGTGCGGGACAAATTCTGTTTGTTCGTTGCTGAACGATTTATGGGTTAACGCCTGGAGCAACAGTTGTCGATCAGTGAAAGCATAACCGAGAGTTTCCTCCAATTTATCCAAATATTTTTGCACTTTCCCTCCACAACACTTTTTACCTGAATCAGATCCGTGAATGTGCGCAGAGTATAACTAAATCAGGAAACTAGTTCAATGACTTGCGCTGGATCACCTGGCTCTTTAACCTTGATTCATTTCTTACCGTTTTACTATAATACAGCAACTACATAAAAACACTTAGCCGAAGAACCACATTGGCAGACAAAATAGACAGCGGACAATATGATTTTTGACTCAATAACTGGGCACAATCAGCAAAAAAGCATTCTGCAGCATGCTCTTGACAACCAGCGCGTTGCTCATGCCTATCTTTTTGAAGGATCCGATGGGATCGGCAAAAAGATGATGGCGATATTTTTTGCCCGTGCATTACTCTGCCAAACCGGCAACGGTTGCGGAGAATGTTCTGCCTGTCTCAAAGTTGACCACCATAATCATCCCGACATTCATCAATTGGACGCAGATGGTGCCGCCATCAAAATTGATCAGATACGAGGATTACAGCAGAATCTTTCCCTCCGCCCCCTGGAGGGGAATTATAAAGTCTGCCTGATAGATGGTGCTGAACATTTCACCAAAGGTGCCGCTAATGCGCTCTTGAAGACCTTGGAAGAGCCACAGCCAGGCACATTGATTATCTTGCTCACCAGCCAGCCACAAAAATTGCTTCCAACCATTTGTTCCAGGTGTCAACGCCTCCCCTTCTCCCGCCTGCCAAAAGAGCAGTTGGCAGCAATTCTGATGAAAAAACTGGACTTGAGCAAAATTGAAGCGACAGTTTTAGCCGCTCTTTCCGAAGGAAGTTTTAAAAAAGCCTTAGGTCCTAATCGGGAACTTTTTCTGGAAAAACGTCATAAACTGATTCAGTCCTTGTCAGCACTGTCAGCAGGCAGTATTATTCCCACTTTCTCCTTTGCCGAAGAACTGGAAAAAGAGAAAGAGACTTTAACAGATATTTTGGATATTTTTCAGACATTTTACCGTGACTTACTTTTACTGAAACATGCTCAGCCAGAAGATGAGTTGGTCAATCTGGATCTTCTTGAACTTCTTCACCATCAAAACAAATCAACAACAGCCAGCCTGCTGCAAAAGCTAAAAGCTTTGGAATCAGCTCGTTTTCATTTACAACGAAACGTCAATCGCCGACTGGCACTTGAAGTAATGTTGATGCGGATAACCACCGCCTGAAATAAAAAGGACAAGCACCAACATGGAAGAACTTAGAATAGTCAGCATCTCATTCCACACTGCGGGAAAGATCTTTGATTTTGATGCTCAGGATTTTGACCTGAGTCCGGGAAATAAAGTTATTGTTGAAACAGAACGTGGTCGTGCCCTCGGAACTGTCATCAGGAAACCACGTCAAATTTCACCGGATAACGCCCCACCAAAATTAAAAGCGATCTTGCGTATAGCTGCCGAAAATGATCTGCAAATGGCTAAAAGCAACTCTCTCCGTGAGCGAGAAGCACTACAGTTTTGCCAGCAACGGGTTAAACAAAGAAATATGGAGATGAAACTGGTGCGAGCAGAATATTTGTTCGACGGTTCAAAAATTATCTTCTATTTTACCGCTGATGGTCGAGTCGATTTTCGTGAACTGGTTCGTGACCTGGCACAACACTTTCGCACCAGGATAGAAATGCGTCAAATTGGAGTCAGAGACGAAGCTAAGCAGGTAGGTGGATTGGGAATCTGCGGTAGAGAGCTCTGTTGCAGTAATCACCTGCGTGAATTTGTTCCGGTATCAGTCAAAATGGCTAAAGCACAAGGCCTGGCACTCAATCCAACAAAAATTTCCGGTCAGTGTGGACGCTTGCTATGCTGCCTTGCTTATGAATATGAAACCTATAATGAAATGAAAAAAACGCTCCCAAAGTGTGGCAAAAAACTGCTGCTTGAATCGGGAGCTGCTGAAATCATCTCACGTGACATACTGGCACAAAAAGTAACTCTGCGCTGTCAAAATGGTGATCGCTGTCAGATGCATATTAATGATCTGAAAGCAGAGATCAAAAAGGTGGAGAATCCACCAACGAAATCTCCTGCAAAGGAAAAAGAAGAGAGTAAGAATCAGGCAGAAAAACGCTCAGGAAAAGCTAAAAACAGACCAGGCAAAACACAGCAGCGTCCAAACAATCGAAATAACGACAAAAAAGTAGCTCCAGAACAGGGACAAACACAAAACAAAGACAACTCTGGTCAAGAAAAAACTAAGCGGCGGCGCAGGCGGCCCAGACGACGTTCAAACCAACAGTCAAAAACACCTGAAAATAAAACCTGATATCGCCATATTATATTAGATAACCAGAAAAGCTGAAATAACCATGCAATCTGCCTATGGGAGCTTGAAATGAGCAAAAGTTTTTATGTAACCACGCCTATCTATTATGTCAATGATGTTCCGCACATTGGCCATGCCTACACGACTCTGGCCTGTGATGTTATCGCACGCTACAAACGCGCTCGTGGTTACGATGTTGCTTTTCTGACCGGAACTGACGAACACGGTCAAAAGGTAGAAACTGCAGCAAAAGCCAATGGAGAAACACCTCTGGAGCTAGCTGACCGGGTTGTAAAGCGTTTTCAGGCTCTCTGGGAAAAGCTCGATATTTCCCATACTGATTTCATTCGCACCACCCAGGAACGGCACAAACACACCGTTCAAGAACAGTTTAAAGCGATTGAAGCCAAGGGCGATATTTACCTGGGGGAGTATGAGGATTGGTATTGCACTCCATGTGAAACATTTTGGACTGAAACTCAATTGATCGATGGTAACTGTCCCGATTGTGGCCGTCCAACAACAAAACTGAAAGAGGAATCCTATTTTTTCCGGATGAGCAAATATCAGGATCAGCTTCTCAAACACATTGAGGAGAATCCTGACTTTATTCAACCCAAGTCACGGCGCAATGAAATCCTCAGTTTTGTGCGGGAGGGTTTACGTGACCTCTCTATTTCACGGACATCTTTCTCTTGGGGCATCCCGGCTCCCGGCAACGAAAAACATGTTATCTATGTCTGGTTTGACGCCCTGACCAACTATATTTCTGCCCTTGGTTATCCAGAAGATAAGGACGGCAAATTTGCCACCTACTGGCCAGCTGTTCACATGATCGGTAAAGATATTTTACGTTTCCACGCTGTCTACTGGCCAACATTTCTCCTGGCTGCCGGTCTCCCCTTACCGGAAAAAGTTTTCGCTCATGGTTGGTGGACAGTTGAAGGGCAGAAAATGAGCAAAAGTCTGCGCAATGTCGTTGAACCAAACATGCTGATTGACAAATATGGCGTCGATGCAATTCGCTACTTTTTACTCCGAGAAGTTCCCTTTGGACTCGATGGTGATTTTTCCCATACAGCCCTGATTCATCGCATAAATTCAGACCTGGCCAACGACCTCGGCAATCTGGTCAGTCGCTCAACTGCGATGCTCGGAAAATATTTTGAGGGGGAACTTCCCACCCCTGGGAGTAATAATGAAACAGACCAAGACCTTATTGACCTGTTCACGACCACCATCAATAAAGTAGATGAACATCTCAATAACCTGGCATTCAATAAAGCCCTGATGGCCATCTGGGAATTAATTTCAGCGGGGAATAAGTACATTGATGAAACGGCACCGTGGACACTGGCAAAAGATCCAGAGCAGCGCGAGCGACTTGCGACGGTTATGTATAACCTGCTTGAATCAATCCGGATTATTGCTCTGATTGTCGCTCCATTCATGCCAACCACTGGGGAGAAAATTCTGCACATTCTTGGTTGTGATAGCAGTAATCTCTCCCTTGAGGGTCAAGATCAGTGGGGTGGATTGAAGCCAGGAACCAGCATAGAGAAAGCAGCTCCGCTCTTCCCCAGGATAGAAAATTGATCAGCAATCAACTCCCGCTGCTGGTTGATAGTCATGCCCACCTCGACGGTGTAAAATTTGCTGATGACTTAGAGGAAACGATTGAGCGTGCAACAACGAACGGCATCAGCCACATTCTGACCATCGGTTGTGATCTTGACAGCTCGGAAAAAAGCATTGCTGTCGCTGAAAAATACTCAAATATATACGCCGCAGTTGGTGTTCACCCACACGATGCGACGCAAATAAATGATGACACGCTAGCAGAACTGCGCACTATGCTCGCCCACCCGAAAGTGGTCGCACTGGGTGAGATTGGTCTTGATTATTATCGTGACCGATCACCTCGTGAGATTCAACGTAAAGCATTCCAGCAACAGATCCGTTTGGCCAAAGAGGTCAATAAGCCGATTGTTGTTCATGATCGTGATGCCCATGATGACGTGATAGAGATTCTTAAAGAGGAGAATGCAGCAGAAGTTGGGGGAGTACTACACTGTTTCAGTGGTGACTTGAATATGGCCAGACAATGCCTTGAGCTTGGCTTTTATCTCTCGTTTACCGGCACGATCACCTATCCCAAAAATGACGAAATCAGGGAGATTATCAAAGCCATCCCGATTGATAAAATGTTGGTTGAAACCGACTGCCCTTACCTGTCACCACAAAAATTTCGGGGCAAACGAAATGAACCGGCCTATGTCCGTTATACCGCAGAAAAGATGGCTGAAGTAAAAGGTCTCACCATTGAGGATGTTGCCAGGATAACAAGTCGCAACTGTCATGACCTGTTCGGCTTTGGAAGTGTCGATCAAAGCAGCAAAATCGCCTATCAGATTCGCGATTCCCTCTACTTGAATATAACTAATCGCTGCACCAACAGTTGTATCTTCTGTGCAAAATTCAGTGATTTTGTCGTCAAAGGACATGAGTTAAAACTTGACCATGAACCTTCTGTTGCAGAAGTCAAACAAGTGATTGGCGACCCGACCCGTTATGCAGAGATCGTCTTCTGTGGTTATGGTGAACCACTCCTCCGCCTCGATTTGATCAAAGAAGTCTCCCGTTGGTTGAAAGA
>JAYEME010000213.1:0-6942 GCA_034717915.1 Thermodesulfobacteriota bacterium
TCTGCTCTTAAAGTGCCAGCGCCTGAAATGCTTTTTCCATCGCATCGATAATCAATTGTGGCGAATCTTCACCCACAGAGAGACGAATCAACCACGGGGAAATCCCCATATCATTGAGAGTTTTCTGTTCCGGTTCGTTGACCAGATCCCAGTGGGCCAAAAGGGTGTAACTCATAGCCAACGGGAAATCAGATCCGAGGCTGGGTCCCTTGGGGAGAGTCAGATTATCGTAAAAAGTCTGAAAATCACCATCAACAACAAATGAAATGACACCGCCGTAACAGCTGTCGCCTTTAGCTATTTTACGGTAACTTTCACAGGTTGCATCCGAGTAGACGTGGTAAACATCTTTTACTTGCGGGTGATGTTGCAGATAATCGACAATAACCGCAGAGTTTTGGTTTGCCCGGTTGACCCGTTCATGGTAACCACTGATAGTGCAACCAAGGCGCTGCAGATCCCTCCCCTTGAGTGGAACAACGTATTTTCCAATTTCCTCTTCCGTCACTTTCGGGAGCTGTGACTGTTCAGGAATGATGATGGCGCCGCCCATGCAATCGCCTTTTCCCGATGCGAATTTGGTGAGACTCTCAATAATGATATCTGCATAAGGACTCACATCAACGTTCCACGGGGTGGCAAAAGTATTATCAAGAATGACCGTGAATCCATATTGTCGTGCCAATTCTGCAAGGGCAGGAAGATCCGGTGACTGGAGAAGTGGGTTAGACACAGTTTCAGTAATAATTCCGGCAACACGATTCCCATTTTTCTCAAGGTAGGCCTTAAGTTCTTCGAAATCGGTTACCCGCCCAATCTGATGGAATTCACGGCTGCACTTTCTGAGAATATGAATGGAATCAGTGTAGATCCAGCCGTACTGAATGAATATATCCCGTTCTGCAAAAACGGTCTCCTTAATTGCCGCATATGCTGCATAGATTGCGTTCATCCCCGATCCGCAGAGAGTGATTCTTGATTCACCATATCCCTGCTGGAGAATGCGAATAATCTGTTCATCTGGATCAGTATGGTTATATTCTTCAACCCACTCGGGTATTTCAACACCGTAAAAACGGAGAAAATCTTCCGCTTCACGGGAGTAGATCATATACCCGCAATGCTTCATGAAGGCGTAGTAGTCAGCAGGGGTATCAGTTGTCTCTTCGGGGAAATATGCGATGGAATAATCATCGTACCCGTAAACCTGTGGAGAGGTTTCTGACAGTTCAGCGACATGACGTGCAAATTTCAGCGATGGAAGAATGTAACAAGTTCCATTGGCGCCAAGACCCTTTTCCGCCCTGATAAACTGCGCCGCTTTCTTTACATAGGGATGAAACAGAATACGGGGGTAGGCATTTTTAACCCGGTCGAAAATACCGTTAGCCTCCTCTTCGTAATCAACCACATCCTGATAGGTCGGCATAGAGACAGAAAACGCATGTGGATTATCCAGTGGCAGATTGGCTCCACAGGGAATTGGTTTGTAATAACGCTTATCCATCAATTAATCCTGCTAGCAAATCTTACGACACTCCAGATAGAAACGCTTTTCGTCCGCCTCCCCCAGCGAAAAAGTTTTACGCGGCAATGCCCCATCCAGCACAATTGTTTTAAACAGGTCATGCTTGGAAATAGCTGGCAGGTAAAAACCCACAGAACCAATCTCACTACCGAGTTTGGTGACCGCTTTTTCGCCATGAATATAATCGATACGCACCGTCGAATTTTCCTCCAGATACTGATCAAGAAACGTCTGCAATGTTGCAACGGTCAGAGTGCATTCTGGGTTTTCAACCACACAGGCAGCAAATTTTCCACCGAGAATCATCGGAAAGGAATGGGCTCTTTCTCGACCATCTGCTACCGATTTTGCTTCTGCCAAATCAGCACATATTGTGAAAGTCAAAGGAGTGTTTCGTGCAGCGAAAAAGTCTTCCATCTGCTGACGCAGATGAACACAATTGACGTTGAACAGCACCCGGTGGATGGCCTCAAACTCAAGGCCAGGATCATGAACATTGACCAGTTCAACCAGAGCATATCGAGCGGGAGAATTCATCACATCAGCCGGATCATCAGCCTCTTCCTTCAGTTTCGTCCAGATCGCTTTCGCAGTGGCAAATGAGTGGTTACCATCCCCCATAGCATAGAGCATCACCTCACCATCAACCTGATATTTTTTATGATAGGCGACAGGATCAGCTAGTTTTTCGAGGGCGACTACAACCTGATCGATCAGTTCCGGTTGATCGACTCGGTATCCTTTGAGCTGTCCCCCGTTTTCCAGCAGATCAAAATTGTAGACTGTTTCCAGATTTTCGTCGAACAGCGGCTCAATAACTGTCTGCTGTGGATCATCAATCAACACCATAATATGCGGCAATTCAATCGGCGCATTCTGCCGCACCTTGATCCGTGGCGGCAATCGGTCAAGGATGGTTCCCTCGGTTGACCGAATCAGACTTTTTGCCCCCTTGGTATAGTCGTACTGTTCCAGGTCGAGTGCCACAATCAACCCTTTGCGCGAGTCAACTGCTGCGGTTTTCCGATCAACCAGAATAAATCCGGGAGGTTGTTCCTCTAAACTGCCATCAGCCAGATAAGTTTCCATTGCCTGATTGATGGTGGAAATCCGCTGCTCAGTATCTGCATCATCCAAGTACACTTCGGGAAAAACCAGGTTCAAGGTTGAAATAGCGCCTGTCGTCTGTTGCTCCAACCGCTGCCAGTAGCCTGGATCAGAGGTGTACTGGTCGCAGGCAATCGTCGCCCACTTATGCATGTCTGTCCCTTTTTCCGGTAACAGAATCTTCGGCACTTGTAGCCCTATTTTTTCAAAAATCATATTCTGAACCTTTCTATTTTCTGCCTTGTCTTAGTGGTTTTGAAAAAATAAAGTAGCACAAATTCAAGCGGGGGAGAAACATCTCTCAGCCAAAAGATGTTTTGAGCCAAATTTTTCCTTGCAGAAGAGAGTTTTTTACCTTCTAATCGACCCGGTACAAACATGAAGAAAAAGGAAGACGGTGCAAATCCGTCGCGGACCCGCCACTGTTACCGGAGATGTTGACTTCACCGGAAGCCAGATACTTTCTCTTTCTGAACATGACTGCCCAAGCTTCGTGGAGTGAGGATTCTGGCAGACAAATCCAACGGATAAAAAACGCTATCCCGGAGCCTGACTAAAGGACTCCGGGTTTTTTTTGGAGAGAAAGCATGGCTCATTTAACCTATATCAGTGGCGGATGTCGTAGCGGCAAAAGCAATTACGCCCAGGAACTTGCAGAAGGTCTTCCCGGTAAACGTGCCTACGTAGCAACCTGTCCACGGATCGATGAAGAGATGGAGCAGCGGATTGCGCACCATCAACAGCAGCGAAGCGATCGGGATTGGGAGACGATCGAGGCACCGCTCAACTTGATCGAAGCAGTTGAGGCAGCGAGTCATTTTGACGTTCTCCTCATCGATTGTCTGACTTTGTGGATTAATAATCTCCTCTACGCAGCAGAACAAGAGGGACCCCCCCTGACCGAACAGATGATCCGCGAACAATGTATAGAACTGGTCAATATCTGTCGAAAAACAGATCAGACTATTATTTTTGTAACCAACGAACTGGGAATGGGTTTAGTTCCGATAGATCCTGTCTCCAGACGCTACCGGGATTGTCTGGGTCGTTGCAATCAGACCATCGCACAACTTGCCGACAAGGCTGTTTTTATGGTTTCCGGCATTCCACTCACGTTAAAAGGGGAGTAAAAATCAAAATGGTTTTATTGAAGCAAACCATCAATTCGATGACAGGACAAAACCAGGCCATTCGCGCCCAGGCAAAAGAACGGCTGGATCAATTGATTATGCCACACTGGGCGTTGGGTCGGATGATGGATCTGGCACTCGATTTAGCAGGCATCTGTGAATCGGTGCGTCCCGGTGTTAAGCGCAAAACCATTGTTGTCATGGCCGGGGATCACGGCATTACCGCTGCGGGAGTCAGTCTTTTCCCCCAAGAAGTCACCGTGGAGATGGTACGTGGCTTCACCAATGGCGTCGCCGGAATCAATGTGCTTGCCAGACAAGCTGGTGCTGAAGTCAAAGTTGTCGATATGGGAGTTGCCGGAGATCTTTCTGCTCTGGCTAAGGGTGGCAATATTCTAGATCGGAAAATTGCAGCCGGAACAGATGATTTCACCAAGGGTCCGGCCATGAGTCGAGATCAGGCTGTCCGTGCCCTGGAAGCTGGCATCAGCGTCGCGCAGGAGCTTGCCGAATCAACTGACCTGTTTGGTACCGGTGACATGGGAATTGGCAACACCTCTCCGAGCAGTGCAATCGTCGCGACCCTCTGTCAGCTGCCACTAGCAGAGGTTGTCGGGCGAGGGACTGGTCTGGATGATACACAACTGGAACACAAAATTGCAGTTCTCGAACGGGCGCTGACACTCAACAATCCAGATCCGACTGATCCAATTGATGTTCTGAGTAAGGTGGGTGGTTTTGAAATTGCCGGTATTGCCGGTCTGATTCTGGGCGCAGCGGCGTTGAAAAAACCGACTATTATCGATGGATTCATCTCAACCGCTGCTGCCCTGATTGCTGGCCGACTGGCGCCTGAAAGCAAAGAATATATGATAGCAGCGCACCGCAGTGTCGAAAAAGGACAAGTTGTCGCACTTGCCGATCTGGGAAAAGAACCTCTTCTTGATCTGCAATTCCGTCTCGGGGAGGGAACAGGAGCTGCAGTCGCCATGAACCTGGTTGAGGGTGCCGTTGCTATTCTAACCGAAATGGCGACATTCAGTGAAGCCGCCGTGTCTGAAGCGAAATAGCGGCTTGAGATTAGAATGAGTCTAAAACCTCTCTTTTCAGCTTTGCGCTTTCTCACCATTCTACCGATTCCAGAATCTTGGTGCGGTGATGAAACCAGCTTTCACAAAAGTCCCGACTGGTATCCCCTGGCAGGATTGCTGATCGGCCTGATGATGGCGGTTCTGGATTTTTTCCTCTGCTGGTTGTTACCGTTGCCAGTTGCCAGCGTGTTGCTGCTGCTGGCGATGATCGCAATTTCTGGCGCGTTGCATCTGGATGGTTTAGCTGACAGCGCCGACGCTTTTTTCAGCAGTCGCGGCCGGGAGCGAATGCTGGAAATTATGAAAGACAGCAGTGCTGGCCCCATGGGAGTCACGGCAATTGTCATTGTCCTGCTACTCAAGCTGATGCTGCTTCTCGCAATACCGCCGATCTGGCGCTGGCAGGTCATTTTACTGATGCCTTTAGCTGGGCGATGTGTGTTGCCCGTTATCAGTAGCTGGCTCCCTTACGCACGCACCAACGGGACAGCGGCTTTTACCAGCAGTCAATTCAGTGGAATGCGTTTACTGATCGCATTGGTCGTGTTGTTAATCCCCTCATCTGTCCTCCTGGGTTGGCTGGCCGGATCATTTATCACCATTGCTGTCTGTATCTGTGGTTGGCTATTGGGTCGCTACAGCCAACGTAAGATTGGTGGTTTTACCGGAGACACCCTGGGAGCAACCTGTGAACTGGTCGAACTATTACCGGTACTCTGTGTTGTTGTTCTGGCTCAGCAGGGAATCTTATCATGACTCCAGGGCAGAAACATGGCGGCAATCTACGCCGAGCCAGTGAAGTGAGCGGTTTTCCGCAAGAAGAACTCCTCGATTTTTCGGCCAGTATCAACCCTCTTGGTTTTCCACCATGGTTACGCCCACTTATCAGTTCTCAGGTCAGTAAACTGGCACACTATCCCGATCCTGAAGCGGGGGAACTGGTCACAGCACTTGCTGCACATTATCAAATCGAAACAAATCAAGTAATCGTAGGTAACGGTGCAAGTGAGCTCCTCTATCTGCTGCCACAGGTTTTAGAGCATAATCGTCTGTTGGTTCCGGTTCCAAGTTACGGGGACTATACTTCTATGGCGGAGGTAGCGGGGTTACAGATTGATACCCTGCCATTACTGGCAAAGAACGAGTTTCAGCTCGACATCACTCAACTTTCGTCAATATTGACCGATGATCATCTGGTAACTCTTGGCCATCCCAACAACCCCACAGGACAGTTGTGTGACACCCAGGCATTGCTAGAACTGATCCGAAAACGTCCGCAGAATTATTTCATTATTGATGAATCTTTTATCGATTTTACCGACCTGGAAGATTCTCTCCGCTGGCAGCGTCCAGATAACCTGATTGTTGTCCAATCAATGACCAAAGCGTGGGCGATTCCCGGCTTGCGTTTAGGTTACGCCCTGGCAGATCAAAAAGTGATTACCGCTATGCGGCAGTTGCGTTCTGACTGGTCGGTGAATACAATTGCACAAGCCGTGGGTATCCGCGCCTTGCAGGACCGCGACTTCCTTGAACAGAGCCGAAAATATGTCCGCCAGCAACGGCTCGATCTGTTTACCCAACTCAAAGCAATACCTGGACTGCATCCATTTTCCGGCGAGGCCAATTTCCTCTTGGTACGGATCGACCATCTTACGATTGATGCACCAATACTGACACAACAGTTGCTGAAAAAAGGGATTGTGATTCGTAACTGTGACAATTTTCCAGAGCTCGACAATCGCTATTTCCGGGTTGCGGTGCGAACCGCTGAGGAGCAGCAGCGGCTCTGTGCCGAGCTGGATTTGTGCCTCAACGCAGTATCGCCAAAGAAAAAGGTCAAAAAAATCCCGGCGATCATGTTTCAGGGAACCGGTTCTAATGCTGGAAAGAGTATCCTTACCGCAGCACTGTGCCGCATTCTCCATCAGGATGGAGTGTCGGTTGCACCGTTCAAATCGCAGAATATGTCACTTAATTCGTGTGTCACTTTTCAAGGTGGCGAGATGGGTCGAGCGCAAGTTCTGCAAGCGCAAGCCTGTCGTCTTGATGCCGATGTGCGGATGAACCCGGTTCTCCTCAAACC
>JAYEME010000214.1:0-6813 GCA_034717915.1 Thermodesulfobacteriota bacterium
ATATCGGCGATGTTGTGCGTCAGGAGATTGTTGATGTGCTGGAAAGATGTGGCGTTCAGTACGAGAAAACCCATCACGAAGTGACCTCATCACAGCATGAGATCAATCTTGAGCCGGGCGATCCTCTCACGATTGCCGACCGGACGATCCTGTTTCAATTTGTGACCAAAGAGGTGGCCTCACAGTACAATCTGCACGCATCCTTTATGTCGAAACCTTTTACCGGGCAGAACCGCAACGCTTTTCATATCCACGTCTCATTTTCCGACCTTGAGGGCAACAGCTGCTGCTACGATGAAAAGTGTGACCATGGTTTGAGTGATATGTTGATGAATTTCATCGGTGGCGTGACGACCCACGCGCGGGCGATGTCAATTGTCCAGGCATCAACAATCAACTCATATAAAGCCTATGTCCTAGGTAAAGAAGCCCCAATCGTACGGGGTTGGGGCTTGCAGAATCGAAGCTCCATGGTGCGTATCCCCCATGCTTTATCAACTCAGGCGACTCGGATGGAATTGCGTTGCCCTGATGCCACCGGCAATGTTTATCTCCAATTTGCGACCCTGATTTTTGCCGGTCTCGATGGTATCAATACCAAGGCCGATGCCGGTCAGCCCGATATGGGCAGTACTTATAAAAAAGAGACAAAAATCAAGGTACTCGATGAGCGGTTTCTCCCCCGCGATTTTTATCCGGCACTGATGGAAGCAGAAAAGAGCACTTTTCTGCCGCAAGTTCTGGGGGTAGATTTATTCAACAATTACCTCAACCTCAAAATTGCTGAATGGGATGAATACCGCACTACCGTCACCGATTTTGAGCATCAGAAATATATGAGTATTTAAACCTGAATCAGATAACGGTTCATTGATCCGATTGACTATTTTCCCGCAGCTGATGTGTATATCGGCTGCGGATTTTTTTATTTGCCAGATGTTCTTGACACCTCTTCCCGCTTGCCTTTAATGTATCAGCGTACTAGTACGGTGTGTGGCCTTGTTGACCTGCAACCTTATATGTAATGGAAATGTCCAAAAGGAGAAAAATGGCGATGAAATTTCTTGAAATGCCCAATACTGACGGTTACTTTGGTGAATATGGTGGTCAGATTATTCCACCAGAACTGAAATCTATCATGGATGACATCAACGACTCTTATGAAAAGGTCAGAAAAACAGAGGCGTTTCAAGCTGAATTGCAAGGGCTTTATGCCGATTATGTCGGTCGACCCAGTCCGATCTTCTTTGCCAGGCGTTTAACCGAAAAAGCAGGGGGCGCGCGAATCTTTCTGAAACGCGAGGATCTGAACCATACCGGCGCCCATAAAATCAATCATTGCCTTGGTGAAGCATTGCTGGCAAAGCATATGGGGAAAACTAAAGTATTAGCTGAAACTGGTGCCGGGCAGCATGGTGTCGCTCTGGCAACAGCTTGTGCCCTGGTCGGCATCGATTGTGAAATCCATATGGGTGAAATCGATATTAAAAAAGAGCATCCCAATGTTACCAAGATGAAAATCCTGGGCTGTAAGCTGGTTCCGGTCAGTCGTGGTACCCGAACTCTGAAAGATGCGGTTGATAGTGCATTTGAAGAGTATGTGAAAGATCCAGTCAACTATTTCTATGCCATTGGTTCTGTGGTTGGCCCACATCCATTCCCACGAATGGTAAGGGATTTTCAAGAGATTGTCGGGATTGAAGCACGGGAGCAGTTTCAGGGAAAAGAGGGGTGTTTGCCCGATTATTTGATGGCGTGTGTTGGTGGCGGCTCCAATGCCATTGGTCTATTTACCGCTTTTCTGGATGACGAAGAAGTTAAGATGATTGGTGTAGAACCGGCGGGCAAGGGGCTGGATACTCCCGATCATGCGGCAACTTTGACTTTGGGGAGCAAGGGCGCTCTTCATGGATTCGAATGCTATAACCTTCAGGATAAAGAAGGGCTGCCGTTGCCAGTGTATTCAATCGCATCGGGACTCGATTATCCCGGAGTTGGCCCGCAACACTGTTACCTGAAAGATATTGAGCGGGTGCAATACGAAACCATCAATGACAAAGAGTGTCTCGAAGCGTTTATGGTTCTGTCTCGTCTGGAAGGGATTATCCCCGCTCTGGAGAGTGCCCATGCGGTTGCTTATGCGATGAAACTGGCGAAGGAATTGCCTTCTGACAAAACGATTCTGATCAATTTGTCGGGTCGTGGTGACAAGGATGCTGATTTTGTGGCTGAGTATTTGTCACTTTAAGGGCTGAATCCAAAGAATGTGAAAAATGGGGACATGTAACTGATACATGTCCCCATTTTAGCCTGATAATGCCGGATGGTTTTTTGTTCCGGCAGCAAGTTTTCGGGGGTATTTATGTATGCTGTTATTTTTAGAGCTGAAATCAAGAAATTGGATCAAGAATATAGTGATACAGCAGTTAAATTGCGAAACCTTGCGATCGAAAAATATGGTTGCATGGATTTTGTTGCAACGACCGAAGGCCATCAGGAAATAGCTATTTCTTACTGGGAGACGTTGGAGCAAATCTCCCGTTGGAAACGGGATGAACGGCATATAAAAGCTCAGCAACTTGGACAATCAAAATGGTATAAGACTTACCAGGTTCAGATTGTGGAAGTGCTACGAGAATATGATCACGGGATAGATGGATGAGTAAATTTATCCAACTGGATATTTGTACTGAGGATCAAATATATATTGTTGGGCGGATGTTTGTTCCGCAGGGAGAGCCCATTGCCGTGGTTCTGATTGTTCCAGCAATGGGGGTGAAGCAGCAATATTACACATCCTTTGCCGATTGGCTGAGAGAGCAGGGCTACCTGGTTGTCACTTTTGATTATCGTGGTATCGGGTTGTCTCGTTCGGGGAGTTTACGGGGTTATAAAGCCGATATCATGGACTGGGTGCAACTTGACTGCGCTGCCATGGTCAGAACTGTTCCAGAAGCTGCTGACAGGAAACCATTCTATTTGATTGGCCACAGCCTTGGCGGACAAATATATCCGTTTCTACCGGATCGATCATCTGTAACTAAAATGGTGACTGTAGCAAGTGGGAGTGGTTACTGGGGGGATGCTCCGCCACGACTTCGACGGGTTTCCTGGTATCTATGGTATTTTGTGGTTCCTTTGTCTCTGCGACTGTTCGGATATTTCCCGGGTAAACGATTGCGCAAGGTGGGAGATCTGCCACATGCTGTTATGGCGCAGTGGCGGCGCTGGTGTCTTCATCCTGACTATGTTGTTGGTGTAGAAGGTGAACAGGCTCGGCAGCTGTACTCAAACGTAAAAACTCCGATAACTTCGTTGTCATTCAGCGATGATGAATATATGTCGGCTCGCAATATAGAGGCATTGCACAATTTTTACACGGCAGCACCGCGAGTGATGAAACGGATCAGCCCAAGTGAGGTCAATGTCGATAAGATTGGACATTTTGGTTTTTTTCGGCCGAAATTCAAAGAATCTCTTTGGAAAAAGTACCTTCTTCCTGAATTGTCATAATATCTATTTATGCGAGTGCATCCATCTTGCTCAAAAACAACTGAACCGAAAAGAATCATCCAATGACAGTGGTAAAATCAGGGTGCTGAACTGCCTGCTGATCGAATCAACACACAGTGTATCTCTCTCATTGGCATCGTTAACATATTTTTGTTCGTATTCGGCGTTTAACACGGCTTTACCAGCGTTGATAAATGGAGCAAGCAGGTCGCATTCCTGATATTCAAAACATTGTTCATTCACTGCAAAGTCATAGTAGTCAACCAGTTCTGAAATCTGATCAAGATCATTCTTTAAACCAATAGACAGGTCTCTTGCATGGGCTTCGTTGGCAATCAAACGATTGTACGCAAGCTGATCTGCTGAGGTGAGATTAAAGCCTGAATTGTTGCTGTAGCCATCCATATTGTCTGGTTCAACACCATCACAACCTTTCTGTACCGCGAGATCGAGTCTACTCTTCATAATAGAATGGACGTTGTCTGAACGAACATCCAGCCACCGTTCACCCGGCCACCCATCTAGCGGATTTCCTAAATCATTGGCTAAAAATTGGTTGGCATCGGAACGCCATTCTTCATAAGAGCCTGCAGAAAAATAGCAGATGACTTGCTTCCCGGCTTGTTGCAGTTGTTGAATCAGGGCTGGATCTGAATCAAACAGGTCAATGTCATAGATATCAACGTTATAGGCTGTGTTTACCGCCCCTTGCAGCTGCCATTGCCATGAAACCAGTACGGATGGTTGGTACCAGTTGCCAGTACTCATTGGTGGAACCACGGGGTTTTGTCCTGTACTGTTGTTGTCATTATCACTGGATGAGCTGCTACCGCAGCTGGCCAGTAGGAATAGAAGCAGAATCGCAAAAGATAAATGTTTCATATTAATCCCCCCATTGTGTCAAGACGCCTTGATCACCATCAAGGTGATATCGTCATCCTGAGAGTGTTCTCCTCTGAAGCTGTTTAATTCTGAGATGAGTTGTTCGGTCATGGCCTCGGCATCAGCTTCAGCATGTCGAATCAAGAAATCTTTCACTCTGTCAGTGCCAAACATCTCCCCAGCCATATTTTGAGTTTCCCAGATTCCATCAGTTCCGATCAGTAGAATATCCCCAGGCTTAAATTCTATAATTGGAGCCATCTCGTAAGGGGTTTTTGCAATAATCCCCAGCGGAATCCCCGAACTGCCAAGTTCTTCAACCTGACCGTTGGTTCGATAGAGAAACATCGGTGCATGCCCTGCTGATATCCAGCACAGAGATCGATCCTCCGGGTCAAGGACACCATAAAACAGGGTCATGAAATAGGACTCAGAGGTACCACGGCAAAGATGATCACTGAGTTCACCAGCCAGGGTCTCAAGGTCAAGCTTATGCCGATCAACCAGTGAGTGGAGAACTCCACGGGCGGTCGCCATCACCAGTGCGGGTCCAATGCCGTGTCCGGAAACATCTCCGACAGCCAGCCCAAAGTGCTGTTGAGTGGAATTTTTCAATTTAATGAAGTCATAATAGTCGCCACCAGTTCCATCACAGTAGAGACTTCTTCCTGCCAGATCAAAGTTGGGACAATCGGGCGCTGCATTCGGCAACAATTGTTGTTGGATCTCCTTGGCCAGGGTCAGAGACTGTTTCATTTGATCCCGTTCTTTTAGGCTGCGTCCCATCCCGTTGAAAATATTGCCGAGGTTTTCCAATTCGTCCCCGGTCTGAATCTCGACTCTGGCGTCAAAGTCTCCTTCGGAGAGCTGGTTTGCTGCCGTTGCCAACTGCATAACCGGGTGGGTCACTTTGCGGGAACGACTGATGGCCAACAGAATGGCGGCAGCGACGACAAATATAGTGAGGGCTGCACTGATTTTGAGGCTTAAGGATATTTGTTGGTTGACATAGTTTTCAGCACTGACTGCCTGAGCAAGGATACGTTGATAAGGGACAATGACCAGGGGGAATGGTTCATCATAATTTCGGGAACCGTAAGCCCAGAGAGCTTCCCGCCCCTTGTAGATAATTTTTTTAACTGCAGATTTTCCGCTGATAAGATCCTGCTGAAATTCTTGTAATTGTTGAGAGGTTATGTCCAGATATTTGTGTTTAATCGGAGTTTTCCAGTCTGAAGTATGGCTCTCGCTTCGGTTGCTAAGCAAAATTTCCAGTTGTTGCATCGGATCAGGTGCATCTTCATGATAGACAAGAATCATACTTTCCGCGTCATCAGCCCATTCAGCCGGGATATTCCAATCGGCAAAAAATTGTCGATAGTCGATGTCCAGGGCTGTCACCCCTGCCAATCTTCCATCGCAAACATAAATTGGTTGTGAAATAGTCAGGACCGGGGCATCGGTGGTGACATCTGTCAGAATATGCTGGGTTGGTTTTCCCCTGAAGACTGCGTCCCTGTACCACTGCCGCTGTCGAGGGTCGTAATCGACCGGATAACCACCTTTACCGGGATAACTGGAATGAACTCCTGATGTCAGCGTTGTATATTGCCAGAGAAACAGATCAGGCTGGATATCATGCAAGGTTTTGTAGACCTCAGGCATGGTGCTCAGCTGTTCGATCTGATTTGCGATTTTGCGGTTTTTTTTTGTTTCGGCAAGAAAAATGACCTGCTCCGAATACGACACCGGGATTGGCTCCAGTTTTCCCCCTTCCGTTGGGCGCAGGTGTTTCTGTGCCGTGATCAGATCTTTGGGTTGGTTTTGTGGGGATGCATAGTCGGAAGAAAAAAAGATCTTTTGAGGATGTTCGGGAGGGGGTGAGCAAAGCCTGAGTTCAACTGCTTGTGCCTGGTTTTGCAGAGTCAGGAGTGCCATTGCTCTGTCGCGCTTGAGAATCCGGCTGTAATTATCGACCAAAGCGTGGAGAAGGCTTGTCGCATTATCATTCAGAAGGGTACGGGTGTCGCTAGCGAGTTTGTTTCCAAAATGGAGCATTGAAGTGCGTTGAAAAAGAAAACTCAGACCCAGTGGTATCAAGGTGATTGTCAGTAACAGAATCAGCAGTCTGGTGCGAAACTTCATAGTTTCCCCGTGATCTTTTCTTTTCCCACATAAAAAACTGTATTCTGTCTAAGCATAGCAGTTTCGCGCCAGAGTAAAAGTAGCACCGATATATTTCTATTCTTCCAGCCAGGTCAGGATCGCTGCTTGTTCAGTTTTCCACTGTTCCCCAAGGCGCAATTCCAGGAAAGATTTCAGCAGACTCTCAAACATCTGTTCTCCCTCTTCTACCGCGGTCAGTTTGGTATAAAAGGCGGCCTCTGCCTCAGCTTGAGGATCGTCGTTCGGGTCTTT
>JAYEME010000215.1:0-6770 GCA_034717915.1 Thermodesulfobacteriota bacterium
GGTAATGGCTAATCTTGACATAATCAGTTACTCCTTTCGCATTTGCGATCAATTTTTTTAGATATTTTCCCCACAACTTTTGTGCATTATACAGAAGCTTGGCGTAAAAACAATACCCGTTTACATTGTTTACCAGCGATCGGACCATGCGGGATGGGAATCATTGCCGCCACGTGACGAAATTTTTCTATTCCCTGTCCCATCGGCCCGCATAATCCAGATCGATTTTTCTCCACCATTGAGATCATTGGAGTAGATAAGAAACCGGCCATCCGGGCTCCAACGCGGATGTTCTTTACTCCCCTTACCAAAGGTCAGCTGGCGCTCATCCGTTCCATCCTCACGAATGGTGAAAATATTAAAAACCCCGTTATCCATACGAGAGTAGGCAATCTTATCCCCCTTTGGACTCCATGCCGGGGTCGCATTATACTTTCCTTCGAAGGTCAGGCGGGTCACATCCCGAGAGTAAACATCAACAATAAAAATATTGGGATTGCCGCGTCGATCCGAAACAAAAGCGATCCTATTTCCTTTCGGACTCCAGGAGGGATCAACATCGATACTATAGTGATTGGTTAAACGGCGATGAATTGTCCCATCGGTTCCAAGCAGATAAATTTCCGAATTTTTATCTTTTGACAGCGTCAGTGCAATCTCATGACCATCCGGGCTGTAACGTCCGCCAATATTCAGCCCCGGTTTGAGAGACAACCGAGATTCACGACCGGTGTAGACTTCCTTGCGGTAGAGATCGGGGTTCTCTTTACTGTAAGAGGTAAAAATCAACTCTTTTCGGATTGGTGAAAAATCAGGATTGAGGACAATAGAGCGATGTTTGGTCATCTGAATTGGATGGTGTCCATCAACATCCATTAAATAGAGTTCCTTGTAGCCGGTTCGCTTGGAAATATAAGCAATTTTAGAAGCAAACGGCCCTTTTTCACCGGTTAAGCTTTTCAGAATTTGATCGGCAAAGGTATGGGCGATTTTGCGCACGTCAGTCAACTTACCCACATAACGCCGCCCGGTCAGCAATCGCTGGGTAATCACATCAAAAAGACGTAGTTCAATGGTCAGTTTGCCTGCGGTCACGCTATAACCACCCTTAATCAAGGCTTCAGATCCAAGCATCCGCCACTGGTTAAAATCGATATCGTTTCGACGCAGACCCAACTTATCGGCATCACCCAAAAATGCGGCGGGATCAACCATATCAAATAGCCCGGACAGATCCAGATCTCCCAGCAGAACCTGTTGAAACTCCGCCGCCACTGCTGGCTGTGCCGCACCCACTCCCATGGGAAGCAAGCGAGTCATAGCGAGAGGAATTGTCTGCTCACCCGGTGCGCTGATTTCTATCCTGGCAGCAAAAGTAGCAGAAAAAGGTAAGCACAGAATAGTTATGAGAAGAACGCTTATCTTAAAAGTTTTCATAATTTATCCAACATATCCTTAAGATTAAAGAAAATATGAAATTCCATCGACTCTGGAAGAGGTTGATTCAATTGTCTCGATTTTGTAATTGCCCGGATCAGAGAGTCATCAAAAGCACTGCTTCCAGACTTTTTCAAAAATTTGTGGTGAATCAGCGTTCCATTAGCATTATAAAATAATTTCACTTCGGCTTCCGGGTTGCCGGTAGCCTGATACTGGGAAAAATGCCACTGTTGTTGAATGAATTCCTGGACAAAAGCGCTGGCACTGACCCCCGCTTCATCACCTTTACCATCCATCATCCCAACCGGTGCATCTGTAATTGGAGATTCAATATTGCTACTTTCTGCCATAGCAGCCGCTCTCAAAGCTGCAAGCTTATCTTTTCGAGCCTGTTCACTCGCTTTTTTATCCTGAGCGGCACGCATCTTTTTCAACCGCGACTCTAATGCACTTTCCTGAGCTTGACTCACTGCGGGTTTTGGTTCTGGTTTGGGCTGTGGCTTCTTTTTTACCGGCTCTGGCTTCGGAGTAGGTTTTGGTTCTGGCTTGGGCTTCACCGGTTCTGGTTTGGGCTCTGGCTTTGGTTTCGGTGGTATCGGCTTAGGTTCTGGTTTGGGGGGAATTGGAATCGGTTTCGGTTTAGCAGCCGGTTTTGGTTCTGGTTTGGGCTTCACCGCCGGTTTCTTCTTTACCGGAGCGGCTTCAGGTCGCCCTGCCTGGGGATTCTTAACGATTTTATTGACCAGATTCACCCGATAAACAGGTGGCTTTTCAATATTACGTTTGGGAAAGAAGGGAGAGAAATAAAGAACCGGCACCAGCAGATGAAGCAATAGCGAAATCAGCAGCATCTGTTTGAATCCAGGTTCAAACACTGACTGTAACTGTTGCCAGCGTTGTTTACGTGAAGATTCCATGGGTTAGCCGTTATTCCTCAGGAAGGCGGGTCACCATTCCGAGCTTTTCTACTCCGGCTTTTTTTACTGCCGCCATCACCTTCACAACCCGACCGTAAGAAACATTTTCATCTGCTTCGAGAAAAACTTCTCGATCTGGCTTCCCTTTTAATGCCTGCTGAATCACTGGTCCCAATTTTGTCAACTGATCAATCTTCGCCTTACCGATTAAAAGCTGTCCACTTTTTTGCAGCGTAATCACCAATGGTTCCTGCTGCACCGGCAACCCCGGGGCTTCGGCAACTTCAGGCAGATCGACTTCAACTCCCTGATCGAGCATCGGAGCTGTAACCATGAAAATAATCAGCAGTACCAACATGACATCGACAAAAGGGGTCACATTGATCTGGGACATACTACTGCGCCGCGCGCTGGATGGACGTCCTACTTCCATCTAGTTTCCCCGCTCCATCCGTTCAACGATATTCAGGAGTTCCTGGCTGAAGTTATCCATCTCACCGATCAGAATGTTAACTTTGTTGAGAAAATGGTTGTAACCCATAACCGCTGGAATTGCTGCTGCCAGACCAATCGCTGTAGCGACTAACGCCTCGGAAATTCCTGGAGCAACAACGGCAAGAGATGCACTGCCGGTTGTACCGATGCCTTGAAAAGCATCCATGATCCCCCAAACCGTTCCAAACAGACCGATAAACGGGGCGGTAGCACCAGTTGTTGCCAGAAATGTCAGATATTTTTCCAGACGTTGGGTTTCCTGGGTTGTGGCTCGCCGCAACGCCCGGCTGACCATTTCTGTCGTATCCATTTTTATAGAAAAGTCCTCTGGTTCATCTGGATCAGCACTTTTCTTTTTCAGTTGCAGCAACTCATGATATCCCTCGCGAAACAGGGTAGCAATTGGGGAGTGACTGAACTCTTTGAGCCCCTGTCCAACCACGTCAAAACGCTTTTTCTTCCAGAAAAAATCGAGAAAACGATCCGACTCTTTGATGGCTCGCTGAATTACTGAAACTTTGTAAAAGATAATCGCCCAGGATACGAGCGAAAAATAGACCAGAATGAGCAGCACCAATTTGACAACCGGGCCAGCATTTAAAACAAGATCCAGCAAAAGCTTTCTCCTTTGGGAGGGTGCACAAACAAAGCACCGGTAAAAAAGTAATCTTTAGATTATCCGGTAGCTGTCAGAGCAAGTCAAGACTGATGTCAGCCCCATTTGACAATAAACAGTTAAGAAAACTGGTCGGGATAAGAGCACCCTTTGAATGGTTCAAAAAAGAGATTCTCCTCTGTTTTTTATAAAGTGTGCCTTTTTACCTTGTCCTTATCGGGAGTTATCCACTTTATCCACAGGGTTATCCACGGTTCAGCTGTTTTCCCCTTCAACCATGGCATAGGCTGAATGGTTATGGATCGACTCGAAATTCTCACATTGAATCTTGAACCAACTGATATGTTCGACATTCCGCAGTTTCTCGGTCACCGCCCGCACCATGTCTTCGACAAACATGGGATTATCATAGGCCTGTTCTGTCACCGCCTTTTCATCCTCACGCTTCAGCAACGCATAGACAGGACAGCTGGCACATTCTTCAACCCATTGGATGAGATCCTCTAACCAGATATGTTCAGAATATCTGATCTGGACCGTCACAATACTCCGCTGATTATGGGCACCACGCTCGCTAATTTCTTTGGAACAGGGGCACAAAGAGGTCACAGGAATGCTTGCCTCGAGGATAAAATCAAAATTTTCACCCTGTGTACCGATCATACGACATTGATATTCCAACAAACTACGAGCACCGGATACCGGAGCCCGTTTTTCAATAAAATAGGGGAAATCAAGTTCGAGGTGTGCTCGACCAGAGCCTAGACGAGACTTCATCTCAGCCAGGATGGTTTCCATATTTTCAACACTGATGCCATCGTGATAAAGGTTAAGCACTTCAATAAAACGACTCATATGAGTTCCTTTGAAATGCTCAGGCAGATCAACATACATGTTAACCCTTGCCACAGTGTGCTGTTGTTCACGATATTTATCCAACACCACAATCGGATAGCGAATATCCTTCACCCCAACTTTATCGATAGCAATATTACGCGTATCCTGGCTCTGCTGCATATCGGGCATGGGTATCTGGTTTGGCTTCTTTTCGTCACTCAACATAGGGAACAGGATCCTTCTGCCCGGCATCAACAAAACCTTTTAAGCGCAGCCGACAGGAATCACATTGACCACAGGATAAACCTTCTGGAGTCGGGTCATAACAAGAGTGGGTAAGCTGATAATCAACCCCCAGCGCTAACCCCTGTTGAATAATTTGCCCCTTGGTCAAATGAAGTAGCGGCGCATTGATATGATAGGGATTCCCTTCAACTCCCGCCTTGGTTGCTAGATTTGCCAGCTGTTGAAAAGCCTGGATAAATTCCGGGCGGCAATCGGGGTAGCCCGAATAATCAAGAGCATTAACACCAATATAAATATCTGCGGCACCAAGAACCTCGGCCCAACCAAGGGCAAACGAAAGAAAGATGGTATTGCGAGCAGGAACATAAGTGATAGGTATCTCCCCCTCTGCAGTTGCATCTTTTGGTACATCAATATCTGCCGTCAAAGCGCTGCCCCCCATTTTTCGGAGATCAATATCGACCACCATGTGTTCTTTGGCTCCGATCAATGGAGCATATTCACGCGCTTTTTCCAATTCGATCGTATGCCGCTGGCCATAAGCAAAACTGAGGGCATATGCCTCAAAACCTTGATCGCGCGCAATCGCCATACAGGTTGTAGAATCAAGACCACCACTATAAAGAACTACCGCTTTTTTCATGCAAATCCTCTTCATCTTCAAACCCAACCAAAATACTTTTTTCTGGCACGAAGCATATGCTTAACCTCCAGAGGGGTCAAGACCCCTCCAGGAGACAAAAAAGCATCATCAGCCCCCATCTCCTAACTGGTGTATTTTTAAAAGATTTGTCGTTCCAGGTGCGGAAATTGGACTACCCATAGTAATCACCACCACCTCTCCACCCTCCAACAACCCACTTTTAAGCACTGCGCCCTCGACCGAAAGGATCTGCTCTTCGGTGCTTCCCTGAATATCGACCTGTAAAGAGCTGACCCCTCGGTACACAGCCAGATAGCGTCGAACCTGTTGATTTGGGGTGACAGCAATAATCGGGAGGGAAGGGCGATATTTAGCGACCAGAGCAACGGTACTTCCCGTCTGGGTAAAAGCCAGAATAGCCGCGGCACCAACCGTCTCAGCCACCTGGCAGGCTGCCAGCCCGATTGCATTGGGGAGATTTTGCTTTAAAAGTTCGGCTGCAGGGGCAACAAAACGACTCACTTTCAGATCAGGATGACTCTCAATATCCCAAGCAACACGATCCATAACTCTTACCGCCTCAACCGGATAAAGCCCGGCTGCCGTTTCTCCCGAAAGCATCACCGCATCGGTGCCATCCAGAATAGCGTTGGCGACATCGGAAGTTTCTGCTCGGGTCGGCCGCGGATGAGCAATCATACTTTCCAACATCTGGGTTGCGGTAATGACCGGTTTTCCCTGCTGATTACATTCACGGATGATCATCTTCTGAATCAATGGCACCTGCTCAGAAGGAACTTCCACCCCCAAATCACCACGTGCCACCATCACCCCATCGGTAACATCCAGGATTGCAGCAAAATTATCGACAGCCTCTGGTTTTTCAATTTTAGCAATCACCCTGATCGTTGACTTTCGTTCCGTCAGTCTCTGTTGCAAACGGTTGACCTCTTCAGCCGTTCGAACAAATGAAAGGGCAACCCAATCAAGTTTTTGGCTAATCGCAAAATCCAGATCCGCAAGATCCTTCTCTGTCATTGCTGGAGCAGAAACCTGCACGCCTGGCAGATTAATCCCTTTGCGATCCTTGAGCTCCCCCCCATATTTGACCCGGCAATGGATCTGTTCAGCTTCCGTTCGTAAAACTTCCAGCTCCAACTGTCCATCATCAAGGAGAATTTGATCACCAGGAACGACATCCTGAGGAAGAGCCTGATAGTTCGTTGGGATGAGGCCGTCAGTTCCTTCGATATCAGCAGTGGTAATGATCACCTCCTGCCCGGCAACAAGCTCTTGGCTTCCCCCACGCATCACCCCGGTACGAATTTTCGGCCCCTGTAAATCACCAAGGATAGCGACAACTTTTTGCTGTTCAGCAGAAATTTCTCGAATCTGCTTTATCCAGACCTCTTTTTGCTGCAAGTCACCATGGGAAAAATTCAACCTGAAAACATCGACACCTGCCTTCAACAAATGTTCCAATTGCCCCCTCTCGGCACAGGACGGACCGACCGTGGCAACAATTTTGGTTCGACGATACATCTCTTTTCTCCTAATCATAGTCTCTTATTATATT
>JAYEME010000216.1:0-1441 GCA_034717915.1 Thermodesulfobacteriota bacterium
GGTAACTTATTTAGGGTTGGTGGCAACTTTAGGGTTGGCAATCTCTTCAGGGCTGGCAACGACTTCAGGGCCGGTAACAACTTCCTAACCGACGATGGTTTCAGGGCTGGCAATGGTTTCAAGGCTGATAGCAACTTCATGGTCGGCAATGGTTTCAGGGCTGGTCATGGCTTTATGGTCGGTGACAAATTCAGGGCTGACAACGACTTCGAGGCTGGCAATGATTTCAGGGCCGGCAACTACTTCACGGTTGGCAATGGGTTCGACTCATCACAAGCAAATATCAACCAAATAGCAGCCTATAAAGCAGCAGCGAAGACCCATTTGTTCGTTAAGTGGGTAAACAAAAGGGCTGAAAGTCCCGGCGCTTTTGGTACCCTAAAATATGACGATGGTGCAATAGTCGAGGTTCCCGACGCTGAGGTTTCCGACGTTCAGTGTGGCGTTGGTATTCATGTATTTCAGATTGGCTATAAGCCCGAATGGGTAGGGCATCTCTATTATGATGCCACCCCTAAGCTCGTGCGTGTACGCTCTGAGGACATCTGTTTTGCCGGTTATCCCGGTGATCTCAGTAAACTGAGAGTGAGGCGTGTCGAAGTGATTGGATCGCTGTTGAAAAATAAACATTGACATGGGTTTTTAGATATCATATTATGGAGTATGAAACAATTTTACGACATATTATCCATAGACATCTTTCAAAAGGGCAGACCGGTGTCGAGAAATCGACAGGGGTTGTCGTAGTCCCGTTTCAGCTGGTCTGTCCCTTTGATTCTATGAGGTGATCGATGATTAAACCTCGAACTCGCCTAATTCACCCCGGACTTGCAATTAATGAGGAACTGGCAAAATGTTCTTATGAAGCGAGGATATTTTTTCCGTGTCTTTGGTGTATAGCTGACCGTGAGGGCCGAATTGAAAACAAACCTAACCGGATAAGACTGTTCACCCTACCGTATGACGAGAAAGCTGACATTGAGAAGATAGTAAATGAACTGGAAGGTGCTGGCTTCTTGGAAACCTATACTGTTGACAGCAAGGCAGTTATTCGGATTGTGAATTGGAATACATACCAACGACCACACCAAAGAGAGGCTCCTTCCGTCCTCCCACCACCGCCTAAGGCAGGACAAGGCTCGCCTAAGGCAAACCAAGGACCCCCTGTTTCTGTATTCGTTTCTGATACTGTTTCTGTTTCTGATACTGTTTCTGATACAGCAGCAACGCCAATTTTAAGATTCAGAAAATGGCAAAAAGATAACTCTGATAAAATATCTGAAATAGCAAATATCAGAGGAATTGGGTCTCGACAACTTGAAGCTGAAATAGCCAAAATGGAAACATGGATAATCGGCGATCCACAAAAAGGAAATAAAAAACGGTGGGGAGCTTTTATCAACAGCTGGCTTGGGCGGGTTGAGCCAGAACAGGAAAGGGA
>JAYEME010000217.1:0-29909 GCA_034717915.1 Thermodesulfobacteriota bacterium
CTGAAATATCCTCGGAACAAGGTATGGATTCTGCCTGATGTTTGGCTGGCGCGTACGCATAGCGAAACAGGCTGACCGGGATATAGCTGATATTCTGAGATGGACGGCTGCACATTTTAGTCCACAACAAGCTGACGTTTATGCTGAAACACTGACCTTGTCGATGAATACGTTGCTTCAAGGGCACGAAGTCCCTGGGGCCAGAATACGCAATGATATCCTACCCGGTCTCTTTTCCTTGCATGTGGCAAGGCAAGGACGGCGTGGCAGTCACTTTATTATGTTCCGTCCCGATGATACCTGTCATTGTATTGATGTGCTGCGCGTTTTGCATGACAGTTTGGATTTACGCAGGCACGTTTGAATGCTAAAAAGTATTCTGACCCTGTTGTAAAAGACCTGAAAAGTTCCATTTTGTCATTCCCGCGATGGTATGTGGGAGATGTAGAATGTGTCCCTTTTGGATTGTGTTCCTTTTTTGGTGGCTCGTACAGCCCTCAGATTGACTTTAGGTGAACATGTTACGGAACGGCAACAATAAATGTATTGTATATAATGCAATTCATGCTTGCATGGACAGTATGTACTATATACAATACTAATCATGTTATTCGAAATCGGTCGACATATTCGCGAGGCTCGTAAAGGCCGCAAGATGACCCAAGCGCAACTGGCAGCCATTTTGGGGATGAGTCGAGCAACGATCAGTGAGATCGAAAATGGGGTCGTTCAGGATATTGGCATCCGTAAAATTCTCAGAATACTAGAAGTTCTGAATCTTGAGATCAAGGTTCGCAGGGCGGGAATGCCTCCTACCCTTGATGAGATCCGGGAAGAGGATCCATTCTGATGGGGCCAAAATCCTTAAATGTCTGGATTGACAAGGGTAAAACCGGCATTCTTGAGCAGCAACTGCGACAAAAATATGTTTTTGCTTACAGTCCTGAAGCAAAAAATGGCGTTTCTCTTACGATGCCCATCCGACTGGAAGGGTGGGTTACGCCGGAGTTACATCCTGTTTTTCAGATGAACATACCGGAGGGTGCCCTCCTTGAAGCCATACGTAGAGCTATTGCGAAAATAATCGGGGATGATGAGCTCTCTATCCTTGCGGCGACCGGTGGTAACCAGATTGGGCGAAATCGATTTACCTTACCTGACCAGGGTTCCCCACCAGCAGAGCACGCGCCTGAATCTCTTGATGAATTACTTACCTACCCGGACACAGAAGAACTCTTCAATGAACTCCTTAAGCGTTACGCAATTCGGTCTGGAATTTCCGGGGTGCAACCTAAAGTCCTCCTTGACGCTAATCGCAGAGGGACATTAACCGGGGATGGATATATCGTCAAAAGTTGGGGGGCGGACTATCCCTGTTTGGCTGCTAATGAATTTTTTTGTATGACGGCGGCAAAGAAAGCCGGGTTGAAGGTGCCGGATTTTTATTTGGCCGATAATGGCGGACTTTTTATCATGCGCCGTTTCGATAGAGACTCCAATGGAGAAGCTCTGGGTTTCGAAGATATGTGCAGCTTGCAGGCATTGGGTTCAAGTCAAAAGTATTACGGAACCTACGAACGAGTCGCCAAAACTCTCAAGAATTTTATCTCAGGGGAATATCTACCCGAGGCGAGGAGACAATTTTTTGCCACCCTTATTCTCTCTTCGATGGTTCAAAATGGCGATGCCCATTTGAAAAATTTTGGGGTCTTATACCCTGATCTCGATGGACCGGTTTCTTTGGCCCCTGTTTTTGATGTAGTAACAACAACGGCTTATTTGAAAAATGATGTTCCCGCTCTGGCTATTGACGGGCGTAAGAAATGGTGGCCTAAAAAAATGCTTGAAAGGTATGCAATGACGCACCTGTTTCTGCCAGCAGGGGAGATAAAAGAGATCATATCCCGTATGGCTGATGCTGTTATGGAAACCCGGCAAGCCATACCTGCCTATATCGTTGAACATCCCGAATTTAAAGATGTCGGAGAAAGAATGATTGATTGTTGGGCAATGGGGGTGCAACCATTCTTGAATAAAAATCATGTTTAGCCACGGACCCACACGCAGAATATCAGGGGTCAGGTGTTTACTATTTAACACAGATTCCAGGCACTTATCTTGAGGTCTTAATATCATCCAATCGCGTCTGGAAGCCGATCTTACTGGCTTCACCTTATACCCTCGAATCTCAAACCTGATTTTCTTTTGTCATATGCTTTAAAGATGCTACACTTGTGTTAACAATTAACACAGGAGGTCTTGATATGCCTAGGACGACGAGTGTCACTATCGGGTCACAACTGGATGACTTTGTAGGGAAGTTAATCGAGTCTGGTCGCTATGGTTCAACGAGTGAAGTCTTGCGTTCAGCTTTACGCTTACTTGAACGGCAGGAGAATCAAATGGCAGCACTGAGGCGTGCTGTAGAAGCCGGGGAGCGCAGCGGAGAAAGTGATTTGTCTCTGCGCGATATTGCTGCACAGGTGAAAAAGAAACACAGTGTATAAGCTTTCCTTCCTTGCGGCGGAAGATTTTGCAACTATCTACGAATATACCTTGCTTAATTTTGGCTCTCAGCAGGCCGATGCTTACACTGATGAGCTGGAAAACTGCCTCTGCCTATTGTCCAGCTCTCCACTCATGGGGCATGAATGTCAGGAAATCGCAGCAGGTGTTCGCCGTCATGATCACCATTACCACGCCATTTTCTACCGGCGCCGGGAGTCAGATATTTTTATCATCAGAATACTCCATCAGCAGATGGAACCGATGAGACATTTTTGAGGCACGATGGACGGGGGGAGAAATTATTTCCTAAACCGGTAGATTTATCAATTGTCAGCAAAAACTGAAACTGCGCGTCTGGCCGGGGTTCCTGCGGTGGTCGCGGCGATTTCAGGGCTTGGTTTTGTGTTTATAAAAGGGAATGAAAGGGGACAGGCGAATTATTCTTGTTTTGAATGAGGCTGAAATTCAGAAAACCTGCGATGTTTTGGCAAAAGTTACGAAACAGGCTGTGCTGTAAAAAGAAAACCTTCTGGACGCAGAAGAGGCGGAAAAATCGGATAAAATCTGATTAGACTAAAACCAAGACCTGGGCTCTTAGGTTAAATCCGCCCCTTCAGATTTTTCATATTTGATCAGCGTCCAGGGGGTTGTCGGTTTGTGATCAGGGGCGCTATAGAATACCCACAAAGTTGACTATTATGTTTTCATTTATGACCGTTGCCAGCTGCCACGGAAAATTCCACTTCAATAAAATTCACAATCTGCTACTATATTAAATAATTAGGAGGTGAAGGTAATGGTGGAAGAGAAAAATGACGGCATTGTGATCAACGAAAAAGGGATGGAAATCCTCATAGCAAAATTTGTCCCGACTTCCCAATATTTTGAACGTAGTTTCGAGTTGTTACGCGGTCAGATAGAAGATGTAAAGGATGGACAACGAGATCTCAAGAAGGATATGGATAGACGTTTTAAGGAGGTCAATGAAAATCAGAGATTGTTGCGTTCGGATATGGATAAACGCTTTGAGCAGGTTGATAAACGCTTCGAGCAGGTTGATAAACGCTTCGAGCAGGTCGATAAACGCTTTGAGCAGGTCGATAAACGCTTTGAGCAGGTCGATAAACGCTTTGAGCAGATCAATGTCAAGCTGGACACCCTCATTGATCGCGTCGATATAAAGGTTGATGCTGGTTTGCGAGAGAACCGTGCTATGTCGTTTAAACTATTCTCATTTGCAATGGTGTTCTCAGCCATATCGATGGCTGGATTTTTGGGAAAAATATCAGGACTATTTTAGCAGGCAACCTTCATATCCAAGAAGGTCAAGGGCTGACTTAACAGGGATAAAAACGGATAAGGACGGATAAAGGCTTAATAGCTTATGTTTTATGTTTGCCATCCTGACCATCATGTGCATCCCTGTTAAATAAGATTTCCTTATGGTGTTCTCTATTCTGAAGTAAACAATAAAATCTATATTCTCGCTGTGATGAATCTGCACCGTTAACCTGATTATTGGAAGGGGAGGTGAAAGTTCAAAAAAACTAATTTGAACGCAGATGAACGCTGATAAGATATGATGTTAAAATCTTAAAAACCCAGATTTGATTTTCGACAGGAGATTGGACGTTGGATTGATTGCCACAACACACGACTTCTTCTATCTGCCTCATCATATTTTCATGGACTTCGCGGGAATATGTTTTATAATCACGTGGTTATTTGATTGTTTTTTGTAATTATTAAAATGGAATGTTCTGGGATGGGGGCACATGAAAGAAATTGTTTATCGTAATCGTTTGATCGTTGTTTTTGTCATGACGAGTCTGATTATTATCAGTTCTCTTCTATTGGCTTATGCTATCCGCTTTGATTTTTCGATCCCTTCTACTTATTGGCCAAGAATTGGCACTCTCCTTCCTGCTGTCCTGATAATAAAATTAACAGTTTTCTGGCAATTTGGTTGTTTTAAAGGTTGGTGGCGTTATGTCTCTATGCCAGATCTGGTTCAGATTGTTAAAGCCAATTTCTTGGGTTCTTTCATTTTTGTCGTTTATGCCGTCATTGCTTACCGTCTTGATCAGATTCCCCGTGCAGTCTTAATTCTTGATGGTATTTTTTGTTTTGTGGCGATTGGTGGTGTCCGTTTTGTGACGCGGGCATTTCGTGAGCATTATCTTCCACTCCAGCAAGGAACTGAACTGCGGCAGACACGTACACTGATTGTTGGTGCCGGGGATGCTGGTCAGTTGATTGCGCGGGAGGTTCGCTCGAACCCGCAAGTAGATTTGGATGTGATCGGTTTTATTGATGATGATCCGGTCAAACGAAAAGGGACATTTCAAGGGTTGAATGTTCTTGGTTCGCAAGTTGATTTGAATAAAATCGTTAATGAACGTGGAGTGGATGAAATTATCATCGCTATCCCTTCCGCGTCGGGAAAACAGATCAGGGAAATTATTGAACGGTGTCGAGAATCCAACGTCAGGTTCAGAATATTGCCAGGGGTTGGTGATTTGATTGATGGACGGGTCTCGATTCAACAGATTCGTGATGTTGATCTCAATGACCTGCTTGGGCGTGAGCCGATTTTTCTGGATGAGGTACAAATCAACCATTATCTTCAGGGTAAGAGGGTTCTTGTCTCTGGTGCGGGTGGAAGTATCGGCAGCGAAATATGCCGACAAGTCGCCCGTTTTAATCCAAAGAAATTGATTTTGTTTGAGAATGCCGAAACCCCGTTGTTTTTGATTGAAAAAGAGCTAACTCAGCAGTACCCACAGTTGCCAATTGTACCGATTATTGGTGATGTGCGGAACCGTTCGCGGGTTAATGTTATTTTTGATGAGCAGATGCCTCAGGTTGTATTTCATGCCGCAGCTTATAAACACGTGCCGATGATGGAGATGAACCCGGCCGAAGCGGTGAATAACAATGTTCAGGGGACACGCTTGCTGGCTGATGCAGCTGATCATATTGGTGTGGAAAAATTTGTCATGATTTCCACAGATAAGGCGGTGCGTCCCACCAATGTCATGGGGACAACCAAGCGTGTTGCTGAGCTCTATGTTCAATCCCTTAATAAGAAGAGCAAAACCAGTTTTGTCACGACCCGTTTTGGAAATGTTCTGGGTAGCAATGGGAGTGTAATACCGACGTTTAAGGAGCAGATCGAAAAAGGTGGCCCGGTGACAGTCACCCATCCTGAAGTGACCCGTTTCTTTATGACGATTCCGGAAGCGACCCAACTTGTCTTGCAGGCGGGTAGTATGGGGAGTGGTGGTGAGATCTATCTGTTTGATATGGGGGAAGCGGTGAAGATTCTGTCCCTTGCCGAGGAATTGATCAGGCTTTCTGGATTGCAGCCACATGAGGACATTGAAATTACCTACACCGGATTGCGCCCGGGAGAGAAGTTATACGAAGAGCTCTTGCTCGATGATGAGGGGGTGCTGCCGACCCCGCACAATAAAATTTGTATTGCCCAATCGGTGACACCGGCACATACAGCGTTGGTGGCTATGATTGATGATTTGCTCGCAGCGGCTAAGGCACTTGATCTACCTGGGGTCAAAGAAAAACTTCAACAAGTGGTGCCGGAATATACCCCCACAGAAAATAGACCCCTTGCCAAGGTGATTCCTCATCCGGCGACAGCAATGCATCAATGACGGCGTCGCAAAAAGTCCGATCTACAGCGTTGCAGCAGTTTTTCCGGATCTTGACCTACCTTATGTAGTCCTTCGCCCCGGAAAAACGACTACGCCTTGTAGATCGAAATTTTTGCTTAGCCATCAGTTGTTTTGTTTGTGTTCTTCAATTCTCATCTTGACAGTATCCAGAATGATAGTTACTTTATAGTAACTATCCTATGGAGCTCTCATGTCAAAACTTACGTCCCGTCAACAGCAGACTTATAATTTTATCATCGATTATCTTGATCAGTACGGCTACGCCCCAACTTTGCAGGAGATTGCTGCACATCTTGAAATACGAGGGAACTTGGGGGTTTTGCGCCATCTTGAAGCTTTGGTAAAGAAAGGCTATATCCGTCGCACTCCGGGGAGTTCACGGGGGATTGTTGTTCTTGGCCGTTCTTTCTCCTTCTCTTTGCCTGTCGTTGGTTCTGTTGCTGCTGGCCCTTTGAGTGAAGCTCTGGAGCATGTTGAAGACTATTTGAATGTTGATGCTGCATTGATTAAAGGCACTGGTTCTTTTGTGTTGCGGGTGCGCGGGGATTCAATGATTGAAGCGCAGATTGCCGATGGTGATCTGGCTGTTGTGTGCCCACAATCTACTGCGGATAATGGTGATATTGTGGTTGCTATGCTGGATAGTGAAGCAACCCTGAAACGTTTTTACCGGGAAGCCGGACAGATTCGTTTGCAACCGGAAAATTCACGTCTTCAACCAATTGTCCTTTCTGCCAGTGATGGTGAGGTTCATATTATTGGCAAGGTAACGGGTATTTTTCGCTCGTTGCTCTCCTGATTATGAGGGAAATCGTCGATGGCATCCGGGTTGGGGTGATCCATGGCCCTGGCGGGCAGATCAAGCCGGTCTGGTTCGATTTACAGCGTAGGCAGCATCGCATCGAGCAGGTGACCAACAGCTGGCGAGAGCGGCGTGGAGATGTCCCCCTGATCTATTTCCATGTGACCGATGGTGGAGCACTGTACGAACTTGTGTATAGTCCAACTGAAGCCCATTGGCGGTTGGAACAGATTGAAGCCCTGATATGACCCGTACGATTATGCATATCGACATGAATGCTTTCTTTGCGGCGGTTGAGCAGCAATCCAATCCAGCTCTGCGCGGGAGCCCCGTTGCTGTGGTGGGCAGTCAACAGCGGACGATTATTCTGACATCATCCTATGAAGCTCGGGAATATGGAGTTAAAACCGGGATGACTCTCTATGAGGCGCGACAGAAATGTCCTCAGTTGCAGTTGGTTAAGGCAAATAATCGTCTTTATACTTATGTCTCCAGCCTGGTTATGCAGATTTTTCAGGATTATACCCCGCTGATGGAGGTTTCTTCGGTTGATGAGGCATTTCTCGATGTCTCTGGCTCATTGAATTATTATGGCAGTGTTGAGCGGATTGCCTATTTGATTAAATCGCGGATTAAAGCCCGGTTGGGTTTGACCTGTTCGGTCGGGATTGCTCCCAATAAATTGTTGGCAAAGCTGGCTTCTGATCTGCATAAGCCAGATGGTTTGACCCAGGTTAAACCGGACATGGTTTCTGCCTTGTTGGAAAACCTTCCAATTGAGGAAATTTGTGGCATCGGACGCAAAACGACTCAAAAATTGAACCAACTGGGGATTTTTACCTGCGGTGAACTAGGTCGTTTTCCGGTTGCAAAACTTAAGAGACAGTTTGGAGTGATCGGTGAACGGCTGATTTTAATGGGGCGGGGAATTGACTCCAGTCCGGTGGTTTCTCCTGAACAGGAATCAGAGGTTAAAACTGTTGGGCACAGCATGACCCTGCGCAAAGATATCAGTTTGCGGGAGGATATCTCCCGGTTTTTATTGCAATTGGCAGAAATGGTTGGTCGTCGGGCACGGCGTTATGGTGTTAGTGGTAGAACTGTAACTCTGACGGTTCGCCATGCCGATTTTTCAACTTACAGTCGGCAACAGATTCAGTCATCACCAATCAGTCGCAGCGAAGAAATTTATTGTGTGGCACTACGTATTCTCGATGGCTTGCTGTTGACGCAGCCGATTCGTCTGCTCGGGGTTCGTCTCTCAAATTTACAATATCGGGATTGTCAGTTACCGCTGTTACTGGAAGAACGGCTTCGGGAACAACTCAGTGAATCTTTGGATCAGGTGAATGACCGCTATGGAGAATTTACTGTGATGTCGGGGAATTTATTGTCAGTTAAGGGGAAGGGGAGTCATGTTATTTCTCCGGCCTGGCGGCCGGAGGGGATTCGCAATGTTGGGGTGCAGTGATCCAGGTTTATTGCATAACCGCCTGAGAGATTGTTTTTAATGATAAATGTTCTGTCATTGGATCAAAATCCCTGTCGTCGTGTAACAAAGGAATATTTTTAGCAATACAAAATGTTCCGATGAAGATATCAATGGTTTTTCGAATCGTAATTCCCTTCTTGCGCAATCTCCTGTAATTTTCAGCACTTTGAATGGCAATGTTGTAACCGCCGATTTCCTTACAGGGCAGTATGCTCAGGACTTCTTTTGCTTTTTGATAGTCATGATCTTTTCGAAACCCCTGTAATACCTCTGTGAGAATCAAATCTCCCGTATAGATAGGGATTTGTTGCAGCATTTGATCAAGCATTTCAGTTTGCCAGGTTATTTTGCCATTAAAATAATTTATCCATACCGAGGAATCGACCAGGATCATTGGTCGATTCTCAACTCATCCAAATCTCCCTCCCAGTGTATTTTACCCCGCAGCTGGCGAATTTTTTCCTGCTTTTTAACTTGCACAAGAAGGTTAAGTGCCTGGTCGACAACACCTTTTTTGGTTTTTATATTGCATAATTTCATTGCTTCGGCTATCAGGTTGTCATCAACGACAATATTTGTTCTCATTGTAGACTCCTTGGAAAACAATCACGGTGTGTATGTTTCGTATATTTATACACATTCTGTGAATTTTGTCAATATTGGGGGGTGTTTGACTTGCTGTTCACCGATGGCCGGTTGAAAACTCCGTCCCAGCATCCCGACGACGAGTCGATCAGCAAGAGGGGCACGAAACTCTTCAATGAGGTCGAAGACAAGACTTTCCTGGTCGCGCTTTGAACCGTGCAGTGAAATCGTTCATTCTGTTTGGGTGAGTTTGACTAGCTGCTTAATCAGCTCTTCCTGCGAATGTTCAGATGTAGAAAGTTGTGGAAACTGCTGATATACACTATCACGTTGTTCCAACAATTCGATAATTTTTGCTTGCGGATCTTTCTCTTGCAGAAGCGGACGAACATCCTGCTGTTTTGAAACTCGTGCTAAAATTTCTTCAGGTCTCGCAGTCAGGCAGATTATTTGTCCGGTTTTACTCAGCACCGCAACATTCTTGGGATTCAGAACCAGCCCACCACCAGTTGCTATAACCAAACCTTCTTTTTGTGCCAGCTGTTCGACCAGCTCTGACTCAAGTTTGCGGAATGCTGCTTCCCCTTGGGTCTGGAAAAGCTCAGTGATGGTTTGACCGATCTGCTCTTCGATCAGAGCATCGGTATCGATAAATTCATAACCGATTCGTTCAGCAAGCAGACGACCCAAGGTGGTTTTTCCGGTTCCCATGAAACCGGTCAGGATGATATTTGCTTGTGACATCTGTCCTCTGTTTCTGTCCATAAAGTCAAGATCGTCTCACGCCCGTTCGCTGGTGCTCACTTAAGCCACAAAGCTACCAAGAGAATCTAACGGAGCACACTTTTCTTTGTGCCTTGGTGGCTTTGTGCGAGACAAATGTTTTCCTCTTGGCATAGATTGCGTTTGAGAAAGATATGGAATTGGATTTAATGTGTCAAGTTATGAATTTACCGACTTATTTCGACTTATTCCCTTGGCTTGCCTGAACCTTTCTGTCATAATCCCGCTCCTTTGCAAAAAATCATTACTAATAAAAGGGTTTATAATGTCTGAAGAAATAAGAAACATTGCAATTATCGCTCACGTTGACCACGGGAAAACAACTCTGGTTGATGCCATGTTGGTGCAATCGGGAGTGTACCGTGAGCATCAAGAGATTACTGAGCGGGTGATGGATAGTAACGACTTGGAAAAGGAGCGGGGAATCACTATCCTCTCTAAAAATCTGTCGGTGCAACATGGCGGATTGAAGATCAATATTGTCGATACTCCGGGTCACGCCGATTTTGGTGGTGAAGTTGAACGAATTCTGAAAATGGTTGATTCGGTTCTGCTGCTGGTTGATGCTTTTGACGGGCCGATGCCTCAAACCCGCTTTGTGTTGAAAAAATCTCTCGATCTGGGGCTTAAGCCCATTGTGGTTATCAATAAAATCGATAGACCGGGAGCGCGTCCTGAAACCGTCGTTGATATGGTTTTTGACCTGTTTTGTGAACTGGATGCCGATGAAGATCAACTCGATTTCCCAATTGTTTATGCCAGTGCCAAATTCGGTATCGCCAAGAAACATCTGGAAGATGAATCTGATAATCTGGAACCACTGTTTAAGATGATTGATGAGCGGGTTGCCCCCCCGACCGGGGATCCCTCGGCACCTTTTCAGATGTTGGTGACCAATATCGATTACAATAAATTTATCGGTCGGACGGCAACCGGGAAGATTTTCAACGGCACCGTCAAGTCTGGAGAAACTGTCGCCAGGATTGATCATGCGGGGAAAGTGACGACTGGGCGAATCAGTAAGTTGCTTGGTTATCAAGGGTTGCAACAGATGGAATTAGAGGAAGCTTTTGCCGGGGATATTGTCACGATTGCCGGATTTGAAGAGCTGGGAATCAGTGAAACTTTAGCTGATGCTGAAAACCCGGTTGCTCTGCCCTATGTCGCAATTGATGAACCGACCTTGTCGATGAACTTTATCGTCAATAACTCCCCCTTTGCTGGCTTGGAAGGGAAGTGGGTCACCTCTCGAAATATCCGTGAGCGTTTAATGAAAGAGCTGCGAACCAATGTTTCTCTGCGGGTCGAAGAGACCTCAAGTACTGATACCTTCAAGGTATCGGGGCGCGGTGAGTTGCATCTGTCGATTCTCCTTGAAACGATGCGTCGTGAAGGTTTTGAACTTTGTGTTTCTAAGCCTGAAGTTATTTTCCGTGAGATTGATGGTGAGCGTTGTGAGCCGATTGAACATCTCACGATTGATGTGCCTGAAGAACATCAGGGAACGGTGATTGAAAAACTTGGTAAGCGCAAAGCTGAAATGATCTCAATGCAACCTATGGAAGGGACCAACCGGATTGAATTTTTGATTCCTGCCCGTGGGTTGATCGGATTTCGTACCGAATTTATGACCGACACCCGTGGTACCGGAGTGATGAATCATTGTTTCCACGATTATGCACCCTACAAAGGGTCCATCGAAGGGCGTAAAAACGGGGTGCTGATTGCCATGGAAGCAGGGGAAACTGTGGCTTATTCTTTGTTCAATTTGCAGGATCGCGGAATTCTGTTTGTCGGCCCGGGTGTGCAGGTTTACGAAGGGATGATTCTTGGTCAGCATGCGAAGGATAATGATCTGGTTGTTAATTCCTGCAGAGGGAAGAAACTGACCAACGTTCGCGCCTCAGGGAGCGACGAAGCAGTGCGGATCATCCCACCTAAGATTCTGTCTCTGGAACAAGCACTGGAATATATTGCTGCCGATGAACTGGTGGAACTGACTCCCAAGTCAATCCGTCTGCGCAAACGCTATCTGGATGCCAACGATCGTAAAAAAATGGAGAAAAAGACTAAATAATTACGTCCTTCTCCATGAGGGAGAAGGTGGCCGAAGGTCGGATGAGGGGAAAATCTCAGTTCTTACTCTCGCGTTCTATCCCAAGTCGTTTAATCTTCTCTACCAAAGTCGTGCGGTTGATCTGTAGCAGGTCAGCCGCACGCGCTTTTACCCCCCTCCCCAAGAACATCGCTTGCTTGATCATCTCCCGTTCAATGTCGGCAATAGCCCGATTCATATCAATCCCCTTACTGGTGATCTGGGAGGAGGATAGGGCTGAATTTGGTAAACTTTTAACGATGTCCGGGGGGAGATCTTCACAGCCGATATTGACACTGTCTGTCAGAGCAATAGTTCGTTCAATGATATTTTCCATCTCGCGGACATTGCCTGGCCAATTGTAAGCTTCCATCGCTTCCATAGCATCAGTGCCGATACTGACCTGCGGTCGATTCATCTCTTTGCAAATCTTTTCTGCAAAAAAACGAGCCAATTGTGGGATGTCTCCACGTCGTTCTTGCAGTGCTGGCAGGTGAATTGGAATCACGTTCAGACGATAGTAGAGATCTTCACGGAATTGCCCCGTCTTGATCCTCTCAGGCAAATTGACATTGGTAGCTGAAATAAGGCGGATATCCAGGTGTATTTTGCGGCTGGAACCAACCCGTTCAAATTCATGTTCCTGTAACACCCGGAGTAGTTTCATCTGCAGTTGCTGGGGCATGTCACCGATTTCATCAAGTAAAATTGTCCCCCCATTGGCGGCTTCGAATTTGCCCGGTTTGTCGCTGAAGGCACTGGTGAAAGCTCCTTTGACGTGGCCGAATAGTTCAGATTCAAGTAAATCTGCCGGGATTGCGCCGCAGTTGATGGCTACGAAGGGTTTGTCCTTGCGTGGACTATTGTAATGGATTGCCCTGGCGACCAGCTCCTTGCCAGTACCGGAGGCACCCAGTATCAGGATGGTTGAGTCCGTTCCTGTAATTTTTTTCATTCGCCTGAATACCTGCTGCATCGCTTGACTGGTGCCAATGATATTATCAAAACGGTAACGACCATGTAGTTGTTGCCACAAATATTTATTTTCAAGAACCAGCCGATTTTTTTCCAGTGCTTTAGTCACCTGAATCTTCAGACGTTCAATGTTGAAGGGTTTGGTGATGTAGTCTAGAGCCCCCTCACGCATCGCTTCAACCGCAGTTTCTGTTGAGGCATTTCCTGTAATCAGGATGACACAGGTATCAGGAGAGATCTCCTTAACCTGCTTCAGAATGTCGATGCCACTGATACCAGGCAGAAACAGATCGCTAATAATCAGATCAAATGGCTGTTTTTTGATGATAGATAGAGCCTGCTCCCCTGAATGACAACTTTCAACTTTGTACCCGGTTTGACCGAGCAGGTGAGAGAGGGCTTTGCAACTTTCCGGCTCATCGTCGACTAAAAGAATCTGTGATCTTTGTGGCATAATAACTCCCTGTAAAGAAGCGTCATTTGATTGACGATTAAGGTAGCATAGAAAAAAATGTGTGTCCATTCGGAGTTTTGAGTTGTTCATGGTATTGGAGGGAAATTATTTCGTTGTGATCAATACATATGTAGTAAATAATAATTTACATGTAGGTTGTTGATTTTCTTGAGATTCCTCGAGCAGGGTTTGTTCTCTGAGCAGGTTGATACCCTTTGTGTTATAAATAGAACACTATTCTAACTTGACATTGAGCACTTATCCTTGTTTGTATTCAGATACAATGTAGATATAACTCACTGACTTTTCAGGAAAAATTAATTTATAATAAAAAAAATTTAGCCAGCTCAAAATAATACATATTTGATAATTCCCCCTTTCTGCAGAAGAGGATAGGCAATGTCTATAACGAAATTTAAAAAAATTATGGCAGCAAATCGTGGTGAAATTGCAATTCGGATTTTTCGAGCTTGTACGGAACTTGGAATTTCAACAGTTGCAATTTACTCGGAAGAAGATCGCTTATCTTTGCACCGTTATAAGGCTGATGAAGCCTATTTGATTGGGCAAGGTAAGGGGTCAATTGATGCTTACTTAGGGATTGATGAAATTATCGATCTGGCGCGTAAAAAGGATGTTGATGCGATTCACCCCGGATATGGATTCTTGTCGGAGAATGCTGATTTTGCTGAAGCTTGTGAGCGTGCCGGAATAGCTTTTATTGGGCCTACCCCTGAAATTCAGCGGAAACTTGGTGATAAAATTTCTGGGCGACAAGTTGCTATTGAAGCGGGGGTGCCAATTGTTCCTGGAACCGAAAGTCCGATTGAGACCGATGAAGAAGCACTTATCTTTGCTAAATCAGCAGGTTATCCGATCATTGTCAAGGCAAGTTCCGGTGGTGGTGGTCGGGGAATGCGGGTGGTCCAGAATCAGAAGGAGCTGCTTGAAGGGCTGAAAAGTGCCGCATCTGAGGCTAAAGCGGCCTTTGGTGACGCGACTGTTTTTCTGGAAAAGTATATTGAGAACCCCAAACATATTGAAGTGCAAATCCTTGGTGATAAACACGGGAATCTGGTTCATTTCTATGAGCGGGATTGTTCTATTCAACGTCGTCATCAAAAGGTGATTGAAATTGCACCATCTTTACATTTGTCAAAAAAGAAGCGCGCCGAACTCTGTGACAATGCCCTGAAAATAGCTAAAGCGGTCGATTATATCAATGCAGGTACGATTGAATTTTTATTGGATAAGCAACAAAACTTTTATTTTATAGAGGTAAACCCGCGTATTCAGGTAGAACATACAGTAACCGAACTGGTGACGATGCGTAACCTGGTACAGGCACAGATTTGTATCGCTGAAGGTTATCAGCTCTCCGATCCAGAAATTGGGATCAAAAGTCAGAAAGATATTGAATTGCGTGGCTATGCAATCCAGTCGCGGATTACAACCGAAGATCCGACCAACAATTTTGCCCCCGATTTTGGAACCATCAAGGCGTTCCGAACTGCTGCCGGTTTTGGTGTACGCCTCGATGCTGCTGCCGGTTACGCCGGTGCCCATATCTCACCCCATTACGATTCACTGCTGGTCAAGATTTCTACCTGGGCTTTAACTTTTTCTGATACCGCCAAAATTATGCATCGGTCGTTGCAGGAATTCCGGATTCGCGGGGTTAATACCAATATCGGGTTTCTCGAAAAAGTGATAACCCACCCGGTTTTTCTGGAGGGAGATTGCGATACCTCCTTCCTTGAAAAACATCCGGAGGTGTTTGATCTGCGGGTTAAAAAAGACCGTGCCAACAAAATCCTTAATTTTATCGGCCATACTGCCGTCAATGGTTATCCCGGGATCGTCCCAGAGAAAGCTCTTAAATTTGTAAACCTGCGCGAGCCGGATCTTCCTGAGATTCCCTATGGACAACAACATCCCCGCGGCACTCGTGATATTTTACGTGAAAAAGGCCCTGAAGGTTTGGCGGAATGGGCGCGTAAAAACAAGCAACTGCTGGTGACTGATACGACCATGCGTGATGCCCATCAATCACTGATGGCAACTCGGGTTCGAACCTTTGATCTGGATCGAATCGCTGAAGCGACTGCTCATCTTGGGGGTGGTTTGTTCTCGTTAGAGATGTGGGGTGGTGCAACTTATGATGTTGCGATGCGTTTTTTGCGTGAGGATCCATGGGAGCGGCTTGATCGTCTGCGCGGCAAAATTCCAAACATTCTCTTTCAAATGTTGCTGCGTGGTTCCAACGCCGTCGGCTATACCAACTATCCTGATAATGTTGTCCAGGAATTTGTCAGTAAAGCAGCTGAAGGTGGGATCGATGTTTTTCGCGTATTCGACTCGCTGAACTGGACCAAGGGGATGCAAGTCGCGATGGAGGCGGTACAGAAAAGTGGGACTATCTGTGAAGCTTCTATCTGTTACACCGGTGATATCCTTGATCCAAAGCGGGATAAGTATCCACTTGAGTATTATGTCAATATGGCCAAAGAGCTGGAAAAAATGGGCGCTCATATCCTGGCAATAAAGGACATGGCTGGTTTGATCAAACCATTTGCCGCTGAAAAACTGGTGAAGGCATTAAAAAACGAAATTGGTCTGCCGATTCATCTCCACACTCACGATACTTCCAGCAATGGTGGTTCGATGTTGTTAACAGCTACCCAGGCCGGTTGTGACATTGTTGATGTCTCCCTCTCATCAATTTCTGGATTGACCGCTCAACCCAATCTGAATGCACTGTTGGCGACGCTGGAGGGTACTATTTGGGATCCGCAGCTGGATATGGGGGGGATGCAGCAATTGGCCAACTATTGGGAAACCTGCCGTACCTACTATGCTCCATTTGAGACTGAATTGCGCAGCGGAACGGCGCAAGTTTATTACCATGAAATTCCTGGTGGACAATATTCCAACTACAAACCCCAGGTTGAGGGGTTGGGATTAGGACACCGCTGGGAAGAGTGTAAAGAGATGTACCGTACGGTGAACGATATGTTTGGTGACTTGGTTAAGGTGACACCATCATCAAAGATTGTCGGCGATATGGCAATGTTCATGGTGCAGAATAATCTTGAACCGGAGGATGTTTATGAACGTGGTCATGAGTTAACTTTTCCGCAGGGTGTTATTGATTTCTTCAAAGGGATGATTGGGCAACCCTACGGGGGTTTTCCAGAAAAATTGCAGAAAATCATCCTGAAAGGGGAACAGCCGTTGACTCATCGCCCAGGTGAATTGCTAGAACCTGTCGATTTTGCCCTGAAACGGGATGAATTGGAAAAAAAGTTAAATCATAAAGTGTCGGATCGTGATGTTCTTTCTGCTGTGCTTTATCCCGGTGTTTTTGAAGAATTTGACCGTTTCCGGCAGGAATACAGTGATGTTTCTGTCTTGCCGACCCCAGTGTTTTTCTATGGTCTTGATGTTGGAGATGAAGTCACGATTGACATCGAGGCTGGAAAAACCCTGATCGTAAAGTTAAATGCTATTGGTCGGGTTCGCGAAGACGGCACCCGACATATTTATTTTGAATTGAATGGTGAACCACGCAGTACCACAATCACTGATCTTTCTGTTGAAGCGGATGAAAGTAGCCATATTCAGGCTGATCCAGATGATGGTAAAGAGATCGGTGCCCCAATGCCAGGTAAAATCTTCAAAATGGTCGTAAGCGTTGGTGACGAAGTTGCTGAAGGAGATGTCCTTCTGGTGACTGAGGCGATGAAAATGGAGACGAACGTCAAGGCTCCCAAAAATGGTGTCATTAAAGAACTTATTTTTGGTGAAGGGGATCAGATTGATCAGGGGGATCTGCTGGTTGTCTTGGAGTAGGGTCGTATTCGGGGGACATGTACTTGTTACGAGTCCTTTGAATACGGATTAATAACGCACAATATAGTAATCTCGGGACTCTCCCCAGCACCATCGGGGGCTGTCCCAAGAGTTTACGAGCCATGAAAATGTGGCGTTTTCACCGTAAAAGCTATAAACCATAAGGTCGCGGGGTTGCGCCCCCGCCCGGCGCCTTCATTTCTTTGTACGTCCAAAGAAACGAAGCAAAGAAAGACGCCCGAACTCCTTGCCCTTCGGGTTCCCTCCATTCCACTCTATTTTGCAGCGAAGAAAAAAACTCGCGCCTGTTTGCACAGTCGCTCAAACATTTTTCTTCGAATTCCTGCAAAATTCCGTTTCTCTCCGGCTGCGTCACACGGGAAATATCAAGTCAAAATCAAAGCCATATTCAAAATCAATACTAAGGCTAGCAGGAGATAAAATCTGATTGACGCAGATATAAACTCTAAACTTTTGGGACAGTCCAGAGTTCACTATGAAACTGCTTAACCTTTCGATATTCTAGATTTTTTTCAGCAGATAACGACCAACTTGTTCAGAATGGTGGCAGGCGACCATATGTTCATCTCCGGTTTCTTGTAAAAGAGGCTCCTGTTGTCTGCATAGGTCGTTCGCATAGGGACAGCGCGGGTGAAAATAACAACCGCTGGGAGGATTGATTGGGGAGGGGATTTCACCGGCCAGGGCAGTTGGTCGCGGGTGAGCCGGGTCAGGTGTGGGAACCGCATTCAATAGTGCTTCGGTATAGGGATGGCGGGGGTTTTTATACAGTTCTGCAGCACTGGTCAGTTCAACAATTTTTCCCAGATACATCACTGCGATCCGGTCACTGACATGTTCTATGACCGCAAGATCATGGGCAATAAAAAGATAGCTGAGATCGTGTTCTTTTTGAAACCCCTGTAATAGATTCAATATTTGGGCTTGTACCGACAAGTCAAGAGCAGAAACGGGTTCGTCGGCAATAATCAGCTGTGGCTCAACTGCCAGTGCTCGGGCAATCCCAATCCGCTGGCGTTGACCACCGGAAAATTCGTGCGGATAACGCTGTTCATGTTCGGCTGTCAGTCCAACTTTTTCCAGCAGTTCGATAACCCGATCACGAACTTGTCGAGGGGGTGCTAAGCGGTGAATCTGGAGTGGTTCACTTAAAATTGTTCCGATAGTCATGCGTGGATTTAAGGATGAAAAGGGATCCTGAAATATCATCTGCATGCGCCGGCGATAGGGTCGCATCTGTCCGGGAGAGTGGTGGGTCAACTCATCTCCGTCAAAAAAAATCTGCCCTGCGTCTGGCTGGAGTAATTTTAAAATCAGCTTTCCTGTCGTCGACTTTCCACAGCCAGATTCACCAACTAAACCCAGAGTTTCTCCCTGTTTCAAAATGAGAGAAAAATTGTCGACGGCAACCAGCTGACCGGATGTTCGCCCCAGCGGATCGGTTATACGAAAACTTTTTCGCAGATTTTTTACTTCAAGTAACGACAAAACTTAGTATCTCCAGCAGCGAACCCAGTGATCCGGTTCACTTTCTTCAAGTTTTGGTAATTGATGACCACAGGGAGCGCAGGGGCCGGGACAGCGATCAAGAAACAGACACCCTTCCAGTTGCTCTCTTAAATCAGGCAGCTGACCGGGGATAGTGGGGAGAGTGTGCTGTTCTCCCAACCGAGGAATGCATTGCAACAATCCTTGAGTATAGGGGTGGAGTGGATTTTCAAAAACTCTTGCGACTGTCCCTGTTTCAACAATTTGCCCTGCGTACATCACTGCAAGTCGATCCGCATTACCGGCAACAACTCCCAGATCATGGCTGATCAACAACGTTGCCATCTGTCGTTGCTGTTTCAATTCCAACAATAAATCCATAATCTGAGCCTGAATTGTGACATCCAGCGCCGTGGTTGGTTCATCGGCAATCAGCAGTTTCGGATCACATGCCAAGGCAATGGCAATCATGATTCGCTGTCGTTGTCCGCCAGACAGTTGATGGGGATAGTCACGCAATCTACGCTTGGGATCAGAAATTCCGACCTGAGTTAATAACCCCGCCGCCTGCTCCAGTGCTTGCTGTTTTGTGTCGCCTTGGTGGAGGCGGAGAACTTCGGCAATCTGTTCACCAATCCGCAGAACCGGGTTGAGTGAAGTCATCGGCTCCTGAAAAATCATGGAAATATCGTTACCACGAATACGGCGCATTTCGATATCAGGTAAACGTAACAGATCGCGACCATCAAGGGTGATTTCCCCACCGACAATTCGTCCTGGCTCAGGCAATAAGCGGAGCAGCGAAAGAGCTGTCATTGATTTACCGCAACCAGATTCACCGACCAGTGCAAGAGTTTCCCCTTGATCAATGGTGAAAGAGACATCATCAACGGCTTTGATGAGACCGGTTCGGGTGAAAAAATAACTCTGCAGGTTTTTAACGACAAGGCGTGGGGGCATGGTCAATCTACTCTCGTTAGCGGTTAACTCATGTGTACAGGTTTGCGCGTGAATGGTCAAGAGTTCTGAATTACTCAAATATTGATGGCGTCACAAAAAGTCCGACCCACGGTGTTGCATCAAATATTTCATGACTCTATTTGCCAGAAATGGCTGGATTCTTACTCTGGAAAGAGAAATAATAGACAGATGGAATTGAGATATGTTGATTTACACCTCCATTCGACTTGTTCGGATGGTTATTATTCCCCGGAAGAAGTGGTCGGTTTTGCAGAGAACGCCGGGTTGTTGACTATTGCATTGGCAGATCATGACAACATTGATGGAATCAGCAGCGCCATGCAGGCCGGTGCTCTGTCAGGGCTTGAGGTTCTTGCAGGTGTCGAGCTATCAAGTCAGTGGCATGAGTATACTGACATGCATCTGTTGGGCTATGGTTTTGATTATCAAGATCCTTATCTGATCAGAGCTTTAAGTGAATTTCAGGAATTTCGGGCGACTCGCAATCGGCAGATTGTTGAACGGGTTAACTTGAAGTTGCTCGATGAAAAGCGTCAGCCTATCGATCCTGATGCTGTTCAGCAGTTGGCAGGGGGAACAATCGGTCGTCCACACATCGCCTTAGCTTTGCGTCAGGTTGGATACATCAGTAATAATGATGAAGCTTTTTCACGCTACTTGGTTCCTTGTAATGTTCCGAAGCGCTATTTTCCTGCAGATGAAGCGATTAATTTGATTCATGGCAGTGGTGGAATTGTTGTGTTGGCACACCCACCATATGTGACCCGTGATCGATACAAACTTGAACTGTTGGTTGCTGAGTTGGTTGCTTTAGGCCTGGATGGTATTGAGGCTTATAATAACGGTTCTGGTTTAGAAGATACCGATTGGCTGATCAAACTGGCTCGGAAGCATGATTTGGTTGTCACCGGCGGCTCTGATTTTCATGGGGATAACGGATCGAGCATTGAAGTTGGCAAAGGTGTCCGTGGAATACGGGTTCCTTACAGTTGTGTTGAAGAAATTAAGGGCGCATTGAAGCGTCTTCACCAAAAATCCTGAACTGGTCACGCCATCAAATCTGTTGAAATCTTTCGATCGCTTCAGGAATCAATGCCACGTCAATATTGCCAAAAGAGAGGCGCAAATAGGATTCTAACCCTGAGCCGAAAGCCTCACCTGGAAGGCAAATCAGATGAGCCTCTTCCAGCAGTCGTTTAGCTGCCTGACGCCCCGTCAGATCTGCCCATGGATGTTGAATCCAGGCGAAGAAAGAACCACTGGCAATTAATTTGAAGTCTGTTTTAGCAGCCGTGAAATCAGTTTTGAAACAATCATGTCGATGTTGCATGGTAAGCCTGTTTTGCGCCACCCAGTTATCGAGATGTCGACAGCCAAACATCAATGCCAGCTGTGTTGGGCGTGGCTGACAGACCACCATACTGTCTTGAATTTTCAATGCTTGCTGAATAAACTCAACATTTGCAATCAAAGCCCCACAACGTAGTCCGGTCAGGGCAAAAGTTTTGCCAAATGATGCAATATGGATAAAGTGATCCGACCAATCAGGACGATTAAAGAGTTGATGAGGAGGAGAGCCGATAAAGGCATTATAGGTCTCGTCCAGAATAAAGCTGATGTTGTGTGCTTTTGCTAACTCAAAAAAATCACTGATCTGATCTGGTGAAATGATCGCACCGGTCGGATTACTTGGAGTCACCAGGAGAATTGCTTTGGTTTTTGGACCAATCAACTGACCGATTGTTTCCAGATTCGGTTGGCCAGCCGTCTCTGGATCAAAGGGAGCATAGACCGGTTTAATACCAAGAGCCTCCAATCCCATGGGATGGTCAAAATAAGCAGGAAGTTGCACAATGACTTCATCATCGGGTTGGCAGAGGGTGGTGATCGTCAGCCAGAAGGCCTGACTGGCTCCAATTGTCAGACAGAGTTGCTCCGCTGTGGAAGACCCCTGATAGTGACGTAGATACCAGGCACAGACCTCATTTCGAACTTCAGGAAGCCCCTCGTCCGGACTGTATTTGAAGGTGAGGGGATCATCAAGCACGGTCTTTAAATGGTGAATCAAGTCCGCCGCCGGTGGATGACTGGGAACCGCTTGACAAAGATCAATCAAAGGTTTTTCTGCAGGGAATGTTCGCCCGGCTATCCAACTTTTGACCTCAGTAATTGGCGGAGGCTGAATCCTTTTTATATGCGTGGTTGCTTGCATTGACATTTATGCTCTGCGGATAGTTTCCACTAACAGCTCACTGGCTTTAACCATGTCATCAACTGAAATTTGTTCATTGATTGTGTGCACTTTTTCCATCCCGGTTGCCATGATCACCATCTCAATCCCATGGCCATTAAAAATGTTGGCATCTGATCCACCCCCGGCAGCCTGGATTTTTTGTGGACGACCAAGGGCATTTCCAGCGTCTTGAATAATCTGTAGAATTTGTGCATCTTCAGTGACAAGCATAGGAGAAAAATCTTCTTTCAATTCCAGAGACATGGTTGCCGCCTTTGTTTCGTCTCCAATAACAATTTTTGCTTTGTTCACCTCTTCCTCAACGATGCCGATAATCGTTTCAGTTTGTTCGCGGAGTTTGTCCACGTTGTGACTCCGCACTTCCCCGCGCAAGCTGAGTTGGCTGGGGATGATATTTGATGCCAGACCACCATGGACTGTCCCGATATTCGCAGTGGTTTCAGCATCTATGCGTCCGAGAGACATTCTGCTAATGGCTCGACTGGCGATTTGAATAGCTGAAATCCCCTGTTCGGGACAGACTCCAGCATGAGCTTCATGACCAAAGATATCAATTTTAAACCGATTGGCTGCTGGGGCACGATTAATAACAATGTCAACTCCGCGAGTATCCAGGGCTATGCCGTGTTGGGCTTTGAATTGAGAAAAATCAAGATGCTTTGCCCCGAGTAGCCCCTGTTCTTCGCAAATACTGATCACAATTTCCAGCGATACATAGGGGATTTTTTGCTCTTGTAAGACTTCAATCGCTTCAAGGATTTCAACAATACCTGATTTGTCATCGCCACCAAGAATGGTTTCTCCTGCGCTGGTGAAAATTCCATCTTTCAATATGGGTTCAACATTATCTGCCGGAGTGACAGTGTCCATATGTGCTGACAAAAGTAATGGCTCTCCTGACTTGTTTCCTGGTATCCGGGCAATCATATTACCGCTGTCGCTGCCAATTTTTAGCCCTGCATCATCAAACTTGATTTCTGCTCCCAATTTTTTGAAGCGTTGTTCAAGGTAATTCGCAATAGCAGCTTCCTTGAATGAGGGACTGTCGATGGATGCCTGACGGGTAAATTCGTCGATAATACGTTGTCTGTTAACCATGATATACCTTCCTTGTGCTAGTAAATTATATGGGACTGATTAGAGTGGTCTAGTTTAAGTGGGCGATATCAGCATAAGTGGGACTGTCCCCGAACGGGGGCTGTCCCAGGCTTTTGCGACGCGAACCACCGTATTTTCATAGTCATGAATGCCAAGATCCCTCTAAAGGATTTGAATGGAAGTCAGTTTATCCCCAAGATGACGATCTGGCAATGATGAAAGTTTCTTGATGAAAAATTGATGGCGTCGCAAAAAGTCCGACCTACGGCGTTACGGTGTTTTTTCAGGATCTCGACATACACTATGTATGCCTTCGCCCCTGAAAAACCACCAGGCCTTGTAGGACGAAATTTTTTCTTAGCCATCCCATGAGTTTTTTCGAAAGCATCAAAAATTATTTCTTGGTCAGTATATATCCTTCCGGTAAGACAAGAAAAATAAGAAAAATGGCAACTGGACAGCAGAAAGGGATAAATGTTATAAAACATCAATGAAATAAAAACTTTTAATTTTAGTTGTTGTCAGGTGCAGGTGTATTCATGAGCATAAATCAGGATTTTCAGCCACCGCGTAGATTTTCCAGTGCGCAAAAAAACAGATTTAAAATAGGCAAGGTGCTTGTATTGGCGGCTCTGGTATTGTTTCTTGGAGTGAGTTTATTGCTGTTGAGTGGTGGCTCCAGCCCCGAATTAGAGGCTCGAGAAACCCCCATCGTAGTCAGTGATCCGGTTTCCCCTACCGTATTACCTGAGCCGATACCTGAGCCGGTACGTGAACAGATACGTGAACCGGTACGTGAGGAGATTAAAAGTGTTGTCCCGGCTGGATCGTCAATCACTGCTCTTTTGGGTCATTATTTTACCGCGCAGGAAATTTATAAACTGAATCTACAAAGCAAAGATATCTTCCCTTTTACTAAAATTTGCGCCGGACAACCTTATCGGATTATTAAGATCGATGAGCAATTCAGCTCTTTTATTTATGAAATTGATGCTGAGGAACAATTAGTTATTAGCCGGGATCCTGATCAAATCAACATGGAGCGTCAGCCGATTCTCTATGATGTGAGGACTGAACTGGTTCAGGGGATCATAAAATGCAGTCTGTTTGAGGCTGTTGCGGAAAGCGGTGAAGAGCCGGAACTGGCTTTTGTTCTGGCCGATATTTTTGGCTGGGATATCAATTTTATTCTCGACCTGCGGGTTGGCGATACTTTTCTGGCGCTGGTTGAAAAACGCTTTCGGGAAGGGCAACCCGCTGGCTATGGTAAAGTTCTGGCCGCTGAGTTTGTGAATCAAAATGAAGCTTTTAAGGCTGTCCGCTTTAAGGAAGGTGAGCAAAAAGTCTCCTTCTACAATGAAAAAGGTGAAAATATGCGCAAAGCCTTTCTTAAGGCGCCCCTCTCATTTACCCGAATCTCTTCTGGCTACACAATGCGAAGGTTACATCCCATTACCAAGGTGTACAAACCGCATCCGGCAATCGACTATGCTGCTCCAACAGGAACACCAGTTAAGGCGATTGGAGATGGGACGGTTGTCGTAAAAGGGTACAGTAAGGGGAATGGAAACTATCTTAAAATTCGCCACAACAATGGTTATGTGAGTATGTATCTCCATCTGAATGGCTTTGCCAGAAAGGTGACAAAAGGTCGGCGAGTTGACCAAGGACAGGTGATTGCATATGTTGGCAGCACTGGAATGTCGACCGGCCCCCACCTTGACTTTCGTATGACCAGGCATGGTAAACCGATTAATCCACTCAAAATAAAAGCTCCAGCAGCAAAATCTGTCAGTAAAGAACATCTGGCCGAATTTCAAACCTTAGCCGCTCCTCTGCTTGCCCGTTTAGACGAGAGTCGAAAAAGCATTCATGTTGCCAAACTTGATTTCCCCCAAGTTTCTTCTTTAGCGGAAAATGTCGCGAGTCGACTGAAATGAGCATAAGTAATCCTGCCAGGAGGCTATCATGCTGATGGAGCAACAGCGTCAGCAGATCGTTGACTATGGTTTGAAAATGATTCGATCTGGCTTGACCACCGGGAGTGGGGGAAACTTGAGTGTCCTCTCTGCTGTGGACAACCTGATTGCTATCGGTCCCAGTGGTATAGATTACTCTGATGTCACAGTTGCAGATGTCGTCATCGTTGATCGCGCCGGTCAAATGGTTGAGGGGGAGCGTAAACCTTCGAGTGAGTTGGGTTTCCATCTGGCTCTCTATGCTGCTCGCAAAGATATTAATGCTGTTGTTCATACCCATTCGGTTTATGCAACAACGCTGGCCTGCCTGCATTGGGAGCTTCCGGCAGTCCATTATTTAGTCGCATTTTCGGGGGATAAAGTTCCTTTGGCTCCCTACGCCACCTTCGGCAGCGACGAGCTGGCTGATAATATTATTGCCAGTATCGCTTCTTACAATGCCGTCTTGCTGGCCAATCATGGGCTGGTGGCTGTTGGTAAGGATATGAATAGTAGCTTCAATGTGGCTGAAGAAATTGAGTTGGTAGCCAGAATCTACTACCAGGCAAAATCTCTCGGGCAACCTGTTCTGGTAGATGCTGAGGAGATGGTGCGAGTTACGGAAAAATTTGGAAGTTATGGTCAGCAGGATTGATCAGTAAATGAAAAGTCAGGAGATACCGTGAACCAGCCAGTTGTTGAAAATTCACAGATTAATAATCAGAAACAACCTTCAGTCATTGATATATCCAAAAAAGGGCGGCAGAAGCTTCGTTCCCGCCATTATATTGAAGCGCGCGAACTGTTCTCCCTTGGGTTGGAACGGGAGCCGGAAAATCCCTACCTGTTATCGGGAATGGGGGATGCTTGTCGCGAAATTGGTGACTTTTCTCAGGCTGAAACCTGCTACCGATTGCTACTGGAAGTTGATAAACATAACTTGTTTGCCCTACGCGGTCTGGGAGATGTATGTAAAAAGCTGAATCGCCACCAGGATGCAATTCAACTCTGGGATAGATACCTTTTGTTAAGACCACAGGATAAATTTGTCATGACCCGGATTGCTGACAGTTGCAAGATTCTGCAGCTGTTTGATCGCGCTGAACAGGCTTATCTGCAGATCCTGAAAATCTCACCCGGTGATCGCTTTGCTCTGACCGGTCTGGCTGATTTACAGCACCGCCTCGGTCAAGATGAAGAGGCCATCGAAACGTACGAAAAAGTTCTTAAATTTGATGAGAATGAGCTCCATATTCTAACCATCATCGGGAAACTTTGCTGGCGGATTTCCGATTTTGAAAAGGCTGAAAGTTTTTTTCGTCGAGCACTACAGGTTGATCCAGATAACCCCTATGCTCTCTACGGGCTGGGTAACTGCTATCGCTGGCACCGTCAATATGATAAAGCCCTTGAAATCTGGCAGAAAATTCTGCCTCATTCGGAGGGGACTCAAGCACTTCATACCCGGATGGGAGATGCTTATTTTAATCTTGGTCAGTTAACCGAGGCGGAAACCAGTTATCGTAAATCTCTTGAGTTTGGCGAGGATCTATTTTCCACAGCAGGTTTGGTATGCCTCTGTAGTGATCGCAAAGATTGGGAGGAGGGAGCCCACTTTTTCTGGATACTGGCTGATTACGGTACAGATATATCGACTCCACTCGAAGTCCTGACAAAGCGTTTTGTCCGTTCTGGACAGCGGGAGTCTATGCTGGAACTGTTTCGTTATCTGTTATCAACGGACAGTGGAGATCCAATAATTCTGGCTGAGGTAGAGAAACAGCTCAAGCAGCTGGCTTGATCCGTTCTTAATTCTGTTATGAATTATCTGGCCCATCTCTTTTTTTCCGAACCAAATCCGCTTGCATGGGCGGGCTCGTTAATGGGCGATTTTGTCAAGGGGGCTGTTCCAGAAACATTTCCTGAAGAATTATCCAGACATTTAAAGTTGCATCGTCATATTGACAGCTTAACTCAACGCAGTGACATATTTCAGACCAGTCGGCGGCGGTTAGATCCTCGCTTTCGTTATGCCCGCAGTGTGCTGGTTGATGTTTTTTACGATCATTTTTTGGCTTGTCGCTGGGATGAGTATTCTGATCAGTCTCTTGCCGATTTTTCACAGAATGTTTATTGCGGTTTACAATCCTGCAACGATTTACTCAGCCCAGGATTGCAGCAACAATTGCCACGAATGATTGAGTACGATTGGTTAACCGCTTACCGCAAACCTGAGATTGTGCAAAGAGTGTTGCAACGCCTGGAAGAGCGGATTAAACATAAAATTCCATTAGCAGCAGGATTTCCCCAGTTGGAGTTATTGCGTGGCGAACTGGAAGATGATTTTGCTGCTTTTATGGATGAAGCACAACAGGTGGCGACTGAATGGAAGAGGGTAAATTAATGCTGAGTTCTCCCCGGAGGGATCTATGAGCAGAGCAGGTTGGGTCAGAATTATCCCATTTGCAGTTTTTATGGGTTTTATAGGTTTGCAACAGATATTAGAATGGACAGTCACCAAGGGGTGGCTGGACTTGACCGAAGAGCAAATGCTCTATCTCTATCCGATCAAAGCCCTTATCGTCACCGGCTTGCTGATTTTTTTCTGGCGAAAGTATTCAGAACTTCATCTTGCCGATTTCAAAAATATTACTCACACCGTGGCCAGTATTCTTCTCGGTCTGTTGGTTTTTATCCTCTGGATTAATATGGACTGGGGGATTGCAACTTTTGGTGAGAGTAAAGGTTTTAATCCGTTCCTGATTGAAAACGATAACACTCGTAACATCATGATTTTCTCCCGTATTTTCGGTGCTGCGTTGGTTGTCCCGATTATGGAAGAATTGTTCTGGCGCTCCTTCATGTTGCGCTATATTATCACCGCCGATTTTACCACTGTTCGGATTGGAACCTATACCCTCACTTCTTTTGCGATTGGTGCCGTTCTGTTCGGCTTGGAACATAATCTGTTTCTAGCTGGAATCATGGCAGGCGTCTCTTACAGTTTGCTGCTCTACTGGACTAAAAGCATTTACCAATGCATCCTCGCCCATGCTGTGACTAATCTGGTATTGGGTATTTATGTGTTGCAGACCGGATACTGGCAGTTCTGGTAAACCGTTTAATGTATAATCATCTGAAAACAGATCCTTCTTTGTCTGGAGTCAGCCATGATCAGTACCCATCTCTGCCTTGTATCTACCCAACCCATACCCAATCTGACAGCAGTTTTTGATCTGGAACATCTCCCCTCTAAAGTTGTTTTACTTGTTAGTAAACAGATGCAGCAATATGCTGCCTGGTTGCAACAAGTTCTGCAACAAAGGCAGATTCAAAGTGAAATCTCCCCCCTTGATGACCCTTATGATTGTGAACACATCAAACAACGGGTTGAAGCTTTGCTGGAGCGAGAAGATCTAGGGAAAATGGCGCTCAACGTGACTGCTGGCACCAAAATTATGTCACTGGCAAGCTACGAAGTCTTCAGGGAAAGAGGCTTGCCGATTTTTTATGTTCATCCGCAAAAGGATTTTCTTATCCCCCTGATTCCTGCTGGCCCGTCCCGTGATCTGCCGGATCGTTTGAAATTGGAAGAATTTTTCCAGGTACATGGGTACCAGGTGACCGGCTTGCGTCGTAAGACGATTGCCCGCAACCGGCAACAGCTTGGTGAGCGGCTGGTGGAAAAAGTCATCCTCTTTTCACAGGCACTTGGTTCTCTCAATTATCTGGCTGGAACAGCTGAAAATAGATCGACCCTGAAAAGTGATCGTATCGACAAAAGAACTTGGGACAAGAATGGTTTCAAGTTGCTGGTAGATCTATTGGTTGATGAAGGTTTGCTCAGCACTGGAAATGATCACCTTGTTTTTGCCAGTGAAGAGGATCGGTTTTTTGTCAATGGTGGTTGGCTGGAAGAATATCTCTTCTCGCGGATTGATCGGTTACGCAATCGTTTTAAAATTCAGGATTCTGCCATGAGTGTCCAGGTCGAAAGTTCTTCTGGAACAAAAAATGAAATCGATGTGGCAATTCTCCACAACAACAGACTGTTTCTGATTGAGTGTAAAACCCGCAGATTCAGAGGGAACCGGGGTGCTGGCTCCAAGGCTCTCTACCGGATGGACAGTTTGAAGATTATGGGAGGGATCACCGCAAGGGCGATGCTTGCCAGCTATCGTCGACTGACCACATCTCACCACCGTCGCGCAGAAGATTTGAAGATTGATCTGATTGTTGGCGATGATCTTATGAATATTGAACAACGGCTGGAAAATTGGCTGCTGAACTCGTAAAATAACAATCAGTGCATTTAGCGGAGGATGAAAGATGAAAACAAAGGCTCGAGTTTTTCTGGAAAGTGTTGGGAAAATGAAGGTTTTTACTCCTGCAATTCTTTTAGCCGTTATCGGGTTTGTGATTGCCTATCAATTTGTCGGTCCGGCTCCGCCCCGGGAAATTGTCATGGCAACCGGATCTTCCGGTGGTGCTTATGCCAGTTATGGCGAAGCCTACGCTAAAATTCTTGCTCGTGACGGTATCACCCTGAAACTGGTCAACACCTCCGGCAGTGTTGAAAACCTAAAATTATTGGAAGACGCATCCAGCAACGTGGATTTGGCTTTTGTTCAGGGTGGACTGGCGACATTGGCAGGCACTGATCGCCTGATGACGCTGGGCAGTCTTTTTTTTGAGCCACTCTGGATCTTTCATAGTGATCAAATTGATCCAAAACAATTAGGTGATTTACAGGGATTGCGGATTGCAGTCGGAGCAGAAGGGAGTGGTACCAAGGAACTTTCTCAGGAATTATTAAGGTTGAATGATGTTGTCAGCCAAAACAGCACACTTTTGTCATATGATTCTCA
>JAYEME010000217.1:30009-55125 GCA_034717915.1 Thermodesulfobacteriota bacterium
ATCTATCGTTGGCGGATGCGCTCAAGGATCTATCGCTGGTATGCTGAACTGGAAGAGATTGACAACGCCATAAATCGGGAGAAATCGATTTCAGATGCCGATCACTATCTTGATCGGCTCGATATATTGGAACAGAAGGTGTGTAACATATCCGTGCCCCTCTCTTTTACCGAAGAGCTGTATCAATTGCGTCTGCATATCAATCTGTTGCGGGAGAAGTTGTCACGTGCCAAAGAATGATTGATCTCTTGGTATTAAAGCATTACACGTGTAATATACGTGTAATGCTTTAGGAGGTGTTTCTATGCAAAAAAAACTCACGGTGACGATAGATGAAGAGGTTTATGACGGTTTGCGGTCGGTTGTCGGATCTCGTAAAATTAGTCGCTTTATTGAAGATCTGGTGAGGCCACATGTAATTAAGAAGGACATGTATGCTGCTTATAAAGCGATGGGGGCGGATCAGGTCAGGGAGGCTGAGGCACTGGAGTGGTCTGAAAATACGCTTGGAGACGTAAATAATGAAGAGGGGTGATGTCTGGTGGGTAAACTTCGACCCCTCTGTTGGCGGTGAAATCCGCAAGCAACGACCGGCTGTCATTGTCAGTAACGATGCAGCCAATCAGTTTCTGAATAGAGTCCAGGTTGTGCCGTTGACGAGTAATGTGGGTCGACTTTATCCGAGTGAAGCCTATGTGACCTTTAAAGATAAAAAGTCAAAGGCTATGACTGATCAACTGACGACAGTCAGCAAAAAACGGTTTATAACTCTTGCCGGTTCGCTATCCACGGCAGAAATGGAAGGTATAGCCCGAGCGATTGCAATTCAGCTGGATCTTTAAAGTGACACACTATGTATTCTGGGGACATGTACTCGTTACGTGTCCCCGGAAGACGGTCGCAACCCACGAGGTCTCAGGATTGTAACCACGCATGTCGCCTTACTTGGTTTCGTATAATAATTTGTTCTATTTTTAAAGTATACGATTGTGCCGAATAATTGTATTGACTTTCTCTTGATATGAACATATAGTTCAGCCATGAAAGAATTACTATATCAATATAATTCGTGGTGGGAAGAATCGTTCAAAAACGAAAATGTGAAACCACGTGAAAAGTATCTCGTTGAACTCAGAAAATATTTAGAATTTAAGCAAATAATCATCCTCACAGGTCTTCGTCGTGTAGGCAAAACAACCTTGATGAAGCTAATTATTGAGGAGCTCATAGCCAAAGGTGTCGACTCAAGAAATATTTTGTATGTAAGCCTAGATGACTATTTATTACACAAAAACAATATCATAGAAATTGTTAATGAATTCAGAAAAGTTCATAAAATAAAAATAGAAGAGAAAATATATCTATTCCTTGACGAGGTTACATACAAAGATGATTTTCATGTTCAGTTAAAAAATATCTATGATTCCCAGAATACCAAACTATTTGTAGCCTCGTCATCTGCATCAGTGCTACGTGACAAAAAAGCTAGTTTGACAGGTCGGGTTATAACCCTTGAAATAAAGCCACTCGATCTTGAAGAATATTTATTTTTCAATGGAATAAGAATAAAAAAGAGAGATAAACAATTATATAAATCACACTTCCTTGAATACTGCAAAGTCGGTGGATTACCAGAAAATGTCATAAATCCAAACAGAGAATATTTAATGAATCTGGTTGATGACATTATTCAAAAAGACATAACTGCTTTTCATGCCATTAAAAACCACCAAATAGTTCGAGATTACTTTACCCTTTTAATGGAGCGAAGCGGTAAGCAATTGAGCATAAATAAAATTGGAAAAATCCTTGGGATATCACCCGATACCTCAAAAAGATATCTAAGTTTCTTTGAATCTACCTACCTTATTCATCTCCTTCCGCGTTGGGGAAAAACAAACCAAAAATTATTATCGGCTAAAAAAATATACGCATCTGATCTTGGCATAAAACATATGTTCATGGGTGAAAGGGATCTTGGCAGTTATTTTGAAAACTATATTTATTTATTGCTGAGAAACAAAAAAACGCTATATTATCTATACGAAAACACAACAGAAATTGATTTTTTCACAGAAGATAAAATCCTCATAGAATCAAAGTTTTACGCAGAACTCAACAAAAAGCAGGAGAAACTATTCAATGAATATCCTGCCAATAAAAAACTTATAATTGACTCTGTAGAAAAGTTAGAAGTTTTGAATGCTATCTAAAGAAAGAAAAAATGGAAAGAAAAAATGGGTCACATCTCAATTATCAAGTAAGGACGTCAGCTTGCCAAAATCGGAAATTTTATCCATTCAGGTACGATCAAAAATCATGAAAGCAATTAAAAATGTCAAAAGTCCAAATCAATACCGAAGCCTCAGATTTTACATTGAATGATTTCGATGGAAAAGAAATCTCTCTTTCCAGTTATCGCAACACAAAAAATGTTCTACTCGTATTTAACCGAGGTTTCCTCTGACCGTATTGCCGCAGGCATATGACGCAGTTGCGTCAAGAATCAGAGAGATTGGCGAAATTGGATATTGAAGTGTTGGTTGTTGGGCCGGAGAATTCAGATGCGTTCAGGAAATATTGGAAAAAGGAATCATTGCCCTTTACCGGTTTGTCTGATCCAGACCATTCAGTCATGAAACTCTACGGGCAAGAGGTAAAAATATTTAAGTTGGGAAGAATGCCTGCCCAAATGCTGATTGATAAATTCGGAATTTTGAAATTCGTTTATTATGGCAATTCGATGGCTGATATTCCGGATATCGTTGATATAGAGAATCATTTAAGGATTTGATGTTAATATTAAAACAACACATCTTACCTTGGGAGAGGGGTAAAAATGATATTTATCACCAACCGTTTTCCAAAACAAAGCATCCGCACCCGCATCGGGCGTAAATTTGATTTTGATTTGAACAATAACGCTGCCAGCAATTCGGTCTATTTTTGTGAGCATACGGGAGGTGAAAAATATACGGAGATTGGCAGTATTGAGTTTTTGAATCGGCTGAAAAATACCAACTGCCGCCAGATTCTTATCTACATCCACGGATTTTCCAATTTGCCGGAGAATGTTTTTCCTGCTGCTGCTGAATTTCAAGCTCTTTGTGACAAAAAGAAGAAAAACGAAATTCTGGTGATTCCCATTATCTGGCCTTGCGATAATGATTTGGGGATTGTCCAGGATTACTGGGATGATCAGAAAGCCGCTGATCAGAGTGGGTTTTCTTTAGCCCGAGTGATGGAAAAATTTATCGCCTGGAGAAATGCAGAAAAATATAACCCGCAAGGCGATCCCTGCCTGAAAAGAATCAATGTCCTGGCTCACTCAATGGGAAATCGGGTGCTGCGTGAAACTCTTGTCGCCTGGAATAAATATGATTTGCCAAAAGGTTTGCCCCTGATTTTTAGAAATACTTTTCTGGTGGCAGCCGATATTGTCAATGAAGCTCTCCACGAAGGGGAGCCGGGTGAACTTATTTGCCACGCTTCACGCAACGTTATTGTCTACCACGCGTCAGATGATCTGGCGTTACGGGCCAGCAAGGCATCAAACCTTAAAAATAATATCGCATCACGCAGGCTTGGACATACGGGGCCGGAAAATATGGATAGAACTCCCAGAAATGTCTATCGGGTTGACTGTGATGACGTCAATAATCTCTATGACAAGCCCAAGGGGCATTCGTATTTTCGCTCGGGGACGAGTAAAGGAACACCGGGTAAGGTGTTTGAGCATATTTTTGCCTGCCTGGAATCTGGACGCGTTTATCCAGACGATGAATACCGCAGATCTTCAATTATAAAGCTGTAAGGATGTTTCTGCCAAAAACATGGTTGGTCATTGTTATTCCTCTTCGAACAGGACGCTGGACAGGTAACGCTCACCGGAGTCTGGCATAATCACCACAATAGTCTTATCGTTAAATTCCGGCTTTGCCGCAAGGCGTGCTGCAACTGCTGCTGCCGCACCGCAGGAGATCCCGGAGAGGAGACCTTCCTCTTTGGCAAGTCGCCGGGCAAATTCGATCGATTCTTCATTGGTCACTTGTTCTACTAGGTCGACCATTTCCAGATCGAGGGTGTCGGGGATAAAACCGGCTCCGATTCCCTGAATTTTATGTGGTCCTGGTTGCAGAACTTCACCGGACAGATGCTGGGTGATGACCGGGCTGTCGGCTGGCTCAACCGCGACCGAGATAATCTGCTTCCCTTTGTATTTTTTGATGTAGCGCGAAACTCCGCTGATGGTTCCACCGGTACCGACTCCGGAAACCAATATATCGATCTTTCCATCAGTGTCATCCCAGATTTCCGGTCCGGTGGTTTTCTCGTGGATAGCCGGGTTAGCCGGGTTTTTAAACTGGTGCAGCAACAGGTAACGTTCGGGATTCGATGCAGTCAATTGTTCGGCTTCAGCAATGGCACCAGACATTCCTTTGGTACCGGGAGTCAGAATCAGGTTGGCACCAAGGGCTTTAAGAACCTTGCGGCGTTCGATACTCATGGTATCTGGCATGGTCAACGTAATTGGAATCCCTTTGGCCGCGGCCACAAAAGCTAAAGCAATTCCAGTGTTGCCGCTGGTTGGTTCGATAATCTCCATCCCAGGTTTGAGTTTACCACTTTTCAATGCGCCCCAAATCATTGCCGCGCCAATTCGGCATTTGACCGAGTAGGCCGGGTTACGTCCTTCAATTTTACCGTATACATTGGCTCCGTCCGCCGGAACCACATGATTCAACCGGATCAATGGAGTTTTACCGATCGACAGCGAATTATCAGCATAAATATTGCTCATCATCTTCTCCTTTGAATGATAATTTTCAGTGATGTTCATGGGTTTTGTCGAAAAGCAACTATAGTACTTTGGTGTGCTTAGTATCTTAGTCAACAAAAGTAATATAGTCAAGAATGTCAGCAACAATTGTTCAGTCTATCTCGTAAGAATGAAAATAGTGGTTTTATAGAAGGTTAAAGCTGTCTGGTGGTTGGGGGCGAAAGCTGCAACAATACGTTTGACGTTCTAACCTTAAAGAGCTATTTTTTATACAGGGGGGATCCTGTTATGAGTGAACTAGAAAAAAGATCAAAGGTTTGCTTTGAACCTGACATTTGAGTCTCTGGAATGACGATAGAAAATCATATCATCAGGTCGATTTCTGAATCAGATCTGGATGCTGTTTTGCAAATTGAACAGGATTGTTATCCTCATCCTTGGTCGCTTCAACAGTTTATTCAGGAATTAGAGAACCCAGTTGCATCACTCCTTATTTGTGAAATTGAAGATAAAGTTGTCGGCTATATCTGTTACTGGTTGATCGCTGGAGAAATGCAAATTCTGAATGTAGCGACAGCACCGCAAGTACGGTGCAAAGGGGTCGCTGCACAGTTATTGGAACAAGCGTTTAAGCGTTGTGATTCAGCTCACTTGCTTTCTGCCTGGCTTGAGGTTCGGGCTGCAAACCAGGCGGCCATGACTCTTTATCAACGGTATGGATTTAAGCAGAGTGGGATCAGAAAAGCATATTATCGGGATGGTGAAGATGCTATTCTTATGGTTAAACTGTTCAATAATCAATAGTTATGGGAGATAACTTAATGAAGAATATCAAGACGATTATCCTGTCCAATCAGGAGATATCGCCTGGCTACTTTCGGATGAAAATTCTGGCTCCTGGCTATAGTCAATTATCCAAACCCGGGCAATTTGTCATGTTTCGTGTGCAACGCTCTTTGCCCCCATTGTTGCGACGTCCTTTCGGAATTTTCCGTGTTGGGTTCATGCCAGCCGATTGTGAAGGGATGCCAGCGAAAGAATTTATTGAACTTATTTACAAAGTTGTTGGGAGTGGAACGGAAATTATGCAAAGGCTTCATCACGGTGATCCGGTTGAATTGCTGGGGCCGTTAGGTGAGGGTTTTGATTTGGGAGATCCGGACGAAGAGAAAATTCTCGTTGGTGGTGGAATCGGTCTGGTGCCCCTCTATCCGTTGGCGGAGAGACTGGTGGGAAAATCCAGAGTCCGGCTATTGATGGGTGGGCGTACGCGAGATGACATTATTGTGGTGACAGAATTTGAGCGGCTTGGTGTTGGGACCTACGTTTCTACAGAAGATGGAAGTTTGGGAGAAGAGGGGCTGGTCACCCGGGTTTTGGAGCGAAAACTCGATAAATATCCGAAATCTACCGTTTATGCCTGTGGGCCGATGCCGATGATTGAAGCGGTGCAAAAAATTTGCAATGAGCGTGGAATTCCCCTCCAAGTTTCCCTGGAAGCCTTGATGGCCTGCGGGGTTGGAGCTTGCCTTGGGTGTGTGGTTAAAGGGGCTGATCATACAGAGGTGGAACCCCGTTATCTGTGTACCTGCACAAGTGGTCCGGTTTTTAATGCTGACGAGCTTGATTGGAGCAAAGAGAAGGTTGAACATCTGGAAACCGGGGGCTGCAAATGAAGAAATCTGCCGAAAAGAAAATGCAGCCGAAAATGGAAGTGGAAATTGCTGGGATCAAGTTGAAAAATCCGGTTATGCCCGCATCTGGAACTTTTGGTTATGGCAAAGAATATGCTCCTTATCTCGATTTGAATCAACTGGGGGCTGTCGTTACCAAGGGCATGTCGCTTAATCCAAAGGCCGGAAATAATACTCCCCGGATTTGTGAAACAGTCAGCGGTATGCTCAACGCGATTGGCCTGCAGAACGTCGGTGTGGATGCTTTTATCAAAGATAAAATCACTTATCTTGAGCAGTTCGATACCCCGGTTATTGTCAACTTTTTTGGGAATACCCAAGATGAATATGGTGAAGTAGCCGCCCGTTTAGATGATGTTCCCGGGGTTGCTGCCCTGGAAATGAATATCTCCTGTCCCAATGTTAAACATGGCGGGATCATCTTCGGTACCGATCCCAAGGCTGCTTTTGCTGCGGTTTCTCTGGTACGGAAACGGACAACCAAGCCGCTCATTGTCAAATTAACCCCCAATGTCACCGATATTCAGATGACCGCCAGAGCTGCCGAGGATGCCGGTGCTGATGCTTTAAGCCTGATCAATACCCTGACGGGGATGGCGGTTGATGTCAAAACCCGTAAGCCACGCCTGGCCAATACCATCGGCGGCTTATCCGGCCCGGCTATTCGACCGATCGCCGTACGCTTGGTTCATCAGGTGGTGCAGGCGGTTCAAGTGCCGGTCATCGGCATTGGTGGTATCTCCCGTGCCATGGATGCGTTGGAATTTTTAATTGTTGGAGCCAAAGCTGTTCAGGTAGGAACGGCCAATTTTGTCGATCCAAACGCCATGGCAACAATCATTGCTGATCTGGAAAACTTTTGCCGGGAAGAGGGAATTGCAGATGTTAACGACTTGATCGGAACATTGGAGCTGTAGTTTTTTCCGTTATATATTTTTTCTGAGAGCATTCTTGTATGGATGTTATTGCGACCCATGTAAATGCTGATTTTGATGGCCTTGGTGCCATGATTGCGGCAAAACGACTTTATCCCGAAGCACTCTTGGTGTTTCCCGGTGGTCAGGAGCGTGGGTTGCGCGATTTTCTGCTCCATAGCACTCTCTACGCCTATGATGTTAAGCGGATACGCGATATTAACTTGAGTGAAGTGACCAGGTTGATTCTTGTTGATGTGCACAGTTCGGTCAGGATTGGTCAATTTTCAGAAATCATCGATAAACCCGATCTGGAAATACATATTTATGACCACCATCCGGTTGACGAACACACGATTCAGGGGAAGATTGAGTTTATCCAAGAGGTTGGTGCAACCACAACGATCATGACGCAGCTGTTTATGGAGCGTGGGATTGTCCCCACCGCTGATGAAGCGACAATGATGATGCTTGGTCTCTATGAAGATACGGGGCATCTGCTCTTTTCGGGAACCACTCCAAAGGATTTTCAGGCGGCGGCTTTTTTGTTAGAGCATGGCGCAAAGTTGAATACAGTGGCAGATTTTCTGGTTCGGGAAATGACCTCAGAACAGGTTGATCTGCTGAATGAATTACTGAAATCTTGTCAAAAAACAGTTATCAACGGTATTGAAATTGCCATCGCTTTTGCCTCCATCGATTATTATGTTGGTGATATCTCGAGCTTGGTTCATAAGCTTAAGGATATTGAAAATCTCAATGTTTTAATTGTTGCCGTACGGATGGAAGATCGTATCTTTCTGGTTGGTCGTTCCCGCTTACCGGAGATGCACATCGGTGAGTTTTTTCAGGAGTTTGGTGGTGGTGGCCATGCTTTTGCCGCTTCGGCCACTGTTCGTGATTTACCCCTGGCACAACTGCTTGACCGGATCGAAGAGTTACTCCACAAACATGTTCGTTCGCGTTGTGAAGCGCAGGATTTAATGTCTGCACCGGTCAAAACCTTATCTGAAAGTTCAACTCTGGGTGCGGCTCGTGGATTGATGACCCGGTTTAGTTTTAATGCCATTCCTATCATGAATGATCAATTGCAGGTTGTCGGGATTATTACCCGCCAAGTGGTTGAGAAAGCCGCCCACCATAAGTTATTAAAAATGGCTGTCAGTGAGATGATGAACACCGATTTTCAACAGGTATCATCAGCTGCCTCTTTGTCGGAGTTGCAGCAGGGAATCATTGAGCACAATCAACGCTGCATACCGGTTGTTGATGCCGGGACTTTAGTCGGTGTTGTCACCCGTACCGATTTGCTCCGCTATATGTTGGGGGATCGAAGTTTAGTTGCAGATGAGTATCAGGGGATTCCTGATCGGAGCGGACTGCAATTAAAACGGAAAAACCTGCAGCGGTTGCTGAAAACTCAATTGCCGGAAGCGATTAGAGTATTGTTGCAGCAACTCGGAGAGGTGGCAGATCAACTTGGATTGCGGATTTATCTGGTTGGAGGGTTTGTTCGTGATCTGCTGTTGCGACAGCCTAATCTGGATGTTGATGTTGTGGTTGAGGGAGACGGAATCAAATTTGCCGAGGCTTTTGCTAAAACAATACCGTGTCGGGTTCGAACCCATGAAAAATTTGGCACAGCAGTCATTGTTTTTCCTGATGGATTTAAAGTTGATATCGCTTCAGCTCGACTTGAGTATTATGATCGACCTGCTGTACTGCCACGAGTTGAACATGCATCGATTCGACATGATCTCTACCGGCGCGATTTTACCATCAATACCCTGACGTTGTCACTCAACCAGGATAGCTTTGGTCAAATGCTGGATTTTTTTGGCGGTCAACGTGATCTTAAAGATAAATCAATCCGGGTATTGCACAACTTGAGTTTTATAGAAGATCCAACCCGGTTATTTCGTGCCGTTCGCTTTGAGCAACGCTTGGGTTTCAGTATCGGTCGACAAACCGAACGGTTAATGCGTGGTGCGGTGCGGTTGAAATCGGTTAAAAAAATTGCTGGTTTGCGGATTTTACATGAATTAGAACAAATTCTGGATGAGCCTCGAGTGGTTCCGGCATTGGCGCGCCTGGAACAGTTTGAGTTGTTGAAATTTATCGATCCTCAGCTCCATTTTGAGCAAAAAACCGGCAGTTTGTTTGTCGCCGCAGAGCGAGCCAGCAGTTGGTTTGATTTGCTCTATACCGGAGAGAGTTATCGGCGTTGGTTGGTGTATCTCCTCTGCCTGTTCGATAATTTATCGGATAAAGGGGTGGTTAGAGTGAGTTCCTGGCTCGGAGTGCAAACGAAGGATCAGGCTGTGCTGTTTGAACAATTTCCCGCGGCAAAACAGCTTCTTAAGATGATTAAGTTGCGTAGAAACAGGCAGGGTGAACCAAAAAATAGTGACATCTATTCCTGGTTCGATGGTTATGCTTTGGAAGTGATTCTCTATCTGATGGCACGTAGCGAGAATGTCAAGCTCCGCAAATGGATTTCGCTGTATATCACCGATTTGCGCAAGGAAAAAGTGCTCCTCGACGGTGCGGCTCTTATTTCTCTCGGCTTTTCACCCGGAAGATATTTCCAGGATATCTTTAAAATGCTACTGGATGCGCGGCTAAATCAGGAGATCAAAACTCGAGAAGAGGAAATTTTATTGATTCAACAGAACTTTTCTGTGGCTGATGGTTCGCCCTCTAGTTGACCCAATGGCTTGCGTCGATTAAACTAGCCCGCTATTCAATTTTTGCTTAGCCATCTAATTCGTTTTTGCGAGTGCATCAATTTTTGCATTATTTGAGCCTGAACATTTATGCTCTCTTTTGGGGATTTGACTATCCATGGAAACAGTTGTTTCTAAAATTGCGATCATGCTGGTTCCCGCCCTGTTGGCGATTATCCTGCACGAAGTGGCACACGGTTATATTGCCGAGCGGTTTGGTGACCCGACTGCGCGGTTGCTGGGTCGTTTAACCCTGAACCCGTTAAAGCATCTTGATCCCATCGGGACTATTGCAATTTTTATTTTTGGATTTGGTTGGGCGCGTCCAGTCCCGGTTAATCCCGGAAACTTTCGCAGACCGCGTCGTGACATGATCTGGGTTGCCCTCGCCGGGCCGACAATAAATTTATTATTAGCGATCTTCTCTGCTCTGTTGTTGCGGGGATTGGGGATGCTAGATCAAGGTTCATTAGGAACCTCACAATTTTATCTCCTATTTACTACCCCGGTTAAGATGATGCTTGGGTTCAGCCTTTACATCAATGTTCTGCTGGGTGTTTTCAATCTGATTCCTTTGCCGCCATTGGATGGAGGAAGAATCTTAACCGGGATTCTTCCAGAACGTCAAGCTGCACTGATCAGCAAATTGGAACCATTCGGCTTTGTATTGATTATATTTTTAGTATTTTTTACCGATATATGGTCGCTGGTTCTCGGTCCGATCATTAACGCCCTGGTCGTCTTTATGGCCGGAGATGAAACGAGACTGGTTGAACAAGCTATCCGTTTCTTGTTTGGTCACTGAGTCAATGTCAATTCAGATCCGTGTAGAAAACTTTTCTGGTCCCCTCGATCTCTTGTTACATCTGATTAAAAGTCATGAGATGGATATCTACGATATCCGGATTGTTGAAATTACTGAGCAATATTTGACCATTATTGAACAGATGCAACAACTTGATCTTGATGTCGCTGGAGAATTCCTTCTGATGGCGGCAACCCTTGTCCATATCAAGTCAAGAATGCTATTGCCGGTGAGTGAGGATGTCGGGGAAGAAGAAGAGGATCCACGTGCGGAGCTGGTGAAACGATTACTCGAATATCAGCGTTATAAGGATGTAGCCGAATTGTTTCAACAATTACCGCAGCTGGAGCGGGACATATTTCTAGGCCAATTTCAGTTGGCCGATTTTTTTGAAGGCGACAGCGAAGAAAATGAAGTTGCAATAGGTATCTACCAACTTGCAGATGCTTTTCACCAGTTGATGAAGGATCAGCCTGTGGAGTCTTTTCATGAGGTGGTTCGTGAATCTCTTTCGGTGGCAACTTATATCGAGCGTATTGTTGAAAAACTGACAGAGAAAATACGACTCTCCTTTCGGGAATTTTTTTCTGCTGAATTTTCCCGTAATGAATTAATTGTTACTTTTCTAGCGACTCTGGAATTGGTGAAGATGCGCGCTGTCAATATTGAGCAGGTCGATGCTTTTAGTGAGATCTGGCTGGCTCTATCGATTCCTCCTGACCAGTTATCGCAAATTTCTCCTGAAAAGGATCTGCTTGGTTATGAATAATTTGCGGCAACTTGTCGAAGCATTTATTTTTGCTTCTGATGGTCCCCTGTCACTTGACCGGCTATCCGTTCTGACAGAACAACCCAAGGCCCTGATAAGGCCGGTTATAGAACAGCTATTGCAGGACTATGCTGCTTCTGAACGAGGCTTTTATCTGGCTGAGATTGCCGGTGGTTATCAGTTTCGAACTGTTGCAGAACTTGCCCCCTGGTTGCGAAAATTGAGTAAAGATCGTGCGACCAGATTCTCAAAGGCAGCATTGGAAACATTGGCGATCATTGCTTACCGTCAGCCAGCGACTCGTGCAGAAATTGAATATTTACGTGGGGTTGATTCTGGCGGGGTGATGAAGACCCTTCTGGATAAAAATTTGTTGCGGATTCTTGGAAAAAAAGATGTTCCTGGGCGGCCGATGATGTACGGTACCAGTCGCCATTTTCTCGAATTGTTTGGTTTACGTGATTTGAATGATCTGCCAACGTTGAAAGAATTTGCTGCACTTGATCCTGAAATGATTGAAGCTGATCCTCTGGATCCCGAACCGGTTGGTTAAATATTATGGCAGAACGACTGCAGAAATTAATTGCACAGGCGGGGCTGGCTTCGCGTAGAGAGGCAGAGAGATGGATCAAAGAGGGAAAAGTCCTTCTCAATGGTTCTCCGGCAAAGTTAGGTGATCGAGCTGATTTAAATAACGATCAAATTCATGTAAATGGGCAAGTTCTTGCTTCTGCACAAGAAAAGATCACTATTTTACTCAATAAACCACGTGGTTATGTTTCAACCTTGAAAGATCCGGAGGGGCGGCGTCTGATTACTGATCTTATCGATAAAATTCCCCAAAGACTGTTCCCTGTTGGACGGCTGGATTACAATACTGAGGGTTTGTTGCTGCTGACCAATGATGGTGATCTGGCGCAACAAGTAAGTCACCCGAGCCATCATGTTGACAAAACCTATCTGGTAAAAGTTCGAGGTAGCTTGTCTGACAAAATGGTGAAACAGTTGAGTCAGGGGCTTTTTCTGGAGGATGGCAAGACTGCACCGGCAAAAGTAGAGAATATCCGAACGACGGGGTCAAGTTGCTGGTTTGAGTTGTCAATCCATGAGGGTAAGAACAGACAGGTTCGGAGGATGTGTGAAGCTCTTGGTTTGACAGTCGTCAGACTCAAGCGGATCCGTTTGGATTTTCTGGATTTGACCGATGTTGCAACGGGGAACTATCGCCGTTTAGTGGATAGTGAAACTAGGAGATTGAAAAAAATTAAATAAATCACATTCATTATTGTTTTTTATTTTTAAAATATGCTACTCTGTTTGAGATGTTATTTAATCAAACTTATGGTTGTTCCATAAGTCAGTAGACTTGCTTGACAGTAAACGGATATTTCACGTATCTTTCAGTATTGACATTTCTGATAAGTGCCTTGTTTTAGGGAGTTTTTTTTGGCAACGAATAAAGATAAATTTCTCGAATCGGCGCAGAAGAACCTGAAGAAAAAACAGGTGGCCAAGGCGATCAAGGATTACGTTAAAGTTGTTGAACTGGATCCTGCTGATGTCCGTTCGCGACAGAAATTGGCGGAATTATATGTTCGTACCAATAAAAACGCCGAAGCCTATGAGCAATATGAATCTGTTGCCAAGTATTTTTCCAGTAACGGTTTTTATCTGAAGGCGATTGCCATCTACAAGCAGATGCAACGTCTTGACCCAAGCCAGGTTGCGCTGTTTAGCCGTCTGGCAGAGTTGAATGAGAAGCAGGGTTTGCTGGGAAATGCGATGGCTGAGTACCGTAATCTGGTCGATTATTATGGCCGGAACGGGATGGTCGCAGATGAGCTTAAAACCTTGGAAAAAATGCGAGACCTTGATCTCAATAACCTGAATATTCGTGTCAAACTCGCTGAATTATATGCCCGCAATGAGCGCAAAGATGAGGGGTATGACGAGCTTGAAGCGGTGCTTGAAGTTTTGAGTGATAAAGGCGATTTTGATAAAATCCTCAAACTTTACAAGATGTTTTTGCCCATTTACCCAAATGATAAAAAATTGCAAATGGGTTTGGCGTTAGCTTTTTACGAAAAGAGTGATTTTAAAAGAGGCGTCACGATTCTGGAAAGTTTATTAAAGGATAAGCCTGAAGATCCAGATCTGCTCCGTTTGTTGGGTCGTGGTTATGCCGATTTGAAAAATTGGAACAAGTCTCGTGAAACTTACCAGCACCTCCTGGTTATGGATCCTACCGATCTGGATATCCGTGAATCGTTAATTCAGTGTGAAATTGATAGTACTCAATATGACCGTGCTCTGGCTGAACTGGAGGAGTGGAAGGATACCTTCTTTAAGGCTGATCGTTTGGTTTGCTTAAAAGAGTGCTATGAAATTCTTAAAGATAAGCTCGAGGGTAACAATACGGTTTTACAGACTCTGGATGCAATTTATGAGTATACCGGTGATGGTGACAAACTTCTGGATATTATGTCTGAGCAGGAAGATGAGCCCGATGAGCCGATTCTTGATGAAACCCTCTCTGATATTCTCCTTGGCTCAGCTGAAGAGGATATAGAAGATGAACTGGTGGTGTCGGATGAGAGTGACGATTTAACCTTTGATGTTATCGAGGATGAAGCTGTTGATCTCGAACTGGAATCGTCACTCGGTGGTGGCTTCTCAGATGACAGTGCGGACTCGGATGCAATCATCGAACTGAATATTGATGACAAGTTAGATCTGAGCGGGGGAGGGGACAACGATCTGGAATTTTCTTTTGACCTGGAAGAAGAGAGTTCTGCACCAGCAGCCCCAGCCGTTGAACATAATTTACAAGCTGATCTCGAGGAGACTGAATTCTACATTCAGCAAGGGCTATACGCAGAAGCACAAAAACTGTGCAATGATATCTTGGCTTACGCCCCTGATTCTACCGAATGCCGCCAAAAACTTGAAGAGATTGAAGCTCTACTCAACCAACAGCAAGATAAACCAAGTTCTGATGAGACTTCATCTGCGGCCAACCCCTTGTCAGATAGTTTTGCAGATGTTGACTTTGATTTTAATCTGGATGCTCTTCAGCCTGATGAAACGGCTGAGAAAAAGATTTTTAAAACCGATGTTGATGAGCAGATTGCTGCTGATGATATGGAATCTCATTACAACCTCGGGATCGCTTATCGGGAGATGGGTTTGTTGGATGATGCGATCAGTGAGTTTGAAAAAGCGGAGCAGGAACCAGCCCGTTATGTTGATTGTCAGACTTTGAAAGGACTTAGCTTCTCAGACAAAGGTGATTTTAACAATGCAGAGGTGATGTTTCAGCAGGCACTGGATTCTCCTCAGTTGGAGGACATTCAACGACTCAACCTTGGTTATGAGCTTGGTTTGCTTTATGAACGGGCAGAACGTTCTAACGATGCGTTGAGCAGTTATCAGGACGTTTTTTCACAAGACAATAATTACCGGGATGTCAGGGATAAAATTTCTCTATTAAAAAATAACCTCGGTATTGCCGAGGATGATTCAGAGGGCATCCTGGAAGAGAAAAAAGAGCGAATTTCCTTTCTGTAGTCATAGATTTTTCCTGGAGTATTCATGGGTTATACCGACCACTTCAACTTTGATCGTGAGCCATTTTCTAATGCGCCGAATGATAAATTTTATTTCGACAGCGAGCAGCACAAACAGGCGTTATTGCGCCTGAAATACTCTGTTGATTCAGACAAGGGGTTGGCTGTTCTCGTTGGTGGGGTTGGTACTGGAAAAACCACCCTTGCCAGACGAATGCTGGATAATCTCCCCTATGATAAATATGAATCATCGCTGTTGGTTATGATTCATTCCGCGATTACTCCTGAGTGGATTTTGTCCCGCATCTGTGTGCAATTAGGTGTGAAGAATCCTGAGCTCAGCCCTCTGAAAATGCTGAAACAACTTTATAAGCGTTTGCTGGAAATTGAAAAAGAGGGACGCAAGGCTGTTGTGCTGATTGATGAAGCGCAAATGTTACAAACACGGGAATTGATGGAAGAGTTTCGCGGCTTGTTAAACTTGGAAATACCTGATAAAAAGCTCCTCAATATTGTTTTTTTCGGGTTGCCAGAGCTTGATGATATTATGAAGCTGGACGCGCCACTGGCACAGCGAGTTGCTTTTAAATATACTCTAAAGCCCCTTTCTGCAGAGGCCTCGCTTAAATATATTGATTATCGACTCCAGGTTGCCGGATGTGATGACTCACCTTTTGACGCTGATGCCTTGACGTTAATTCATCAGTTTTCCGGTGGTGTTCCGAGGCTGATGAATACTCTCTGTGATAATGCCCTATTTGAAACATATCTACGGCATGGAACAGAAATTACTGCAGAAATTATCAATAATGTGGCTGAGGATCTCGGTTTAACTACAGTCGGTTTGACTTTAGCGTCGGTCGATGAACCGGTTGATGACTTGAAAAATAACTTAGAAGAGGATTTGGAAGATATTGAGCTTATTTTTGACGAGTTAGAGGGGAAATGATTATATGGTTTATTCTTTAGCTTTGAATTATCATTGAGATAGCGGTCGAGTCACATTACGACCGCTATCTTTTTTTATCTTAAAAGTCATAATGGTGATATGGAAACTAAAATTCAGGTTTTACCCGAAGAGTTATGCAATAAAATTGCCGCCGGAGAAGTTGTTGAACGACCGTCGTCGGTAGTTAAGGAGTTGCTTGAAAATTCACTGGATGCTGGAGCCTCAGATATTCTGATCGAGCTGGAAGCGGGTGGAAAACGTTTGATCCGGATAACTGATAACGGCTGTGGTATGGATCGACAGGATGCATTTCTCTCATTTGAACGCCACGCAACCAGTAAGATCCGTACAGATGCCGACTTGTTTGCCCTCACAACTCTTGGTTTCAGAGGTGAAGCTCTGGCGTCCATTGCATCAGTATCCCGGTTGCGGTTGAAAACTTGTGATAACGATGAGGGGCTTGGTCAGCAGATTTACGCTGAGGGGGGTAAGATTAAAAATGTTGATGAACTTGGCCTGCCGCAAGGGGCTGTCGTTGAGGTTCGTAATCTGTTTTTCAATTTACCTGCCCGTAAAAAATTTCTACGCAAAGAACAGACAGAACTCGGTCATGCAGCAGATGTTGTCACCAAGCAAGCATTAGCAAATCCAGGAGTCAGTTTCCGCTTAAAACATAATGATCGGATGATGCTTGATTTGCGTCGTGAAAAGGGGCTTAGAGAGCGAGTGGCTGCGTTACTGGGGAGATCGTTGTTGCACGATCTACTTCCGCTGGAGCGACAGCATGGAGCCGATCTGCAGTTATCTGGATTAATTTCTCAACCACAGTTAACCCGTTCGGCGACATCCCATATTTACACTTTTATCAATGGTCGTTATATCCGGGATCGCGTGGTTCAGCACGCGGTTATGGACGGCTATCGTCATCTGTTGATGAAAGGGCGTTACCCGGTTGTCGTCCTGTTTTTACAGATAGATCCGGCACAGGTGGATGTGAATGTCCATCCGACCAAACATGAAGTGCGTTTTCGGGAACAATCGTTGGTTCATGATTTTATCGCTACAAGTTTGCAGCAGACACTCCGGCCAGCTGAATGGTTGGAAAAGGAGATTCTTGATTCGTCCGCTAATAAGGTAGAAAATTATTTAGCTGAACGACATAATCATAGGAGTGAACATGATAGCCTAACCTCTGCTGATTCTTCTGTTCAAGAGTCTTCAGCTCAATATGTACCGCCTGGAGAGCGTTTTCAGGAGAATCATATTGGGCGAGAACCCACTGCGCAACAATTTTATCCATCTCCATCCTCTTACCAACCGAGTTCAGATGATCAATCGGTTATTGGTACTCAATATATTCTCCCTGGAAGCGAAGAGACGGGGTTCTTTTCGCGGTTACAGATCCTTGGACAGTATCACCAGAGTTATCTTCTCTGCCAGGATGGTGCCGATCTGATAATGATTGATCAACATGCGGCGCATGAACGGGTCGGTTTTGAGAAATTACGTCATGCTTATGCTGCAGGAGCAATTCCCAGCCAAACATTGCTTTTTCCTGAAGTTTTGGAGCTTGATTTTAACAGTGCTGCGGCTCTTGGTGATAATCAGCGTGAGCTGGAGAGTTTGGGTTTTGAAATTGAGCCCTTTGGTGGGAAATCCTTTGCATTGAAAGCAGTTCCGCAGTTGCTGGAAAATAGGGACGTAGTGAGGTTGGTGGTTGATGTTGCCCTCGAATTGGAACGGATCGGGCGCACCGGGCAGCTCCGCGAATCTATCGATGAAATTTTGATTCTGATGGCCTGCCACAGTGTTATCCGTGCCAATCAAGCCCTTGCCGTTGTTGAGATAAAGGCATTATTCCAAGATCTTGATCAAATAGACTTTAAAGCAAATTGTCCCCATGGCCGTCCGGTGATGCAGCGTATGACGCTAACTGAAGTTGAACGGATGTTCAGGCGCCAATAAAGATGGCGTCGCAAAAAGTCCGCACTACGGCGTTACGGTGGTTTTTCAGGATCTCGACATACCATATGTCTGCCTTCGCCCCTGAAAAACCACCAGGCTTTGTAGTGCGAAATTTTTGCTTAGCCATCCCATGAGTTTTTGCGAAAGTGCCAATAATGATTCCAGCCGCAACAGGACAAGTGTCGGTTCTAGTTATCTGTGGTCCGACTGGTTCGGGTAAAACATCCCTGGCTATTTCCCTCTCTGAAAAATTCCCTTTAGAAATAATTTCTGCTGATTCGCGACAGATCTATCGCCGTATGGATATCGGCACAGCAAAAGCAACGCAGCAAGAGCAAGCTGTTGTGCCCCATCATATGATTGATTTAATCGAACCAGATCAGAACTTTTCCGTCGCTGAATTTGTCGACCGGGCACACCCCTTGATTCTGGAAATAACCGCCCGAGGTAAGACCCCCTGTATTGTTGGCGGAACCGGCCTTTATATCAGAGCCTTGTTGGGGGGATTAGCTCAGTTGCCTGCCAGCAATCCAGCACTACGCACAGAACTCCATCAACGGGAATTGGTTGAGGGGGCTGGTAGCTTGTTCAGGGAGCTGAAACAGGTTGACCCCGCTTCTGCTGCTTCGATACATCCAAACAATATCATTCGTATTGTTCGAGCCCTTGAGGTCTTTGCCACGAGTGGTCGGAAAATGTCTGAGTTAAAGGCTGAGCATCGTTTTGCGGAACAACCCTATCGTACATTGAAGCTAGCCCCTTCTTTTCCTCGCGACAAACTCTATTCACGGATTAATTGCCGCTCTGAGGAGATGCTTTCAGCTGGGTTAGTCAAGGAAGTTAAGGGGCTGGTTGAAGACTACTCTTTCAATTTGAAAGCTTTGCAAACGCTTGGATATCGAGAAGTCATACGCTACTTAAAAGAAGAAATCAGCGCAGAACAGATGCTCGATGATATTCAAAAATATACTCGCCAATATGCCAAGAGACAAATGACCTGGTTCAAAAAAGAGCCAGATATTATTTGGGTTGATTCCTCAATGAAGTCTGGTAAAGTAGTACAATCTATTGAAAATTTTTTACTTTATTAAAGGAGCGGACATGCCTAAATCACCATTCAACATTCAAGATCAGTACTTGAATCAAGCTCGTAAAGAGCGGGTTAAAGTTTCTCTTGCCATGATGACCGGGGAAAAACTGGAGGGCTACATAAAGTCTTTCGACAGTTTTTGTATTTTAGCCGAAAGTGGAAGTGATATGCTTATTTACAAGCATGCGGTTAGTTCAATCACTTCAGTTGATGGTAATTTTCGTTTGCACGGTGGGCGTGATTAGCTTCTCGTAGTATGATAGTTTTTCCAGAGGGCGGCTCCGATGGTGCCGCCCTTGCTGTTTTTTGCACCTCGCCATTACGATTGATCCGAATTCCTGGTCGATATGAATAAACAGAAGAGAAAAAAGTTGAGTGAAAGAAGCTATAAATGATAAGGGTCGAGTCGGTCGCATCAGGTAGTTATGCCGAGGAGCTTGGATTACTGGCCGGCGATCGGTTGGTCAGTATTAACGGCCACGAAATCGTTGATCTGGTTGATTATCATGTGCACAGTGAGACAGATCATCTTTTGTTGGCAATATTGCGTGAGAATGATGATCTATGGGAATTTGACCTGGAAAAAGAACCGCTGGAAGAGCTTGGCCTCTCTGTTGAACATCCACGACCGCGGCAATGTGGCAATCAGTGTGTCTTTTGCTTTGTCCATCAATTGCCGAAAGGGTTGCGAGATACTCTCTATATTAAGGATGAGGATTATCGCTTTTCCTACCTCTACGGTTCCTATATCACTTTGACGAATCTTGATGAGGCCGACCTGCAGAGAATTATCCGGGATAAGCTTTCCCCCCTCTATATTTCTGTCCATGCGACCGATCACCCTCTGCGTGAAAAACTCCTCAATACCAAGGTTCCGGAAATTTTACCCTTACTTAAACGTTTAACTTCTACCGGAATTGAACTTCATTGTCAGGTGGTTCTCTGTCCGGGAGTCAATGATGGGGCGGCTCTACAACAAACAATAGAGGATTTAGCAAATCTTTATCCTCAGGTTGCCTCTTTGGCGGTGGTTCCGGTAGGTTTGACACAATATCGGGCAAGATTGCCACAATTAAAAAAAATGCTGTCGCAGGATGCAATCTCTTGTCTGGAATTAGTTCATGAATATCAACAGGAATATTTAGTTCAGCATGGCAGCCGCTTTGTTTTTCCTGCTGATGAGTTCTATCTATTGGCTCAGCATGGGATACCAGCATACGCAGATTATGAGGATTTTAAGCAGATCGAAAATGGTGTAGGGTTGATTGCAGAGTTTCGACAACAATCTGCTGAAGTTTTACTTGATGCTGAAAAGTTGGAACTGGATAAGATTACTTTGGTTACCGGTTACCTGTTTTGTGATGAATTAGTTGGGTTTGCTAAGCGGCTCAGTTTGAAAACCGGGGTAACGCTCGACGTGGTGGCAATCAAAAATCATTTTTTTGGTACTGATATTACCGTGACCGGATTAATGACTGGCACTGATTTGTTAGAACAGTTGCAGGGGGTGGAGCTGGGAGATGGTATCCTGATACCCGATGTTGTGTTGAAAGATGGTGGACAGTTGTTTCTGGATGATGTGAATATTGAAGCGATCAATTCTGCTTTGCAAACTCCTGTTGTTGTCGTAGAGAGTTCTCCGTGGGGAATACTTGACGGTTTGGAATCCCTTGCTGACGGAGCAGTTGAAATTATTCATGTGTAAAAAATGACTTCTTCTGTGCGCAGAAAAATAATTATTGGTGTCATTGGCGCGGCCAATGCTTCGTCCTCTGGTTTAACCAACGCGTACCAGGTTGGGCGGCTGATCGCTGAAAAAGGTGCTATTCTGATTTGTGGTGGCTTAGGTGGTGTGATGGAATCCGCTTCCCGTGGTTGTGCTGAAGCGGGGGGAGATGTCCTCGGCATTTTGCCTGGTAGTTTGTCCAATTCTGCCAATCCCTATGTTACATTACCAATTGTCACAGATATGGGGCATGCTCGCAATATTATCATCGCCCAGACCGCCAGCGCACTGATCGCAATTGAAGGCGAGTATGGTACTTTGTCCGAAATCGCAATCAGTTTGAAATTGGGTAAACCAGTCGTGCAGCTTGGAAGTTGGTCACAAATCTCCACGACCTGTCAGGCAGGAACCCCGGAACAGGCCGTTGAAATGATATTTTCTGTGCTTCATAAAGGTGGGAAAGATAATGAATAAACTCAAGTCAGTACCAGAACCAGCCGGCCATTCCCACCCTTCAGTCGAGGCTGACTCAGTCAGTGAAATGGTTGAATGGTTGCGTGGTCGGGGCAAAATTCTGATTATCTGTCACGATAATCCTGACCCTGATTCAATTGCATCTGCTGTGGCATTGCGCCACCTGATTCTGATGAAAACCGGGCAGGATGCGGTGTTGGCATATGGGGGTGTCATTGGTCGCAGCGAAAATCGCAAAATGGTTGAATTACTGGAAATACCCCTGGTGCCATTCTGTAAAATCAAGCTCTCCCAGTTTGCAGTGGTGTGTATGGTTGATACTCAACCGGGCACTGGGAATAACTCTTTGCCTGAGGGACAACCGGTCGATCTGATTATTGATCATCATCCCCCTAAGAGAAAATTTTCAGATGTTTTCTGGATCGATGTGCGTGAGGGATATGGCGCATCTGCAACCATCCTTTATGAATATCTGAATAATCAACATGTGTCGATTAATACAAAACTTGCGACCAGCCTGTTCTATGCAATAAAATCGGAAACTCAGGATCTTGGGAGGGAGTGGTCAAAGGCTGATCGAGAGGCTTATTTGAAACTGTTGCCCCTTTCGAATAATAAAATTCTTTATGACGTTATTCATCCGCAGGTTTCACGCAAGTATTTTTCCACTTTTCATACTGCAATTGAAAATTCCCGGGTTTTTGGTGAGATTTTGGTTTGTAATCTACGCAAGGTTGAAAACCCGGATCTTGTTGCTGAATTAGCCGATTTTTTGTTACGTCAACAAGGGATAAACTATGTTCTTGGAATGGGCTGGTTCAACGGAACTCAAATTCTGTCGATGCGCTCACTTAATTCTGAGGCAAGGCTTGGGTTGCTTATTCAGAAGATGGTTGCAGGGGTTGGAACCGCAGGAGGGCATGGGATGATTGCAGGTGGTCAAATTCGCGATATTGGCGAGGATGATTTAGCTCAGCAAAAGTTAGAAGAATTGTTAATTGAGCGGATGTTTCAAGCCCTTAACCTCACTCAAAGCGTGGGTGAACCCCTTATTTGAAACCCTTCTGGAGACTGCCGTTAATTGACACAGCACTGAAAGCTGAGCTATAAACCTTCCAGCTTTTCAGGGAGTCATTATGCGTTTTTTGATTATTTTACTCTGTTTATTACTGCCGGCTCAGTTGGTATTTTCTGCTGTTGATATTGCTTTGCGTGGCAAGAAGCCGGTGCGTCTGGAAGATGTCTATCAGCAAGATGGTGTTCCCTATATTGCCATTGAAGATGCTCTGGACGTTGTTGGTTTGACTGGTCACTGGAATTCGATCAGTCATAGTTTTCAAATCAAGAGCAAGCGTGGCCGTGCCGAAATTTCCCCTGCAAGTGGTTTTATGAAGATTTCGGGCGAACATTATCCTATGCGGGATAAACCACGCTTTATTGATGGACGTCTCCGGGTGACAGACAGTTTTATTCTCAATCAGTTGGCTCAGTTAACTGGAAAGTCGATCTATTTTCGTAATCTAGACCCTGCTACCAACAGTGCTCCTGCTAAGAAGTCGAATAATCTGGAAAAGCTATTTTCTTTTCTACTGAATAAAAAGACCATTAAAAATGGGGCTTTAATGCATGCTGTTGCTATCGATCCCGGGCATGGCGGTTTGGATACGGGAGTTATTGCCCCATCGGGATATAAAGAAAAACAACTTAATCTGGAAGTTGCGGAAAAACTGGCAAAACAGTTAAAAATGAAACTGGGAATCCCAATCTACTTAAGTCGGGACGGTGATTATGAGCTGACGATGGAGCAACGTCTGCAGTCAGCCTCAAAAGAGGATGTTGATATCTGGATCTTATTGCATGCTCAGGCTACATTTTCTACTGAACTGAGCGGAGTCACTCTGTTTATCCGAGCAGAAGAAATGACTAAGAATCTTTCCGAGGAGAATGCTGCTAAGCCAGTCAAAAGTGGCAGTTTGCTTCTTGCCAACAACCTGGCTTTGGCTCTCGGGGAGAGTGCTATCAAAATTCGTGGAATTTATCCATCATCACGGCTGTCACTTGGTCGTGGAAATCTGCCAACGGTACAGATTGAACTTGGTTTTTTGAGCAATCCAGAAGAGTTGCAGAAACTGCAAAGTGCAGATTATCAAAATAAATTAGTTCAGGCGCTTTATACTGGTATTCGCCAATATGCTAAACAATCCGAGGAGAAATAAATGGGGACAACTGAAATTCAGCGTTTGGACGGTCGTATGGAGAATCAATTGCGACCGATTACCTTCCAACGTCAATTTACTAAATACGCCGAAGGTTCGGTGCTGGTTTGTTGTGGTGAAACTAAAGTACTGTGCAACGCTTCAGTGGAGGAACGGGTGCCGCCATTTATGCGTGGCAAAGGGCGTGGTTGGGTCACTGCAGAATATAGTATGTTGCCACGGGCAACCCATACCCGTTCCATGCGTGAAGCAGCCAAAGGGAAAATATCGGGAAGAACTCAGGAAATTCAGCGCTTGATTGGACGTTCATTGCGAGCGGTTACTGACCTGGATGCCATGGGTGAAATAACCGTTCAAATCGATTGTGATGTTCTGCAGGCTGATGGTGGTACGCGAACAGCTTCGATTACCGGTGCTTATGTCGCTTTGTACGATGCTCTGAGTGGTTTGGTAACCCAGGGAAAATTGAAAAAAATGCCGCTGAAAGATAGTGTCTCCGCCATTAGTGTCGGTATTGTCGGTGCAAAACCACTGCTTGATCTCAACTATGAGGAAGATTTCAATGCCGATGTTGATATGAATTTCGTTATTACTGGTTCTGGCAAATTTGTTGAAGTGCAGGGGACAGCGGAGGAAGAGCCTTTCTCTCTTGAAGAACTCGATGCTCTGCGTGATCTGGCTTTGGCAGGGTGTGCCCAGTTGACCGCTTTGCAGCAACAAGCTTTGGATTTAGAGTTATGAAATTACTGGTCGCAACCGGAAATCAGGGCAAACTGAAAGAGATCAATCGGTTGCTGGTTGATGCCCCCATCGAGATTGTTGGTCTCGATCAATTGGATGATCCACCCGAAGTGATTGAAGATGGTGTGACCTTTACCGCTAATGCCAGTAAAAAGGCCTGTGAAATGGCACAATTCAGCGGGCTGTTGACTCTAGCCGATGATAGTGGGCTTGTCGTTGCGGCATTGAATGGTGAACCGGGGGTGAATTCGGCGCGTTATGCCGGTGGGCATGGTGATGATGGCGCAAATAATCTCAAGTTGTTAAATGAAATGGAGCAGGTTGCAGATGAAAACCGTCAGGCTGCGTTTCATTGTGTCATGGCGCTGGCATGGCCCGATGGTCGGTGTGAGACGTGTGATGGCCAGGTTTCAGGTCTGATTATGCGTGGCGAACGGGGTGACGGTGGTTTTGGTTACGATCCCCTTTTTATTGTCCCAGAGTATGGTAAAACCATGGCTGAATTACCGCTTGAGATTAAAAACCGCATCAGTCACAGGGGGACGGCATTACGCAAAGTGATACCTCTGTTGCAGGAGTTGGCAAAGCGGCTACAGAAGTAGGACGAAATTTTTGCTTAGCCATCAACTGTGCAAACATTTTTTTCGACAACAACGCTTGGAATATTCTACCTCAGATGCCAGCTATGCAGCAAAGTGGGG